>CANFKS010000197.1 GCA_947447625.1 Rhodospirillales bacterium | reverse complement strand
GATGATAGCAGCGGTTCCATCGAATCGCCGTCGATGGTGATCACCCGGAGATCGGCGGCACGGGCGCGGAATTCGTGGCGGATCACGGCGTCAGGGAACAGCCAGGTCTCCCTGCCCTCCTCCAGCCCGTCATGCAGCGCGCCGGGACCGGCCGAGGCGCGCACGTCGAGTTCGGGGATCGGAACATAACCCGCGATCGCCACCCGCTCGCGCTGCACCGCCGCCATTCCGGCCTGACCGTGCGAGGGATGACTTGCAACCGGTGCCGCGGCGCGCCGCGTCTCGGGATCCCGCAGGTCCTCATCGGGCACCCCAAGATGGACGGCGAGCGCCTCGCGCGCGTCCTCGGGCAGCGTCTTGGGCGTGCCGCGATAGAGGTACTGATGCAGGTAGGCGGCGTTGCGGCCGATCGCCAGCGACGCCTTTTTGAGGTCGGAGCCGGAACGCTGGATCAGTTTCATGACCACGACGCGGGTGGGATCAAGCTGCACGCGGGGTAACTCCTTGATGTGACATGAATAGGGAATAGCCTATTTTTCTTAATTGACCAAGACCAAGATCATCTGCATTCCTAGCAGCCATCATGCGAACGTTTAGCGAACAATTTGTCGCCCGGGTCGAAACCTTCCTCGCCACGTCGAGGATGCGGCCGACCGACTTTGGCCGTGAAGCTGTTGGTGATCATAGCTTTATTACCCACCTCCGTCGAGGCCGGTCTCCGACCTTGACGACCGCCGATCGGATCAACGCGTTCATCGATCATGTTGAAGCCAGCAGGGCAGCACGTGCCACAAGGGGCAGAAATGTCGGATAATAATCATATCACCCATCTCAACCAGGTGCATTTGGCCAGGCGCTGGTCACTCAGTCCGCGCACGCTGGAGCGCTGGCGCGTTCAGGATACTGGACCCGCCTATCTCAAGATCGGTGGCCGCGTCCTCTATCGGCTTGCAGACATCGAAGCCTACGAGGCATCGAAGAAGCAGGAGATGGCCCGTTGAACGCACCTGCATCACAGCGCGGCTTCGCAGGAGCACGCTCCGATTACTTTGTTTTCTCACCCGTTCGCGCGCGAAGCAGAGCGAAAACATGCGAATTGGCCCCGATTAATCCGTCCTGTATTTCAATGGAGATGAAGAACACCGATCCAACTCGCGTTTTTATCTCTGGTGAGACCGAACTGCTCACGTGGCTCGAGTTGGCCGCGCCCGGTGCGCGCTCGATCTATCACGTCGGCCACCTCGCCTGCGACCGCTCGGCGGATATGTCGAACCTGAGCGCCGTGGCGCGCGCCGATCTCAACAGCATCGCCCACCGGGTCATGGCCCTGGTCGAGCAGAGAGCAGTCATCGCCGTCCAGCAGCGCCTCGATGACGGTCAGGTCGCCTACCTCGCGATCAAGGCGCGGGTGCGCCCCTCGCGGTTAGGCGCACCGCGACGGCACCTGCCGCCCTCACCGCATCGTCACATTCCCGGCGTCTCCAATGGCACCGACGACATCGAGGCAGCACAGACCCGCAGTTCGTCTGGCAACTCCCCCTCCCCTTCCAACTCCTCCATCGCCCCACCGACGGTATCACAATGAACGCCTTGGTCCGCTACGAGCAGGCCCGTGCGGCGCTGGCAGAATGTGCCCGCATCGATGAGGCGTCGGATATCCGCGACAAGGCAGCGGCCCTCGCCGCCTATGCCCGCCAGCGCGACGACCGTGACCTCGAGGTATGGGTCCGCGAAATCCAGTTCCGCGCCTGCGTCCGTATCGGTGAACTGAGCCGCGAGTTGGATCAGGCGAAAACACTGCGCGTGCCTGGCGGTGCCACCGTTCGGCTTCCCACCGGAGGGAAGTCGAAGGCCGAGGCGTTATCCGACGCCGGCCTCACCACCAGCACCGCGCACCGTTACGAAGCACTCGCCGGCAGCCGCGACGCCCAGGCTCAGGCGGCCGGCAACGCCGCCATGGAAGCCTATTTCGCGCGGTCGCGCGTTGAGCGCGCGCCGCCGACAATGTCGGGACTGCGCAACGCCGTGCGCGAGGCCGTCCACGCTACACTCGGACCTCCACCGCCGCGGCCGCCGAAGCAGCCGGCGCCTAAGCCGATCGGCGACGACTGGGTCGATTTCACCGGTGCAGTCAGCGACATCGCGTCTCTGCCCTGTGATCTCGCAGATCTCGCCAGCCGAATGCCGAGTTTGCGCACAGTCCTGCTCACCGAAAGCCAGCGCGCCACGACCCGGTTGATGGAATGGACATCTCTCCTGGAGCACAACGATAATAAAGCCCACTGAACGCTTGCGCGAGGTGATCCGCGACGCGCGCCGCGCGATAGGAGCACCGGACAACGCCCCCGCCGTGGCCAACGCCATCATCTCCGGCATGTGGCAGCGGATCGTTGAGGATGCCGATGTGCATCGCCTGCTCATGGCACGCGGGCTCAATGCCGAAATTCGCGCCTTTCTGACCCGCCATGGCCAAGACGGCAACGAGGATGCCCGCGCAATTCGCGCCGAGCAGCTGTCGATGTGGCCGACCGAGGCCCAACAATGTGTCGAGCAGATCAACCGGGAACGGGTCTGGGTTCCATCCCGCAATGAGTTCGTGGAACTCGCACCAGACGCCGTCGCACCCAACGAGATCCGCGAGGCCGGCGAATACTTGCTGCAGCACGGCGCCGACTGCATTCGTCGCGGCCGCCTTTTGGTGCGTTTGGCTGAAATCGGAAGGGGAAACATGCAATGAGCCTATTCAGAGAATTGCAAGACCAGCAGCCAACTGTGGAGACTTCGCTGCCGTCCGGCGGTCTCGTGCTCCACGGTATCGCGCATCTCTCACCGTCCAGCCTTAATGCCTACGTAGCGCAGCCGGCCGCGTGGGTGATGGAGCGGCTGCTCAATCGTCGCGCTCCAGTCGGATGCGCCGCCCACCGCGGCACCGCCAGCGAGGCCGGTATCGTGATGGGACTGCTCGACCCAACCACGGCAATCGGCGATTGCATCGCCCACGCACTCACCGAATACGACCGACTGACGGCGCTG
>CANFKS010000196.1 GCA_947447625.1 Rhodospirillales bacterium | reverse complement strand
TTCGGTGCCGCTGGTCCGCCATGCGACGGACTCCGAGGGCTGGCTGGCGCGGACCTATGCGGGGTTTCCGGAGCAGTTGGTGGGGCGGCGGTTTGCCATTCGGGGGACGCATCTGACGGAGCGGGGCGCGCCGGGGCGGATCGGGATTGTGCTGGATGCGGGGATCGCGTTCGGGTCGGGCGAGCATGGGTCGACGCGGGGGTGTTTGCGGGCGTTCGAGCGGATCGCGCATCGGCGGCCGCGGCGGATCCTCGATCTGGGAACCGGGTCCGGCGTGTTGGCGATGGCGGCGGCGCGGGTGCTGCATCGGCCCGTGACGGCGAGCGACATCGATCCGTGGTCGGTGCGCACGGCGCGCAACAATGCGGTGTTGAACGGGTTGGGCGGGTTGCTGCGCTGTGTGCGGGCTGATGGCTGGTCCTCGCCCGCGATCCGTGGGCCGGGGCCTTATGATTTGATATTCGCCAATATTTTGGCGCGGCCGCTGTGTCTGCTGGCCCGGCAGACCGCGCGCAATCTGGCGCCGGGCGGCACGCTGATTTTGGCGGGGCTGTTACGCACGCAGGCGAATTGGGTGTTGGCGGCGCATCGGCGGCAGGGGTTGCGGCTCGAGAGCCGGCTCAACGAGGCGCAGTGGACGACACTGACGCTCCGCAAGCCGTGAGGGCGGGGCGTGCATTGGGGCGTAAAAAATCCCGCCCGACGAGGAGATGCGTCGTGGCGGGATTTTTCGGCCGCGGGGCCTGCGGGGACGCGGGCCTTCGCGGGGCGGTGGACGGCGGTTTAGAGGGAGATCGGATGGGCGCCGGCCATCAGGTCGCGCTCGGAATTGCGGGGGCGGGCGCAGTGACGCTCGAAGACCTGGCCGAGTTCGGCGCGGCTGATGCCGATATCGGCGAGTTCATGGTCGGTGAGCGAGCCGAGTTCGTCGAGCATGGCGCGACGGCGCGGCAATTCGAGCACCCATTTTACAGCGGAAGCAAGGATCGTGAGCACACCGGGCCCTTTCTTGCGGGCTGCGGGCATATAATCGCGATCGCTCTGGAAGTAGTGGGAGAGCCGCTCCGGCATGAGCAGGGCGATTTCTTCCTTGGCAACGTGGCCAGACATGACAGTCTATCCTCTTTGGTGAGCCGTGGCGGGCGTCATGCTTTCCTGCACTCCACCGCGCGGCTTTGATGCAGTGCAACATAGTGGTTTTGGCGCAGGATTTATCTGCCAGTTTTCCACGCCAGATATGCGTTGAGCGCATGAGGTGGTATTGAGATATGACAAAACTGTTAATCTGCACGGAAACAAACCGGGGAGTGCGCGATCATGCACGCTGAACGTCTCGCTGACTTGCGCGCGGAACTGGCCCTGGTGGGGCTCGATGGGTTTATTGTGCCGCGGGCGGATGAGCATTTGGGCGAGTATGTGGCCCCGAATGCGGAGCGGTTGACCTGGCTGACCGGGTTTACCGGGAGTGCGGGGATCGCGGTGGTGCTGGCGGATGCGGCGGCGGTGTTTTCGGATGGGCGGTATGTGTTGCAGCTGGCGACGCAGACCGATGGGGCGCTTTGGGAGCGGCTTCATGTGATCGATGAGCCGCCGCCGGGGTGGCTGGCGGCGCGGGCGAAGGGGCGGCGGATTGGCTATGATCCGCTGTTGATCGGCGAGGAGGGGTTGCAGCGCTACCTCGATGCCGGGCTTGCCATGGTGGCGGTGGCGCGGAACCCGCTCGATGCGGTGTGGCGGGATCGGCCGGAGGCGCCGATGGCGCCGGCGGTGCCGCATCCGTTGGCGTTGGCGGGCGTGTCATCGGAGGCCAAGCGGGCGGAGATCGGGGGGATCCTGCGCCAGGCGGGGCAGGATGCGGCGGTGATCACCGATCCTGCTTCGATCGCGTGGCTGTTGAATATCCGGGGTGGGGATGTGGGGTTCAATCCGGTGGCGCTGGGTTTTGCGGTGATCCATGCGGATGGGGGGTGCGAGGTGTTCATGGCGCCGGAGAAAATGCCGCCGGCGACGCAAGCGTGGCTGGGCAATGCTGTCTCGGTGCAGGACCGGGCCGGGATGAAGGCGGCGCTGGGGGCGCTGAAGGGCAAGACAATTCGGGTCGACGCGGCGGGGTCACCGGTGTGGTTCGCGCAGACATTGCGCGATGCGGGGGCGATGGTGGTGGCGGCGATGGATCCGTGTGTGTTGCCCAAGGCGCGCAAGAACAGGGTGGAGCAGCAGGGCTGCCGGGATGCGCATGCGCGCGATGCGGTGGCGGTGTGCCGGTTTCTGCATTGGCTGCAGAGTGCTGCGGGGCGGGAGGACGAGATGTCGGCGGCGGCGGCGCTGCTCGGGTTTCGCGCGGAAGGGGAGGGGTTCCGGGGCGAGAGTTTTCCGGCGATTTCGGGGGCGGGGGAGAATGGGGCGATCATCCATTATCGGGTGACGCCGCAGACGAGCCGTCGGATCGGGCCGAACGAGGTTTATCTCTGCGACAGCGGGGCGCAGTATGTGGATGGGACCACCGATATCACGCGCACCATATGGACGGGGCCGGATGCGCCGCCCGATGAGATCCGTGAGCGGTTCACCCGGGTGCTGCAGGGGCATATCGCGTTGGCGCGGCTGGTGTTTCCGAAGGGGGTGGGCGGGGCGCATATCGATGCGTTTGCGCGGGCGGCGCTGTGGCAGGTCGGGCTCGATTATGACCATGGCACCGGGCATGGGGTGGGGTCGTATTTGTCGGTGCATGAGGGGCCCGTGAGTATTTCGCGGGCGGCGCGGCCGATTGCGATCGAGGCGGGGATGCTGCTGTCCAACGAGCCGGGGTTCTATCTGCCGGGAGGGTATGGGATCCGGCTGGAGAACCTGATTATGGCGCAGGAGGCGGCGTTTCCGGGGGCGGGCAAGCCGTTCCTGCGGTTTGAGACGATGACATGGGCGCCGTTCGACCGGCGGTTGATAGCGCCGTGGCTGCTGACGGGGGCTGAGGTGGCGTGGCTCGATGCGTATCATGCCGAGGTGGCGCGCAAGGTGGCGCCTCATGTGGAGGGGGCGGCGCGGGTTTGGCTGGAGGGGGCGTGTGCTGCGGTGGGGT
>CANFKS010000195.1 GCA_947447625.1 Rhodospirillales bacterium | reverse complement strand
GCCGCCCTGCCCATCGCCATCCTCGAAGCCCGTGCCTTCACCACCCGCCGCGCATAGCCGGGCCCTGGCCAGCGCGGCGCCACTGCCGTAGCCTCTCCCCACATTCAAGGGGAGACCGCCATGCAACTCGGAGCATCACTGCCGATCGGCGACATCGGCACCGGCCCGTCGCCGGTGCGCGACTACGCCCAGGCGGCCGAAGCCCTGGGCTACGACTACCTCGTCGGCCCCGACCACGTCCTCGGCAAAAACCCCGACGCCGACACCGGCGGCATCCGCATGGGCACCACCGCCACCGCCTATCATGACCCCTTCGTCCTGTTCGGCTTCCTCTCCGGCGTCACCAGCAAAATCGGTTTCGCCGCCGGCGTGCTGATCCTCGCCCAGCGCCAGGCCGCCCTCGTCGCCAAACAGGCCGCCTGCCTCGACGAACTCTCCGAAGGCCGCTTTCGCCTCGGCGTCGGCGTCGGCTGGAACGAGATCGAATTCCAGGGCCTCGGCGCCGATTTCCACACCCGCGGCAAGATGTCGGAGGAACAGGTGCGCTACATGCAGGCGCTCTGGGCCGAACCCCACGTCACCTTCCACGGCGCCTATCATCATCTCGATGACGGCGGCATCAACCCGCGCCCCAAATCCGGCCGCGTGCCGGTCTGGTTCGGCGGCCATGTCGAGGCCACCTTCCGCCGCGCCGCCACCTATGGCGACGGCTTCATGCCGAACCGCTGGCCCCCCGGCGACGACGCGCTGGCCGCCTTCGCCAAACTCCGCGCCATGACCATCGCCGCCGGCCGCGACCCCGCTGCTGTCGGCATCGAGGTCTGGATGTCCGCCGGCAAAGGCACTGAGCAGGATTGGCGCAACGAAGTCGCCTTCTGGAAAGCCGCCGGCGTCACCCATGCCTGCGTCCACACCACCTTCAACAGCGCCATCCACCAGCGCATCGACGGCCACACCATGCAGGACCATCTCGCCGCCATCACCCGCTACCGCGCCGCCGTGGCCGATCTCCTCTAGGCCGCCCCCGCCCCATGCTGCCCGAAAACGCCGATTTCCCGGACCCCGCTTCCCGCGCTCCCCACCAGCCGGAAAGCTGGTTCCGCCAGGTCGCCTCCGGCGCCGCCTTCTCCGCCCGCCGACCCTGATGCCGCCTCATGACGGCCTCATCTTCATCGGCGACATCCACCGCCGCTGGGACCTCGTCGCCCGCGGCCTCGCCGGCCTCCCGAGCCCGCCGCGCCACATCGTCCTGCTCGGCGACATGGAATGCCACGAACCGCTCGACCGCCTCACCGCGCCGCTCCGCGCCCACGGCACCACGCTGCACTGGATCCACGGCAACCACGACGCCGATGGCGGCCGCGAGATGTGGCACAACCTGACCGAACCCACCCGCAACCCGCTCACCACCCAAGGCGCCCTGCACGGCCGCGTCATCGAACTCGCCGGCCTGCGCATCGCCGGCCTCGGCGGCACCTTCAACCCCCGCGTCTGGCACCCGCCCAAACCCCCCCGCCTGCACGCCCGCGCTGACCTCCCCGCCGACCTCGCCACCATCGGCCCGGGCTGGACCGCCGATTCCACCGCCGCCCTCGCCTTCTCGCTCGCCACCCTGGCGATCTGGCCCGAAGACGTCGCAGCCCTCGCCGCCCAGCGCGCCGATATCCTGGTCACCCACGAAGCCCCCTCCAGCCACCCCGCCGGCGCCGCCGTGCTCGACGACCTCGCCCGCGCCATGGGCGCAAGCCTGATCATCCACGGCCACCACCATATCGGCTATCGCGCCGCCGCTCCCGACGGCCTCCAGGCCCAAGGCGTCGCCGCCGCCTGGGGCACCGACCTGCACGGCCAAACCCTTTGGCCCGGCGAAAAACAACGCGCCATGCACCCGCCCCTAAAGGGCTGGACCCCAACCGCAGAGACGGGGGGGATGCGATTTCACGCGCGCTCCGGCGCAGGATGATCGTAGAGCCCGGCGAACGACCCGTCCGCCATCTGCCGCAGCGCCGCACCAATCGCGCGAAACGACCGCCCCGCAGCCCGGCTCGCATGCCGCGCCCGCAAATACCCATGCACCAGCCCAGGCTCCGAGCGAAACAACACCGACACGCCCGCCGCCGCCAGCAACGCCGCATAATCCTCGCCATCCTGCCGCAGCGGATCAATCCCCGCCGCCATGATCGCCGCCGGCGCCAGCCCCGTCACATCCGCCGCGCATAACGGCGCAAACTCGGCATCCCTCTCCGGAATCCGCGCCTCCCCCCCGGCATACAACGCCCGATACCCGCCGGAATGCCGCACCGGCAACAACGGCGCATCCAAATTGCGCTCCCCATTGCGAAACGGATCGCCCCCCAACCCCGGATAGATCAACACCTGGCCCAAGGGCTGCGCGCGCCCCAACCGCTTCAGCCGCAAACACAACGCCGCCGCCAGCGACCCCCCGGCCGAATCCCCGCCCACAATCACCCGTTGCCCCTCATCCACCAGCGCCCGATACGCCGCCTCCACATCATCGAGCGCCGCCGGATACACATGCTCCGGGGCCAGCCGGTAATCCAGCGACACCACATCGATCCCCGCATCCCGCGCCAGCTCCGCGCACACATCGTCGTGCGACTCAAGCCCGCCCACCACATACCCCCCGCCATGCAGATACAGCAGCGTCGCGGCCGCCTGCACGGCGTGCATCGCATAATGCCGGATCGGCAAGTCCCGCTCCGGCCCCTCGGCGGCAATCACCATATCCACCGCCGAACACCCCGCCGGCCGCGCCACGCGGAATGCATCGCACATCCGGCTATAGACCGCCCGGTTCTCCGCCGCCCCCGCAGCGTTCGTGCGTGCCGGATAGAAACTCTCGGTCCGCGCAATAAACGCGGCCATCTCCACATCCACCATCCGCGCAATCGGCGGGCTCGCCACCCCGCGCGGCGTCTTGCCCGCTATCCGCCGCCCCGCCCCGGCCCGCGCCTGTCCCCTCATCGTCCGCCCTCCTTCGCGCCATGCGCCAGTCCCCGCCTCTTACTATGACGCATCCGATGCCACCAACACCCCCCACCCGCAGACCATCCCACGATAACTCCACAAAAAAGACAAAACATGATTGGCGCGCCCCGCGCCGCAACGCTAT
>CANFKS010000194.1 GCA_947447625.1 Rhodospirillales bacterium | reverse complement strand
ACATGCGCGCCGGCGCCGAGACGCTCACCTCCTCGAAAGCCGCCCTCGAGGCCGAAGCTGCCCGCGGCCCGCGCGTCGTCGTCGGCACCGTGACCAAAGGCCCCACCTTCCGCACCATCACCCTGCTCGGCGACGCCAAGCCCTTCGTCGCCGCCACCCTGTTCGCCAAAGTCAGCGGCTACGTCAAAACCGTGAGCGTCGACAAAGGCGACCAGGTCAAAGCCGGCCAGATCGTCGCAGAAATTGAAAGTGCCGAACTCGAAAGCCAATACCAGTCGGCCCTGGCGGACCTCGACTACAAGCAGCGCCTCGCCGTGCGGGCCCGCGAACTCCTGCGCACCGGCAGCACCTCTCAGCAATCCGGCGACCAGGCGGAAGCCAACCTGCGCATGTCCCAGGAAACCGTGCGCAACCTGAACACCATGCGCTCCTACCAGGTCCTCCGCGCCCCCTTCGACGGGACCGTCGTCGCCCGCTTCGCTGATCCCGGCGCCCTCATGCAGGCCGCCACCGGCAATCAGGCCTCCTCGCTGCCGGTGATCCAACTCGCCGACAACTCCAAACTCCGCATCGGCGCCTACGTCGAACAGCGCGACGTCGCCGCCATCCATATCGGCGACGAAGTGGAAATCATCGACGCCTCCGACCGGGACCGCAGGCGCAAAGCCAAGATCAGCCGTACCGTCGGCACGCTCGATCCCCGTACCCGGACCCTGTTCATCGAGATGGACCTCGAAAACCGCGACAACTTCCTGGTTCCTGGCAGTTTCACCTATGCCGTGCTGCGCGTCCCGGTCGCCAGCTTCCCGCAAATCCCGGTCGCTGCGCTGAACCAGCGCGGCGGCGTCCAGCAGGTTGCCGTCGTCGGGGAAGATGCCGTGGTGAAATTCCGACCCGTCAAAATCGCCTCCACCGACGGCGTGGTCATCAACATCGCCGAAGGCGTCAAGCCCGGCGAGAAAGTCGCCCTCAACGTTCCCAACGAAGTCAGCGACGGCACCAAGGTCCGCCCCTCTCCAGGCCGATAGACCGCATGAGCGCCCTGCCTTCAGCCCGCCACCTGCTGGCTCTATGCGGCTTCGTTGGCCTCTGCCTCCTCGTCGGCGCCGTTGGCGGCGGCATTACGGTGGCCAACATCAAAACCTGGTATGCCCTGCTGCCGCACCCGCCCGGCACACCGCCGGACTCGGTGTTCGGGCCGGTCTGGACCACCCTTTATGTTTTGATGGGCATCGCTGCCTGGCGCGTCTGGCGCGCCCCCACCGGCAACCGCCAGGCCGCCTTGCGCCTCTGGGGATGGCAACTCCTCGCCAACGGCCTATGGACGCCGGCTTTCTTTGGCCTGCACAGCCCAGGCCTCGCCTTGGCCATCCTCCTCGTGCTGCTTGTACTGATCGGCCGCACCATCGCCGCATTCAAGGTTCATGACCGTCTTGCAGCCGCCCTCCTGGTGCCTTACGCCTTGTGGTCGTGCTATGCCACCTACCTGAATGCTGGATTCCTCTGGTTGAATCCAGGCTAGACCCCGGAGTTGTTGCCATGACGCTGCGCCACACCACGATCCTCGCCGCAATCATCGGCGCGACCCTCTCCGTCACCCCGGCCCTGGCCCAGCGCGCCCTTCAACCCAAACCCCTTACCGCGGCCAAGGCAGAACAGCAGCCTGCCGCCCTGCCCGGCGCCACTGGCGGCCCCGCTCGCGTCGAACGCGGCACCGCGAAAACCGATCTCGCCCCCAACGAAGCCCTGTTCGACGCCGTCAACCGCGGCGATCTTCCGGGCGTCCGCGAAGCTGTCAACCGCGGTGCCACCCTCTCGACCCGCAATATTCTCGGCCTGACCGCGATCGAACTCTCGGTCGACCTCGGCCGCAATCCCATCACCTTCTTTTTGCTCTCCGTCCGCACTGGCAGCGAAGGCACCGCGTCCGCCGCCCTCCCGGTGGCCGAACCCACCCGCCGCGTCGCCGCAGCAACCCCGGCCGCCCCCCGTCCGGCCCCGGTCCAACCCATTGCCGCCGCCCAGCCCGCCCCGCGTCAGATTCTCAGCCAGGATCCCGGCACCCCCGCCCCGCAAGTCGGCTTCCTTGGCTTTAGTCCGTCGCACTGAAGCGAGCGCTTCTTTTTTTGAAAAAAAAGAAGCAAAAAAACTTCATCCGATAAAATTCGGCTTCGCTATACTCCCCATCCAGGGCACCTCAAACTCAAACGCGTAAAGTTTTTTGCTTCTTTTTTTCAAAAAAGAAGCCCTTGATTTCCTTAAAGCAGGATTTATTCTGATAGAAAAAAGGAAGCCAGCTTTGACTGTTTGTTTGATCGCCTGATGGTTTTTGGCGATTCCGCCAAAAACCATCAGGCTCTAAGCCACGACCCGCCGAAACGCATCGAGCGATCCGGCATGGATCAACTCGCTCGGCAGCACATGCGCCACGATCGCCTCGGCCATCCGTCCGACCTCGATCAACCGATCCAGATCAATCCCCGTCGCGATCCCCATCTCCGCGCACAGCAGCGCCAACTCCTCCGTGCAGATATTCCCCGCCGCCCCCTTCTGCCCCGCGAACGGACACCCGCCAAGCCCGCCCACCGTGCTGTCGAACTGCGCCACCCCCATCCGCATCGCCGCCGCCGCATTGGCCACTGCGAGCCCCCGCGTATCATGCAGATGCAACGCAATCGTCTGCCCCGGCCAGCGCGACCGCACGTCGCCGATCACCCGCTCGATCCGATGCGGCGCCGCCCAGCCCATCGTATCGGCCAATGAAATCACCTCGATCGTCGTCCCATGCTCAGCCGCGATCGCCATCCCGTCCGCCACCGTGCTCACCACCTGCTCCGGGCTGATATCCCCTTGGTAGTTGCACCCGAACGCCGCCATCACCCCGATCCGATTGACCGGCACCCCATGCGAAAGATGCAGCGCCGTCTGCTTGCGCATCGCGGCCAGGTTCTCCTCATGGCTCCGGTTGAGGTTCTTGCGCGTAAACCCCTCCGACGCCGTCAACGAGATCGACCCCGCCAGCGTCAACTTGTCCCGAAACACAAGCGCCCGCTCCAGCCCGTTCCCGTTGAACCACAACCCGGTGTAATGCACCCCCGGCCGCGGCGTGAACCCTTGCACTGTCGCCTCCGCATCCGCCCATCCCGGCACCAGCCGCGTATT
>CANFKS010000193.1 GCA_947447625.1 Rhodospirillales bacterium | reverse complement strand
TTCCACCAAAAATCATCAGGCTCTAGAGCGGGATGCCTTCTGATAGGCGAAGGCATCCCGCTCTAACTCTTTGTTTGATCGCCTGATTCAGATTTTTGGTGATTCCACCAAAAATCATCAGGCTCTAGAGCGGGATGCCTTCTGACAGGCGAAGGCATCCCGCTCTAACTCTTTGTTTGATCGCCGGAGGATTTTGGACGATTCCGCCGAAAATCCTCCGGCTCCGGTTCGGCGCAAGACTTATGTTGTAAGAAGCGCCAGGGCGGCGGCGTGGAGGTTTGGGGTGGCGGCGGCGAGGATGGTGCCGTCGCTGTGGCGGCCCAAGGGGGCGCCGGCCCAGTCGGTGACGGTGCCGCCGGCATTGCGGACGATGGCGTCAAGGGCGGCGTAGTCGTGCAGGGCGAAATGGGCGGAGGCGATGAGATCGACGCGGCCTTCGGCGAGGAGGCCGAAGACGTAGAAACTGTCGGCCGTGACGGTGTTGCGGTGGTTGGTGCGCAGTTGGGCAAGTTTGGCGCGGTGTGCGCTGGCGAAGGTGTCGTAGCCCATGGTGCTGATGATGGCGGTATCGAGTGTGCGGCCCTGGCGGGTTTGGACCTGGGTGCCGTTGCGGGTGGTGCCGTGACCGGTGGCGCCGAGCCAGCGGTGCTGCAAGACGGGTTGGTCGGCGAGGCCGAGGATGAGGTCGTCGCCGTGCGTGAGGGCGAGGAGAAAGCCGTAGAGGGGGAGGCCCTGGACCCATTCCTTGGTGCCATCGATGGGGTCGATGATCCAGACATAGGGGGCGTCGGCCTGGTGGGGGGGGAATTCCTCGCCGTGGATGCCGTGATCGGGGTGGGTTTTGAGGATTTCGGCGCGGATGGCCGCCTCGACCGCCTTGTCGATGGTGGTGACGGGGGAGCCGTCGGACTTGATTTCGACTTCGGGGGGGTGGTCGGCATGGGCGCGGATGATGGCGGCCGCGATGTCGGCGAGGTGGTTGGCGAAGGCGAGGAGGTCGGCGGGAACGGCTTTCATGGCCACAGGCTATCCTGGTGGGGCGGGCGTATCAATCAAGGAGGTGCGGTTGGCACGGTTACGCGAGGGCGCGTGATCGGCGCCAATAGGGGTGCCGATCACGCGCGCATTTTTCCGGCCGATCGCATGATGGGGACTGCGGGTGGGTCCATCTCCGGTCATCATGCGCCGGGGCCGCCGGTGTCAGAACTCGAAGCCGACCTTGAGACGCACCTGGTTGCGCTCGAAATCGGTCAGGTTGAGGCGGCTCGCGCCTGATGCTTCATGTCCGCGGACCTGCATCGACCACGAGAGCGACGCCCAGGCATTGTGGGTGATTTGCACCTGGACGCTGGGGCCGGCGAAGATCCCGTCGCCGGCATAGCGGCCAGCCAGTGTGCCCTCGTAGGCCCGGAGGTAGCGAACCTCGCCGCCCACGAACACGTTGGGCAGCACCCGGTAGGACAAGGCGACGCCTGCGCCCAGGGTGGAGCCGTCGGACCATGCGGTGGCGTCGCGCTCTTTGCCGTGTTCGAGGCCGTGAACCAGGTTGATCGCACCGAACAGCGTATCGGGCACCAGGGCGGTGTCGATGCTGAGCATGCTCTCGACCGAAACCACGGTGGCCGGCATGCCGGATCGGGCGTCGATCGTTTTCCAACCCGGCGCTACGGAGACCGTCACGCCGACGGGCGCATGGGCACGGTCAATCAGGCGCAGGCGCAATTCGCCGCCGACGCCGCCGGGCATGGCGGCACGGTTGGTGTCTTCCAATCCTTCGACCCGCTTGACCGACACGGCCGATCCAAGCGCGGCGAGCGATGCGGAAAACCAGGAGGTGGCGCCATAGGCCACTGAGAGCCGCTGGTCGATGCCGCGATATTGGCCGCCGAGCTTGCCGAGCCGCACCATCGTGTCGCTGCTGACCTCGACGGCGCCGACGGGCAGCAGGTCCGAGCCAGTGAGCGTGCCGAACACGTTCTCGGTGTTGACGCTATTGGCGGCGGCGTGATCGTCGTGCTTCGCGGTCGGCGGCGAGGACGCCATTGCCTGACCGGGCAGAATAAAGGCGGCGCACAGCAGTGCCGCCTGGAGCGATTTATCCATTTGATGCAGTCCTAGACGCTTCGAGCGTGCTCGCCACGGGTGGAATCATCCACGGCACGAATCACGCAGTAAAACAAAAATTTAGAGCGCTTTTGGGCTGACCGAGCATGGTCAGCCCAAAAGCGCTCCCGCAGGAGACAAAGACGTGTAGGAGGCGGGGGTTTCCCGCCTCCTACACGCCGGTCAGGACAGGAATTCGACCACGCCAGAGTTCAGGTCGTAGCGCGCATAGACCACTTTGACCTTGCCTTCATGCACCAATTCGCGCGCGATTTTGCTTTGCGTGCTGATTTTGGCGGCGGTCAACCGGGCGTTTTCGCGCACCGCATTGTCGATGAAGTCACCGGGCTTGCCCTTTACGGCCTTGGCCGCCGGGACGATCGCGTCGACCATCGGGCCGATGGATCCGGGCAGCTTGGTGCCCTTGGTCGCCACTTCGCAGGCCGCGGCCACGGCGCCGCAGTTCTGATGCCCGAGCACAACCACCAGCGGGGCATGCAGATGCTCGATGCCGTATTCGATGGTGCCCATCGTCGCGGTATCGGCCATGTTGCCGGCGTTGCGGGCGACGAACAACTCGCCGAGGCCGACGCCGCCGAAGATCAGCTCAGGGGAGACCCGGCTGTCCGCGCAGGTCAGGATGACGGCCCATGGCGATTGGCCCTTGGCGACGCTCGCGCGCTGGCCGGCCATGTCGGCCTCGCATAATTGCGGCGCGGTGATGAATTTCTGGTTGCCGGCTTTCAGCCGGGCCAGCGCTGCGTCGGGCGTCACGGCCGGGGCGGCGTTTGCGGCCGCGGGGAGGCCGGCGGCGACGGCGCTCGCGCCGATGAGGGACATGAGGCCACGACGGGTCAGGCCGTCACAGTTGATGCACATTGTGGATGCCCTCTGGGTTGGTATCGTTTGGAATATTTGCAGACGGATAGCGTTGCGGCGCGGGGCGCGCCAATCATGTTTTGTCTTTTTTGTGGAGTTATCGTGGGATGGTCTGCGGGTGGGGGGTGTTGGTGGCATCGGATGCGTCATAGTAAGAGGCGGGGACTGGCGCATGGCGCGAAGGAGGGCGGACGA
>CANFKS010000192.1 GCA_947447625.1 Rhodospirillales bacterium | reverse complement strand
GTCGTCATGGGCTCCTGCACCGCGGGCGGCGCCTATGTTCCCGCCATGTCCGACGAAAGCATCATCGTGAAGGGCCAAGGCACCATCTTCCTCGGCGGCCCCCCCCTCGTGAAAGCCGCCACCGGCGAAATCGTCACCGCCGAAGACCTCGGCGGCGCCGACGTCCACAGCCGCATCTCCGGCGTCACCGACCATTACGCCGAAAACGACGCCCACGCGCTCGGCATCGCACGCTCCATCGTCGCCACACTCAACACCGTCAAACGCCCCGGCGTCGCGCTGCGCGAACCCAAGCCCCCATGCTACGACCCCGCCGAACTCTACGGCATCATCCCCGCCGACCGCCGCCGCCCCTATGACGTCCGGGAAGTCATCGCCCGCATCGTCGACGACAGCGACTTCGACGAATTCAAACGCCTCTACGGCACCACCATCGTCACCGGCTTCGCCCATATCTGGGGCATGCCCGTCGGCATCATCGCCAACAACGGCATCCTGTTCAGCGAAAGCAGCCAAAAAGCCGCTCATTTCATCGAACTCTGCGCCCAGCGCGGCATCCCCCTCGTCTTTCTGCAAAACATCACCGGCTTCATGGTCGGGCGCAAATACGAAGCCGGCGGCATTGCCAAGGACGGCGCCAAACTCGTCACTGCCGTGGCCACCGCCCGCGTCCCCAAATTCACTGTCATCATCGGCGGCTCCTTCGGCGCCGGAAACTACGGCATGTGCGGCCGCGCCTATTCCCCCCGCTTCCTCTGGATGTGGCCCAACGCCCGCATCTCCGTCATGGGCGGCGAACAAGCCGCCTCCGTGCTGGCCACTATCCGCCGCGACGGGCTCGAAGCCCGCGGCCAAACCTGGTCCCCCGAAGCCGAGGACGAATTCAAAACCCCCATCCGCGACCAATACGAAACCCAGGGCCACCCCTATTTCGCCTCCGCCCGCCTGTGGGACGACGGCATCATCGACCCCACCGACACCCGCCGCGTCCTCGCCCTCGGCCTCTCCGCCGCCCTCAACGCCCCGATCGACCCGCCGCGCTTCGGCGTGTTCCGGATGTGACGGCAATGTCGACGCGATCCGCAGGCAAACATCGAGAAAGGCTCCGCCGGCCAAGGGCCGTGAGGCCCTTGGACCCCATTCGTTTGCGCAGCTGTGGCACCGGCCTCCAGCCGCCATCCCATGATCTTGCGTGCGGAGAGCGGCGAAGTCCAAAAATCCCGAGCGACCGGCTCCATCTCGCCTTTGTCGCTCGATTGATTGCCTGCGGCGCAAGGCAGGAAAGCAGTTATCACCTGAAGGCCGCTGATCCGGCCGCGAGCACAAATGGGTTCCGGGGGCCTCCCGGCCCTTGGCCGGCGGAGCCGTTCTTGCCTTCAATTCCTTCCTTCCCGGATGACCGCCCATGTTCCGCAAAATCCTGATCGCCAACCGCGGCGAAATCGCCTGCCGCGTCATCCGCACCGCGCGGCGCATGGGGATCGCCACGGTTGCCGTCTATTCCGATGCTGACGCCGGTGCATTGCATGTCGCCATGGCCGACGAGGCCTATCGCATCGGCCCCGCCGCCCCGCGGGAGAGCTATCTGAACGCGGCGGCCATCCTCGAAGCGGCACAAAAATCCGGTGCGCAAGCGCTCCACCCCGGCTACGGCTTCCTCTCCGAGAACGCCGATTTCGCCGAATCCTGCGCCGGGGCCGGCCTGGTCTTCATCGGCCCGCCCCCGTCCGCCATCCGCGCCATGGGCGGCAAGTCCCAGTCCAAGGCGCTGATGGAACAGGCCGGGGTTCCACTCGTCCCCGGCTATCACGGCACGGCGCAGGACGACGCAACCCTCACCGAGGCCGCCGCCCGCGTCGGCTACCCCGTGCTCATCAAGGCCAGTGCCGGCGGGGGCGGGAAGGGGATGCGCGTGGTCGAAGCCGAGGCCCTCCTCCCGGCTGCCTTGGCCGGCGCGAGGCGCGAGGGCCTGTCCTCCTTCGGTGACGATCGCCTGCTCATCGAGCGCTACCTCCAGCGCCCCCGGCACATCGAAATCCAGATCTTCGCCGACACCCATGGCGCGGTCGTGCACCTGTTCGAGCGCGATTGCTCCATCCAGCGCCGCCACCAGAAAATCATCGAGGAAGCCCCGGCCCCCGGCATGGACCCCGCGATGCGCGCAGCCATGGGCCAGGCCGCCGTCGCCGCCGCCCGCGCGGTGGGTTATGTCGGCGCCGGCACGGTCGAATTCATCGTCGAAAACGGCGAATTCCACTTCATGGAAATGAACACCCGCCTGCAGGTCGAACACCCCGTGACCGAAGCCATCACCGGGCTTGATCTCGTCGAATGGCAACTCCGCATCGCCGCCGGCGAACCCCTGCCCCGATCGCAAACCGACCTCGCCATCACCGGCCACGCCATCGAGATCCGCCTTTACGCCGAAGACCCCGCCCGCAATTTCCTCCCCTCCGTCGGCACCATCGCCCATCTCCATCTGCCGAAATCCGTCCGCATCGACTCCGGCATCCGCCCCGGCGACACCATCACGCCGGACTACGACCCGATGATCGCCAAACTCATCGTTCACGCCCCCGACCGCACCGCGGCCCTTGCCCATCTGCGCCTTGCGCTTGCGGAGTGCGAAATCGTCGGCGTGCAAACCAACCTCGCCCTCCTCGCCGCCATCGCCGCCCATCCCGAATTCGCCAACGCCGATTTCGACACCGGCTTCATCGCCCGCCATCCCGGCATGCTCGACGCCGATCCCGCCCCGCCGCCGGAAGCCATCGCCGCCGCGGCACTGCACTGCCTCGCCCAACCCACCGCCACCCATGAGGGCGAACCGCACTCCCCCTGGTCCACCACCGACGCCTTTCGCCTCAACCTGCCGGGCCACCGCACGATCCAGCTCGACACCACCGAAATCCACGCCACCAAAATCCCCTCCGGCTGGTCCCTCGCCTGGGACGGCCACACCCACACCGCGAGCCTCATTGGCCACGCCCTCCGTCTCGACAACCGCACCACCCAAGTCACCATCATCGGCACGCCCGACCGGCTCACCGTCCTGATCGCCGGCCACCCCTACCATCTGACCCCGGTCGACCCCCTTGCCCCCCCCACCGCCGCCCCCCCCGGCGCCAACCACGTCCTCGCCCCCATCCCCGGCCGCATCACCGCCGTCCTCTGCGCCCCCGGCGACAGCGTCACGAGG
>CANFKS010000191.1 GCA_947447625.1 Rhodospirillales bacterium | reverse complement strand
GGCGGCGATGGTCGAGAGCGGACCGATCCCTGCGGTGCACGGCGTTGTGCGCTGGCGCATCGTCGATCTTCGCCAGTGGGTCTGGGAGGAGTTCCGGATCAGCATCGCGCGGCAGACATTGAGCCGGGAACTGCGGAAGTTAGGCTACCGCAAACTGTCGGCACGGCCTCGCCATCATGCGCAGGCCGCAGACGCAATTGAGGATTTTAAAAAAAATTTCCCGCCCGTCTGGACGCGATCGCGCAGGACAAGGGCGTTGCACCCGGTGACATAGAGGTCTGGTTCGGCGATGAAGCCCGCATCGGGCAGAAGAACAAGATCACCCGCCGCTGGGCACTGCGTGGAACCCGCCCGTCCGCTCCGCGCGACCAGCGCACGACGTCAACCTACATCTTCGGCGCCATCTGCCCCAAGGAGGGCAAGGCGGTCGGGCTGATCCTGCCCTGGTGCAATATCGCGGCGATGAACCTGCACCTCGCGGCTATCTCGGCCGATATCGCCCCAGGACGCCATGCAGCCCTGCTGCTCGACCAGGCCGGATGGCACCTCTCGGCGAAACTCGTGGTGCCGGCCAACATCACCATCGTGCCGCTGCCGCCAAAGTGCCCCGAGCTCAACCCGCAGGAGAACATCTGGCAGTTCATGCGGGACAACTGGCTGTCCAACCGTATCTTTCTCGACGCCGACACTCTCATCGATCACTGCTGCGACGCCTGGAACAAACTCGAAGCCCAACCGTGGCGCATCATGTCCATCGGATTGCGCGATTGGGCGCATGGGTTCTGATCAGTGAGCATTGGTATAAGAGCATAAATCGTATACGATCCCTTCGCGCCGTCTCGGTTCGGCCCCACCATCCGGACGCGCTCCAGGGTCTCGACTTTGATCCCCTTCTTCTTCAGCCCGGCCAGGAAGCCGCGGCAAGTGTGACCAGCCCAAGACGTGGTCTCCATGATCTGGGCAATGGTGGCCCCCTCGGTGCGGCGGAGCAGGGTCAGCACCGCTTCCTGCTTGGTCCCCTCGCGCGGCTTGCGGGGTAGGTTGGTGACCCGCGGTGCTTTCTCAGCGAGCAGGGAGCGGAGGGCCTCCATCGGCGCCTCGAGGGCGGCGATGATGCCGGCGTCGCGGTTGTCCTGGTCGTCCCAGGCGGCGAGCACCGCGGCTGCGGCGCTGCGAAGGTTCGTCCGCGGCGTCGGCGCCACGGTGACGGCGATCGACCGCGCCGATCTCGATCCGGGGGTGGCGGCCATGCCGGGAGTGACGCTGCGGCGCGAATCCGCATTTGGTCTGGCGCCGGAGCCGGTCGACTGGCTGTTCAGCGACATCATCGCCTACCCCGATCGGCTGCTGGCGCTGGTGACAGCCTGGATCGCGGCCGAGGCGGCGCGGCGGATCGTCTGCACGGTGAAATTCCAAGGCGCGACCGACCATGACGCAGCCGACGCCTTCGCCGCCATTCCCGGTGGCAGGCTGATGCACCTGTTCCACAACAAGCACGAACTCACGTTCGTGTGGGAGCGGCCGGCGGCGTAGGTCCCCTCCCGCCGTAGCGGGAGGGGAAGGCACGTCAGACGCCGATATCGTCCAGCGTCTTGCCGCCGTGCTCGGGCACGAACAGCCATACGCCGATGCCCATCATCAGCATCAGCACCGGGATCGTCATGAAGGAGGCGTAGAACGAGCCGGTGGTTTGTTGCAGCCACACCGTTACGAACGGCCACAGCACGAAGCCGACCAGCCAGGCGATCGCCCACACGATGCCGTTCGCGGCGCCGCGGATGCGGGTCGGGAAGACTTCGGCGGTGATCACCATCGAGGGGCCCCAAAAGCCGAGGAACCCGATGCTCCACAGCAGGCCGTAGACCCACAGCAGCGTGTGGTCCCGCGTGTTGGCCCACAGGAAGACGAAGATCGTCCCCTCGACCAGCATCACGATGAAGGCCCAGCGGCGGCCGATCTTGTCGGAGATCCAGCCCGCGCCCACCAGCCCGATGAAGCCCACGAGGCCCCAGCAGACGTAGAACAGGCCGTATTCCGCCGTCGGCCATTTCATCTCGACGTTGAGGTAGTAGGCCATCCAGCCGCCCACCGTGCCGTAGATCGCCGTCGAGCAGCAGGCGACGAAGATCGCGACGAAGGTCGCGCGCCGCAGATCGGGCGCAAACAACTGGCTGATCGGCAGCTTGGTGGCCTTCTTCTGCCAGTTGGCGTCCGCCTCGCTGATCGTCTTGCCCGCCGCCTTCTCGGCCGCGATGCGCAGCTTGCGATCCTGCATCTGCACCCAGTAGGGCGACTCCGGACATTTCGCGCGGACATAGACCGCCAGCAGCGCGATCACGCCGGGGATGGCGATCGCCCAGCGCCAGCCGTACTCGGCCATGATGAAAGTGGTGATCAGGCCTGCCGTCGCGGTGCCGAAGCACCAGGTTCCGCGATTGATACTGAGGATGCGCCCGCGCAGATGTGCCGGCCAGGTCTCCGCCACCAGCAGCGATCCGAGCGCCCATTCCCCGTTCAGTGCGAATGACACCAGGATGCGGGCGATGATGAAGGTCGTGAAGGTCGGCGACAATGCGACGATCGGCATCATCAGCGAGAACATCGCGATGTTGATGGCGAGCAGGGTCCGCCGGCCGAACTTGTCGGCCATCCACGGCCAGAAGTAGATGCCGGGGATGCCGAGCAACAGGATGATCTGGCTGGCGGTCCGCCATTCCGGGATGGTGACCGCGAACTCCTTGAGGAAGAAGGGCACCGCGAGGCCGAACAGGATGCCGTCCATCCCATCGAAGGCCCAGCCCAATCCGTTGGCGGTGGCGATGTGGTAGTGGGTTTTGGTCACTTTCGTCGGGTCGCGGGCGTTTCGATAGGCCTCTGATTCCATGTATGGCTTTTCGAACGGTCCCACGTCGGCACTTCCGGCCGTCGTCGTGCTCATTGCTTCGTTCCCTTCCCGTGGCGTCCCTTTTGGCGGGATCGCTCGTTTCCCGACGTTGCCGCCGGAGCCGGGAACGCTAGCCGCCGCAGTTACGTTGTGCAATGGACGTTTGCGACGGGCGTGGGCGATCGGCAGAAGAAGGAAGGCAGCGCTTCTTTTTGAAAAAAGAAGCAAAAACTTTGTAATTGCTCACCTGGGGTTAGAGCGCGTTGACATTTAGCGTATCCAGATGAACGTGCCGACGAGGTATAGCATGGACAGAAATGCACGAGATGTCTGCTCGTAGCGTGTTGCGATGCGCCTGAAGTGCTTGATCTTCAGGAAGAAACGCTCGATGAGGTTCCGCTCG
>CANFKS010000190.1 GCA_947447625.1 Rhodospirillales bacterium | reverse complement strand
GGTGATGGACAACGGATCGGCCAATGCGACGATGCTGGAGGCGGCACGGCTGCTGGCGACGCGGCGGCACGCGTGGGCTCGGGGGCTGCGGATCTGCTTCTGGTCCGGGCATTCGCACGGGCGGTATTCAGGCTCGGTCTGGTATGTCGATGCGCATTGGGCGGACCTCGACCGGCGCTGTGTTGCGCATGTGAATGTGGATTCGACCGGGGGCGTCGGTGCCTCGGTGCTGGAGAACGCGGCGGCGATGTCGGCGTTGACGACACTGGCCGGCGAAGCGATCCGGGAGCGGACGGGGCATGCGTATCTCGGCAAGCGGAAATCCCGCTCATCCGATGATTCGCTGCCGGGCGTGGGCGTGCCCTCGATGTTCGGGGCGCTGTCGGAGCAGCCGCCGGGGCCTGTGAAAATCCGCAATTCGCTGGGCTGGTGGTGGCATACGCCGTTCGACACGATCGACAAGCTCGACCCGGCCAACCTGGTGCGCGATACGCAGGTGTTTGTTCATGTGCTGTGGCGCCTGGTGTCCGAGGCGGTGGTGCCGCTCGACTACGGGGCGCATGCGCGGGCGCTGCTGGCGGAACTCGACGCGATGGCGGCGGCAGCAAGCGGGTTTTCGCTCGATGCGCTGATCGGGCCGGCGCTGACGCTGCGTGACCAATGCGCAATGCTGGCCGGACGGATCGAGGCGGCGGGACCGGCCGAGACGATCCTGATCAATGACGCGCTGATGAAGGTTTCGCGCGCGCTGGTGCCGGTGGATTATTCGCGCGGAGACCGGTTCGACCATGATCCGGCGCTGCCGGCGAACCCGTGGCCGTCGCTCGATCCGGTGCGTGCGCTGGGCACGCTGACGCCGGGGACGGATGCGCATTATTTCCAGACGGTCGCCGCCATGCGCGCCCGAAACCGGGTGGCTGCCGCATTGCGCGCTGCCACCGCCGCCCTCGATGGAGCCCTCGCCGGATGACCGACACGCCGTATCGCCCCAATGATGCCGCCGCCGACCTGTTGCGGCAACGCTATCGCGACCCTGGCTTGGCCGCACCGGAGGAATGGAACCCGGTGCTGGAGACGCTGCTGGAGCACCGCTCGGTGCGGGCGTTCCTGCCGGATCCGGTGAGCGAGGCGCGGCTGGCGATGATCATCGCCGCGGCATCATCGGCGGCGACATCCTCCAATCTGCAGACCTGGAGCGTGGTTGCGGTGCGCGATCCGGCGCGCAAGGCGCGGCTGCGGCCGATGTGCGCGAACCAGGCGCATATCGAGGAGGCGCCGCTGTTCCTGGTGTTCCTCGCCGATCTTGCCCGGATCGAAGCGATCGCGGCGGCCAAGGGCGAGACGGTCGAAGGCACCGAGTTCCTGGAGATGCTGTTTATCGGCATCGTCGATGCGACGCTTGCGGCGCAGAATGCGGTTGTTGCCCTGGAATCGCTCGGGCTCGGCAGTGTCTATATCGGCGGGATCCGCAATCACCCCGAACAGGTCGCGGCCGAACTCGGGTTGCCGCCTCATGTGTTTCCGGTGTTCGGCCTGTGCATCGGCACGCCCGATCCGGCACGGCCGACGGCGATCAAGCCGCGGCTGCCGCAATCGACCGTTCTGCATCATGAGCAATACGATGAAGGGCAGGCAACCGAGGCGCTGGCGGCCTATGACGCGCGGATGAGCGCGTTCCAAAGCGAGCAGGCCATGCCGCCGGAGGTTTGGAGCCGCCGGACGATCAGCCGGGTGCGCACGCCGGCCGCGCTGACCGGGCGGGATCGGATGCGGGCGGCGCTGGCCAATTTGGGGTTTGCGTTGCGGTAAGGAAGCGCTTCTTTTTTTGAAAAAAAAGAAGCAAAAAAACGTTTATATGGGCGCGCGGCTGTGGCGCTGGCCTTCAGCCGCGAGCGCTTGGCTTTACTTCTTCTCGACCTGCCAGAACATCGGAAAGCTCGACTCGACGAGCCCGGAGAGCGATGAGCGATAGCCCGACGGCACCGTGAACTGCCCCCACATAACGGCCGGGGCGTTGGCGTAGGCCAGCGCCTGGATGCGATCGGCGACGGATTTGCGGGTGGCGGCGTCGGGGGCTTTGACGAAGTCCGCGACGAGGGGTTTCATCGCGGGATCGCAGCTCCAGCCCGCGAAGTCGGCGCAGTTGGCAGCGACGTAGAAATGGGTGAGCGGGTTCGACATGTCGACGCCGTTGGAATAGACGGCGAACATGCTCCAGGTGTCTTTCTTGGCGCGGCGCTGGAGGAGGGTGGCCCATTCCATGGGTTGTTCATCGACGGTGAAGCCGGCTTTGCGCATCGCATCGACCACGACGAGGGCCGGATTCATTGAGGTGGGGGAGTTCGGCAGTTCCATGAAGACGACGGGTTCGCCCTTATAGGCGGTTTTTTTCAGAGCGGCCTTGGCGGCTTCGATATCGAAGCGGAAGACCTCGGCGCCGGCCTTGCTTTCGAGTGGGGTGCCGCACATCCAGTAGGAGCTGCACTGGTCGACCCGGACTTCGGGAGGGATGCCGATGGCTTCGAGGATGGATTTCTGGTCGACCAGGTTCCACAGGACCTGACGCACCGCCGGGTCATTGAAGGGCGGGTTGGCATGGTTCAGGCGGAAATTGCCCTGGAACTGGTCAAGCCCGCCGAGGCTCATGAGTTTGACGTTGGGGGTTTTCTGCAGGCGGGCGATCCAGTCGAAGGGGACGTATTGCAGGTAGTCGATTTCACCGGCGATGAGCGCGGAGGCGGCGGTGGAGACGTCGGAGATGGTTTTGAGGGTGATGGTGTCGATGTTCACCACTTTGCCGCCGGCCAGGAAGTCCGATTTTTCAGGACGGGAGACGTAGGCGGGGTTGCGGGCGAGGACCATCTTGTCGCCGGATTTCCATTCGTCCTTGCGGAAGATGAAGGGGCCGGAGCCGGTCATGTCGGTGATTTTGGTGTCGGCCGGCCCGCTTGCGAGGCGCTCGGGGACAATGAAAGGGACGATGGCGTTGGGTTTGCCGAGAACCTGGAGGACGAGGGGAAAGGGTTCCTTGAGCTTGAGCACGACGGATTTGGGGCCGGCGGCGTCAAGCGAGGCGGTGGCGGCGGCCAGCATGCGGCCGAGCGCGTCGCGCGGCATCCAGCGCTTGAGGGAGGCGACGACATCAGATGCCGTCACCGGGGCGCCGTCGTGGAAGGCGATGCCGTCGCGCAGGATGAATTCGTATGTCAGCTTGTCGTCGGAAATCTTGGTGGTGCCGACCATTTGCGGCTGGATCGCGCAGTCGCGGTAGGGACGCGGCTCACGCCGCGCCCCCCGCACAGATCCGAGCATGCGCTGCTAACGCACTCGGCTCTTGCCTTGGATGTTTGACGTCGAAGCGTTGGTTCGGCCAGGGATGGCGGATGACGGCGGGCGGTATCCAGGCG
>CANFKS010000189.1 GCA_947447625.1 Rhodospirillales bacterium | reverse complement strand
TGCTGCTGGGCTATGTGAGTGGTCTGGTGTCGCGGTGTTCGTTGATCCTGGCGCTGTATGGGCGGCCGCATTCGGCCGAATGCGGGGTGCGGGAGCATCGGGGGTTGATCGAGGCGCTGCGGCGGCATGACCGGGCGGCGGCGCTGGCCTTGATGGCGTCGCATCTCGATGACGTCGCGGGGCGGGCGCGGCTGACGGAGGCGGGGGTCCGGCAACGCTCGATTGGCGCGATCCTGGAGCGCTACGCCGGGTAGCGCGGGGCGTTGATCGGCGGTAGGGCTTGGTCAGAGGAGACACAACATGGCCCAGGCACAGACCGTGACGCCGCATTACATCAAGCTGCACGAGGCCGACAACGTCGCCATCGTCGCCAATGAGGGGGGCCTTGCGGCGGGCAGCGTGTTCGGCTGCGGGCTGGTGCTGCGCGAACGGGTGCCGATGGGGCACAAGCTGGCGCTGGCGGATATTGCGGCGGGCGGCGAAATCCGGCGCTACGGGACGGTGATCGGCACGGCGCTGGGCGATATTCCACGGGGCGGCTGGGTCGCGGAGAAGCGGGTCCTGATGCCCGATGCGCCGGGGCTTGCGGGGCTGGTGCGCGGGCCGAAAGTGGCGGTGGTGCCGCTGGAGGGGTTCACGTTCGAAGGGTTCCGCAACGCGGATGGCTCGGTAGGGACGCGCAATGTGCTGGCGGTCAGCACCTCGGTTCAATGTGTGGCGGGGACGTTGGAGTTCGCGTTGGAGCGGGTCAGACGCGAATTGTTGCCACGGTATCCCAATGTGGATGGGGTGGTGGCGCTGACGCACACCTATGGGTGTGGGGTGGCGATCGATGCGCCGGATGCGATTGTGCCGATCCGCACGTTGCACAATCTGGCGCGCAATCCGAATTTCGGCGGGCAGGCGATGGTGGTTGGATTGGGCTGCGAGAAGCTGATCCCGGAGCGGCTGTTGGGCGCGGGGGCCGGGGCCTCGGATGTCGTGCGGTTGCAGGACGAGGCGTTCCATGGCTTTGGGCCGATGGTGGAGGCGATCTATGGGATGTGCCGGGATCGGCTGGAGATCTTGGATCGGCGGCGGCGGGAGACATGTCCGGTTGCGGATCTGGTGGTGGGGTTGCAATGCGGCGGGTCGGATGCGTTTTCGGGCGTGACCGCCAATCCGGCGTTGGGGTTCGCCGCCGATCTGCTGGTGCGGGCCGGCGGCACCGTGATGTTCTCCGAGGTGACGGAGGTGCGCGACGGGATCGATCTGCTGGTGGCCCGCGCGGCGGATGACGAGGTGGCGGCGGATCTGGTGCGGGAGATGGCGTGGTACGACGCCTATCTGGCGCGGGGTGGGGCGGATCGCAGTGCGAATACGACGCCGGGGAACAAGGCGGGCGGGTTGGTGAATATCGTCGAGAAGGCGATGGGTTCGATCGTGAAGTCGGGCAGTACGCCGATTGTCGAGGTGTTGGCGCCGGGGGCGCGGCCGACCAAGCGGGGGTTGATTTTTGCGGCCACGCCGGCGAGCGATTTCATTTGCGGGACGTTGCAACTGGCCTCGGGCATCGGGTTGCAGGTGTTCACCACCGGGCGGGGGACGCCCTATGGGTTGGCGGCGGCGCCGGTGTTGAAGGTATCGACCAACTCGGCGCTGGCGCGGCGGTGGCATGATCTGATCGACTTCGACGCAGGGCCGATCGCGACCGGCGAGACGAGCATCGAGGAGGCGGGGTGGGCGTTGTTCCGGTTGATCGTGGAGACGGCTTCGGGGCGAAATGTGCCATGGTCGGACCGGTGGGGGATCAGCAATGCGCTGGCATTGTTCAATCCGGCACCGGTGACTTGAACTTCGTTTGATGAGGGTGTGATGAGCGATACCTTGCCGACTGCAACGCGCGTGACGGACCCCGGGATCAGGGCGTTGTATCGCCAGGAGGCGAAGTGGCAGGCCTGGCTTGATGTGGAGGCGGCCCTGGCGGTGGCGCAGGCGGGGTTGGGGATTATTCCGCAGGCCGCGGCCGATGCGATCAGGGGCAAGGCGCGGCTGGACTTGATGGATCGGGCGCGGATCGATGAGGGGTTTGCCCGGACGGGACATACGCTGGTGCCGCTGGTGTGGGAGTTGGGGCGGATCGTGGGCGATCCGCATGGGGGATGGGTGCATTGGGGGGCGACGACGCAGAACATCACGCAGACCGGGGATCTGCTGGTGTTGCGCCGCGCGCATGGAATTTTCCGGCAGCAGATCGGGGCGGTTCTGGCGGCGATGGCGGATTTGGCGGAGCGGGGGGCGGCAATGCCGATTGCCGCCAGGACGCATGGGCAACATGCGGTGCCGGCGACGTTCGGGTTCAAGGTGGCGGGGTGGATCGACGAGTTGTTGCGCCATGTCGAGCGGCTGGACCAGGCGGGGCCGCGCATTTTTGTGGCGATGCTGGGGGGGGCGGCGGGGACGTATGCGTCGCTGGGCGCAGAGGGGCCGGCGGTGCAGGCGGGGATTGCGCGGCATCTCGGCATGGGCTCGATGGCGGTGCCGTCCCGCGCGCTGGGGGATGGGGGGGCGGAGAATGTGGTGGTGCTGGGCATGTTGGCGGCGACCTGCGGGAAGATTGCGCGGGAGGTTTATACGTTGATGAAGACGGAGTTCGGCGAGGTGGAGGAGCCGGTGCCGCCGGGGACGGTGGGCAGTTCGACGATGCCGCAGAAGCGCAATCCGAAATTGTGCCAGGACATTATCGCGGCGGCCGCGGAGGTTCGGGCGATGGTGCCGCTGGCGCTGGAGGCAATGCAGACGGAGCATGAGGCGGACCGGACGACGAGCCTGATGGGGGATACGGCGGAGACGGTCTCCGCGGTGGCGACGGGGGATATGTTGGCGCGGCTCGCCGAAGTGATGCGCGGGCTGGCCCTCAATCCGGGGCGGATGCGGGCCAATCTCGATCTTGGACATGGGTTGATCATGGCCGAGGCGGTGATGCTGGAGCTGGGCCAGGTGCTGGGGCGGCAACACGCGCATGATGCGGTGTATGATGCGGCGCAGGCGGCGTTTGTGGAGGGGCGGGCGTTTGGCGCGGTGCTGGCCGAGGATGCGCGGGTTTCGGCGCATCTGGCCGGGGCGGCGATAGCGCGGCTGTTGGATCCGACGGCGTATACCGGGCTGTGTGCCGAGATGGCGCTTGAGGCGGCCGAGCGGGCGCGCGGGTTTGTTCGCGCAGCCCGGGGGTAGGCGGCGCGTTGGGGTGGGCTCGTGTTAGTTGTCTTGCATCAGGAAGGGGCAACGAGGCGGGGGCGGGGGAGGCGCGTGATCGGTGTCGCGCGTGGGGCGGCGGGGTTTTGGGTGAAGGGGGGCGTGAGGGTAATTCGCGCGCTGGGGAGGGCGGCCGGGCGGCGGCGCTTGGGGCTGCGGCGCTGGGGGCTGCGGCG
>CANFKS010000188.1 GCA_947447625.1 Rhodospirillales bacterium | reverse complement strand
GGTGCCGGCGGAGATGGAACAGGCGCGCACCCGCGCCATCCAGGATGAACTCCGCCGCCGCGGCGCCGAGCGGACCCGGCCGAAGCCGGAGCTGGATTACATCGACCGCCTGCTCAAGCAGTTCTGATCGCGATCAGTCGAATGTGAGCGCGTGGGTGAGGTCTCCCATGGTGGTGCGGCCGCATTCGCGCTGCGCGGCGATGGGGGCGTGGCCGCAGACGAGATCGGTGCAGAAGCGGTGTTGATCGCAGGTGCCGGGGGCGAAGCGGGTGAGTTGGGAGGTGGTGCAATGGCTTTGGTACTGCGCCCTGCGCGTTGCTGCTTCGTATCTCCAGAGCCTGATGATTTTTGGCGGAATCGCCAAAAAGTCTGAATCAGGCGATCAAACAAAGAACGAGATCGGGGTGCCTTCGCGATCAGAAGGCATCCCGCTCTAGACGTCGACGTCGATCACGTCGGCGGCGTGTTCCTGGATGAAGGCAAAGCGGAGTTCGGGGCGGCGGCCCATCAGGCTTTCGACCAGGTCGTTGGTGCGGGCGCGTTCTTCGGGCAGGGCCATGATGCGCAGCAGCGTGCGTTTGGTGGGGTCCATGGTGGTTTCCTTGAGGGCGGCGGGGGGCATTTCGCCGAGGCCCTTGAAGCGGCTGACTTCGATTTTGCTGCCGGATTTGAAGAGTTTGGTCTTTTTCTCGCGATCGGCGTCGTCCATCGCGTAGACGGATTTGGCGCCTTGCACGAGGCGGTAGAGCGGGGGTTGGGCGAGGTAGAGATGGCCCTGGCGGATGAGGTCGGGCATTTCGCGATAGAAGAATGTCATGAGCAGGGAGGCGATATGGGCGCCGTCGACGTCGGCGTCGGTCATGATGATGATGCGGCCGTAGCGCAGGCGGGCGCGGTCGAAGCGCTCGCCGGCGCCGCAGCCCAGCGCCTCGATGAGGTCTTTCAGTTCCTGGTTCTGGCGGAGTTTTTCGGATGAGGCGGAGGCCACGTTGAGGATTTTGCCGCGCAGCGGGAGGATCGCCTGGGTGGCGCGGTTGCGGGCTTGTTTGGCGGAGCCGCCGGCGCTGTCACCTTCGACGAGGAAGAGTTCGGTGAGGCTCGCATCCTCGACCGAGCAATCCGCCAGCTTGCCGGGCAGGCGGAGGCGGCGGGTGGCGGATTTGCGCGGGGTGTCCTTGAGTTCCTTGCGGCGGATGCGCTCTTCGGCGCGTTCGATGACGAAGGAGAGGAGATTGTCGGCCACGGTGGGGTCGGCGCCGAGGAAATGGTCGAAACGGTCTCGGATCGCGGTTTCGACGAAGCGGGTGGCTTCGGGGGAGGTCAGTTTTTCCTTGGTCTGGCCCTGGAATTGCGGCTCGCGGATGAAGGCGGAGAGTTTGGCGGCGAGCGAGCCGGCAAGGTCTTCGGCGGTGATTTGCGCGGCGCGGCGGTTGGAGCGCTGCTCGCCCCAGGCGCGCAGGCCTTTGAGGAGGGCATTGCGGAAGCCGGCTTCATGGGTGCCGCCCTGTGCGGTGGGGACGGTGTTGCAGTAGGAGTGCAGGACGCTTTCGCCGCTTTCGAGCCAGACGGCGGCCCATTCGACGCGCCCGGCGATGCGCCCGTCACTGGCCATGGGGAGGTCGGCTTCGCCGGCCCAGAGGGGGATGACGCGGGCGGCAGGGCCGATATCGTCCTCCAGGCTGTCCTTCAGCCCGCCGGGGAAGTGCAGTTCGGCTTCGGCGGGGGTTTCCTCACCCTTGAGCAGTGACGGATCGCAGGACCAGCGGATTTTCACGCCGCGGAAGAGATAGGCCTTGGATCGGCAGAATCGGTAGAGCCGGGCGGGGAGGAAGTGCAGGGCGCCGAAGATCTGAGGGTCCGGCTTGAAGGCGGTGGTGGTGCCGCGGCGGTTCTGGATCGGGCCGGCGTTGAGGAGTTTGGTGGTGGGGACGCCGCGGGCGTAGCTTTGTTTCCAGAGAATACGATCGCGCGCGACTTCGACGTCGAAGGTCTCCGACAGGGCGTTGACGACGGAGGAGCCGACGCCGTGGAGGCCGCCGGAGGTGTCGTAGGCCTTGCCGCTGAATTTGCCGCCGGAATGCAGCGTGGTGAGGATGACTTCGAGCGCGCTGAGATGTTTGAATTTGGGGTGGGCGTCAACCGGGATGCCGCGGCCATTGTCGCGCACGGTGAGCAGGTTGCCGGGAGCGAGGCTGACCTCGATGAAACTGGCATGGCCGGCGACGGCTTCGTCCATCGAGTTGTCGATGATTTCGGCGGCCAGATGGTGCAGCGCGTTTTCGTCGGTGCCGCCGATATACATCCCGGGGCGACGGCGGACGGGTTCGAGGCCTTCGAGAACCTCGATGTCCTTGGCGGAATAGGCATCGCCTTCGCGCGCCGGGGGGGCGGCGTCGGGGGTTTTGTCGGTGCGGAGGGCGGCCTTGGCCCCCTTGGGGGAGGAGCCGAAAAGATCGTTCATGCTGTGTTCCCGTTCTGAGGCTCACTCTAGTCGGGAGGGGCGTGGCGGTTCAAGCGGGGAGTGGGGCATGGACGCGGCGCTTCGCGGCTGGCAAACAGCAGCCACTCATTTGGTGCGGGAGTCCGGGGTTTGCAGGACGTTGTCAATGTCGGGGTGACCGTTACGTTTATGCGCATGACCGCGCCGCCGGTGGAGGCGGCGCCCGCGCTGCCGCCGGGGGCGGAGGTGGTGCATGTGAAGAAGTGTTCGGTCGGGTTCTACCGGTATCTCTACAATACGGTGGGGGCGGATTATGTGTGGTGGTTGCGCCGCACGGTGCCGGATCAGCAGTTGGCGCGGATTTTGGCGAGCCCGGCGGTGGCGATCTATGTGTTGTACCAGGATGGCGAGCCGGCGGGGTTCTATGAGTTGGACAGCGGGCGGTGGCCATCGGTCAATCTCGGGTATTTCGGGTTGATGCCGCATGCGGTGGGGACGGGGATGGGGCATGCGTTTTTGCGTCATGCGGTGGATTTCGTGTGGCGGGCGCGGCCGCAGGCGATGATGGTCAATACCTGCACGGGGGATCATCCGCGGGCGTTGCCGGGCTATAAGCGGGCGGGGTTCCGGGTGGTGCGCGAGGAGTTCGAGCGGTGGGACATTCCCCTGTCGCTCGGGTTGACGATTCCGGAGCGGCTTATCCTGCGGCAGGGGTGACAGCGAGGGCGATTTCGCGGACCAGTTTCTGGCGCATGGCGTCGGCGAAGCCCGCATAATCCTGGCATTGCACGGCGAAGGCACCGGGGCCGCCGATGACTTCGCGGCGGTAGGATTCGACCAGGTCAGCCTCCTCGTGAAGGACACACAGGCCGTTGATGGTAACGCCGGCGGCGATGAGCACGTCGCGGACCGGCTCGGGGTCGATGCCGGCATTGCAGCGGCCGTCACCGACGAAATCGATGACGTAGCGGGTGGCCTCGGCGGGGCAGAGGGCGAGGAGTTTGACGCAGGCGAGGAGGGCCTCGCCGAGGGCGGTGGTGCCGGCGGGGACGATGCGGGGCATGCTTTCGACTTCGTGGGCGAAGGCTTCGACATCCTCGGGTGTGGCGAGGCG
>CANFKS010000187.1 GCA_947447625.1 Rhodospirillales bacterium | reverse complement strand
TCGCCGGGCTTCCCAGGCAAGTGCGGGCGGATCCGCTCCCATTGGTGGTCCTGCAAAATCAGACGAACCGATCCCATTCCACGCTCCCCAAAAGGAGCTTGAAGCAGATTTCAGCCCGAGCCGGAATCCCTAATGTCAACGCGCTCTAGACACTGGGTGCGAATCGTCGTTTTGGCCGCAAGCCTGTGCTGTCTGTCCTGCCGCCGCTTCGCCGCCAATCCAGATTTCCGCCGACACAGCGATCGTCAACCAGGTGGCCAGGCTCAATCAATCTTTCCGACGTGTCTGCGTTGCCAAGCGCCCGGTTTGGTCGCTATGACTGTCAGGTAGCGGCGAAAGAGACCGTTGATCGGTGGAATGCCGGTTAAAATCGCGTCCAGCCAATCGGGAACAGTGAACACAATGGAATACACCACCCTTGGGCGCACCGGGCTGCGCGTCAGTGTCGCCGGCCTTGGCTGCGGCGGGTTCAGCCGCCTCGGCCTCTCCACCGGCGGCAGCCCCGCCGATGCGGTGAAGCTCGTCCGCATTGCCATCGACAGCGGTATCAACTTGATCGACACCGCCGCCCAATACGGCACGGAACCGATGGTGGGCGAAGCCATGCGCGACGTGCCGCGCGCCAGTGTCGTGATCGCCACCAAATGCCTGCTTGCCGAAAAGGACGTGCAGATCACCGCCGACGGGCTCACCGCCAGCCTCGATGCCTCGCTGAAGGCCCTTGGCACCGACTACGTGGACATCTTCCAGTTGCACGGCGTCTCCATGCCGCAATACGAATTCGCCATGGCCGAACTGATGCCGGCGCTGGAACGCGCCAAGGCGGCCGGCAAATTCCGCTACCTCGGCATCACCGAATCTGGCAGCCGCGACCCCGACCACGCGGTGCTGCTGCGGGCTGCCGCCGATGGGATGTGGGATGTCGGCATGGTCGCCTTCAACATGCTCCACCGCACCGCCAGCGACCGGCTTTTCCCGCTCGCCATCGAGGGCGGCATGGCCACGCTGGTGATGCATGCCGTGCGGAGCATTTTCGCCCGGCCGGAGTTCCTGGCCGCTTCCATTCGCGATCTCGCCGCCTCCGGCAAGGTCCCGGCGGAACTGCTGGATGCCGCACGGCCGCTCGATTTCCTCGTGCATCCCGCCGGCGCCGAGAGCGTCACCGATGCTGCCTACCGCTTCGCCCGCCATACGCCGGGGGTCAGCGTGGTGCTCTTCGGTACCGGCAGCGCCGAGCATCTGCGCGCCAACGTCGCGTCGATCTGCCGCCCGCCGCTGCCCGCCGAGGATACCGCCCGGCTGCTCAGCCTGTTTGGCCAGGTCAGCGGGCTCGGGCTCGAAAATCCGGGCGGATAACGCGTCCGCCGCCCCCAACGCAGGAGCATCCGCGCTCGCGTGCGCCGGTGCTCCCGTCAAACCCTGTCTGCCCGGTTACCGGTCCGCAAACCCCTGGCCATTCTGCCGCTCGGCACGTGGATCGGGACCAAACACGCCCCCCGCGACGATGCCGCCGATCGCGGCCCGCACCGGGCCCATGGAGTCAACCCGAACCACCTCCCACCACATTGACGGACATGACCGTGACGGAATATCGAGATCGCGCAAAGAGGAGTAAATTGTGTACCAGCCCGATCTGTGTACTGCCGGTTTAACGACCGCATACAGCATAAAGCGGCGCATTTCGGCAGTATCTATTTTTCTGGCCCTTCTCGCCAGTCCATGTAACGCCTGTGAGAATCCGATAAATCGAAACTTACTGCTCTCCCACCTCGAAACTCCAACATTAAAACGCGATTATATCGTATCCGGCTGCGCGGACCATGTTCCATCGGAAGGTTTGCCGATTATTTTCGCGTTCCATGGGGGTGGTGAACGCCTCCATGATGCGAACAACCGCGGATTTTTGGATTTTACCGCGCTCAGCCACCTCGATGCGCTGGTCATCGCGCCGGCCGGCCAGAGCAGCCACAACGGACGCAGCTGGATCAACGCCTTTGTTTGGATGAAACAACATCCCCAGAACGATCTTGATCTTCCCGCCGCCTTGCTCGCCGATCTCAAAAATCGATCCGACCTCCCGTCGATCAACCTCCACCGGGTGTTTGCGCTCGGCAAATCAGACGGCGCCGGCATGGCGATGGCCTTGGCCTGCAACCGCCCGCCCGGACTTCCGCTCGCCGGCGTCGCCCTCGTGTCCGGCGCCTATTTCGGTCTGCACGCGGCGACAAACTTCGCCCCGACCAAGCACGCAATCTGCCTGCCCGCCGCGCCGGTGGCGATGCTGATCATCCACGGCACCGGAGATCGGGTCATGCCGTATCGAGGGCAGACCTTCCGCAATCCCAAAGCCCTGAGCGGAGCCTCCGATTATTGGGCCGCAATCGGCCCCAGCGTAGACGACCATACCAGCCAGACCTTCACCGCGGACATCGAGCGCTATATCGCGGTCTTGTCAGCCCAGGTGTTCCACTGTGACAGCATGCAATCCAGCGCACTGGGTCATGTCAGCACAATGTCCGAGGGCAGAAACTGCACAGCACCCTTGCGCTTCATCACCATCGATGGCGGCAATCACGTCTGGCCCGGACACGCCGCGAGTGGCCCACAATCCGGCCAACCGCAAAACATGGATTTTGACGCAACCGCCGAGATCGCTGCGTTTTTCGGCATAACAAAATAGCGCGGACAGAACGTGACATTCCACAGCCCGCCAAAGCCCGATGATTTTTGGCCAGATCGCCCATACATCTGAATCAGCCGATCAAACACCGAGCAGGATCCGTAACCAAAACCGGCAGCGCCCAACACGTCGCGAGCGCCAATCCCGCCAAAACAAAAAAAGAGTATCGATCGCGCGCCGACCGGCACGGATCATACTCTCGATGGAACACAAAACACCGCAACGGGCGACGCCCCCGTCCTGGGCGCAGAGACCGGCCGTGCCCCGAGGGACACGGCCGTTAGCCTGCAGTCGTCGTTGATCAGCGCGCGCTGATCACGTTGACGGCGTTGGTGGCGAGTTGCGCACCGGTGGTCACGGCATAGCCAGCCTGAGACGTCGTGGCGATCTTGTTGCCCGTCGTCTGGTTGGTCGCACCGAAGGTCGCCTGGTTGAGGATGCCGTTGTTGGCACCGGCCAGGGACATGGTGTTCTGGCTCTGCGCGGCAGATTGCGCAGTGTTCAGCATGGTGGCGTTGCCGCTCATCACGCTGCCGGACTGGGAAAGACCGTTGGGCGAAACCGAGTTCGGGAAGTTGTCCATGGCAGTAGCAAGCGCCATGTTCGAGATCGTCGAGCTGCGGCCGGTCGAGGTCTGGGTCGCGTTGCCGGTGATGCCCGTACCGGCGGCGGTGCCGCCGGTGATGGCGTTCACGTTCAGAGCCGCAACCTGAGTCAAGCCAGTGCTCGTCGCCGAGCCGCCGGCACCGGCGTTCGACCAGACATCTGCCACGTTCGACGGATTGTTGAACGTGGTGTTGGCACCAATCGCGTTCGCCGCGTTAAAGCCCGAAACCGCCGTGTTCGTCGGACCAGATTGCTGCGAGAAGGCGGCCGGGCTGGTGGCCGAGCCCAGGGCGCCGTTCGAAGCAATCGAGTTCAGGGAAGTGAAGTTG
>CANFKS010000186.1 GCA_947447625.1 Rhodospirillales bacterium | reverse complement strand
TCGACGGGAATCTGAATACCGTTATCGACTTTGTCCTGCTCTCTTTCTGCGACACGCTGCTCTGGTTTGGCAGAAATCTCTTGCAGCCGATCAATCGCGAACTGTTTGTTTTTTCGGACCCGTTCACCCGCCTCCGTCGGCAAGTTCTTTACAGTCAGAATTTGATCGCAGGCATTCACACACTCCGCGTATCTTTCGGTCCAGTAAGCGTTGATCGCCAATTCATCCAACAGGCCGTAGTCATAAATCCAGGCCTCGACGAACAACCCGCCTTCTGGAAGGGCAATCTTCAAGCCTCGTTGGGCAAATTTATAACCCTCCTGGAATCGGTTCTTGATCCGGCAATACAGGCTGGCGCTGTGCCATGCTTCAGCGCGTGTGGGCAGCGCGCCCGCAGCACGCACGTAGGCCTCGATCACGTCCTTTTCGGGATGCCCGAGCGCTTGCTTCATCCGCGCTGCCCAAAGCAGGGCAACGAATACCTCCTCCTGCCAAAACCCTAGCTCGCCTCTGGCAAGGTAGTGTTTCAGAGCCTTCTCTTTCTCCCCGCAATCGCGATAGCTCTGCGCCAGATAGAATGTGTAGCGTGAAATCAGGAACGGGTCGGTTTCTGTCAGCAGCGCGCCCTCCAGGATCGCGGCGTCCTTGCGATACGTCTGCGGGTCTCGCCGCCGAGCGCCGTCATGCCCTCGTCGCATCACGACAGGAAGATGGCCACCCGGCTGCGCACCGTCACAGGTCAGAAACTCATGGAGAACGCCCTGGTAGCGCCACGGCATTGTGTTGCGCACGAGTTGCGTCCGCCGGTAGCGGACGGATGTGTCCTGGATATCCAGCATGTAGGAATCGGCGGTCAACTCCGGGAGATGAAACCCTTCGGGGATCTCCACCGTATCGTCCGCGTCGATGATCAATGAATAATCGCCATGGGGCCGCGCCAAAACGAGCGCCTCGGAGCGGTTATGCGCAAAATCCCGCCAGGGCCGCTCGTGCAGTTCGCCGGGCAGGTCGCGCAGATATTCGCGAATCATATCCTGAGTGCCGTCAGTGGATCCGGTGTCAACGATCACCCAGTGGTCGATAATCGGCCGCACGGATTCGAGACACCGGCGGATCACGGCCGCCTCGTTCTTGACGATCATTGCAAGGCAAATCTTTGTTGTCATCTCAGCCACCTTCAACGGATCGTGAACGATTTGAAGCGCAGGCGACGGCGAATACGATACCAGGTCACATAGATGCCATCGCGGCGCAAGGACCGCAGGGTCAGGCTGATATATTGCCTGGCGGTGGCGCGCGGCGAGGTCGGTGGCGGCGGGCTCAGCAGGCAGACCCAGAACCGGCCGATCGTTTCCAGCCCATGCTCGCCGATGCTGCGCGCGTGGGGGACGGGCGCGAGGCCGAAATACTCGAAATGTGTCGGCGTGCGGATCAGGGAGCGGAACAGGATGAGCAGCGTGTCGCTGACCTCCTGATGGCTGAGCCAGGGCCGCAGCCAGGCGGCCGCGCGGCAAAAGGCGGCAACCTCCTCGCGGATGGCGGTTGCCATGGTGCCGCGCAGACGTTCCGCGCCGAGGTTGCTGCGCGAGGCAACAGCGGCGATGGGGCCATCGCTGTCGCTCATCCGGACAACGCGGGGCTCGCCAGCGACGAAGGGCAGTTCCAGGAGTTCGACCGACTCACGATGCAGCGCTGACCATTCGGACGCCTCATGGGGCGCGAAGAGGAAGGCGCGAATGCGGCCGTGCATGCGGGTGGGGTTGGTGGTGCCGAGGTAATAGCCGCGGATCTGACGCCCCGCGATCCGTTCGAAGCGGTGATGGATGCTCAGGCCCCAGCCGCAATCGACGATGGCGGTGTCAGGGGCGGTCACCTGCATCTGCTCGAGATAGGATGCAAGCACCGCCCGTTCCTGCGCGGCAACTGCGAGAAGTTCGGGCCTGCACCGCAGGAGGGCACGGTGCAGCAGTTCGGCGTCGGAATGGCTCTCGACGACCAGATCAGGGTCGATCCACCGGGCCAGAGCCTGTTGCAGCGGGGTCGGGTCCTGGAATTCCAGGCCGGCCAGGAACGCATGCACCGTCACACCGATGGCGGATTTCGCCAGATCCTCGCAGGTATCGTCGAAATTATCGGCCATGGTCGCGATGTAGGCCATCCGCCGGGAGGCGTTCAGCACGGTGACATGGGCAGCTGAACCAATGAGTGCGAACAGCGGTTGCAGCGCGTGGCCATCGCGGGTGAGCAGCAGCAGGCGGCTGACGCCGTCGCGCTGGCGGATGTCATCGAGCCAACTGACGAAGGCGAACAGGAGGGGAGCCGCATACATGCGGCCGAAATGCCTCACCACGTCGAGCCCATCGTCGCGCTGGAGGCGTTCGGCGAGGTAGGAGACCAGATAGGGTCCGAAGAGATTGCCCTCTGAGGTCATCAACCGGTGGATTGCCGCCTGGTTGATCCGGGCGTCGCGGAACAATTTATCGCCGGGGTTGACAAGCGAAAACCCGCGCCAGCCGGCCCGCAGCGCCTGGTAGCAATCGGCCTCAGGGTTGTCGCCGATGTGGAGGATGCGCGCCGGCTCGATCCCTATTTCGGCAGCGATGCGCCTGAAGGCCATGCCGTCACGCCCTTTGGAGACGCCAAGTTCGGCAGAGACGAAGATCCGCTCGGGCCGGCAGCCATGCGCGTCGAGGATGCGCCGCAGGAAGCTTGACGGCAGATACATGTCGGTGACGACGATGACCGGCTTGCCCAAAGAGAGGGCAAGGCGATAGGCGGCCATGCCGGGTTCGTTCGGATAGAGCAGCCGCGCCTCAGCCGCGAGTTCCTCGTTGCGCAGGCGCTCGGCGTGGCGGGGGAGGAGGCGCTGGACCTCGGTGTAAATCTCGTCGAGGGTTGTCTCCTCGGTGTTCTCGGCCAAGGCCTTGCGCTGCCGGGCGGCGAGTTCCGCGCGCACCCTGTCGCGGCCGAAGGATGGCACGTTGCACGCGCGTCCCACGAACTCGAAGACATCGACCGGCCGCGCGAACCGCCGGCACAGCAGGGTGTCGAATAAGTCGAACGACACCATTGCGCTGTCCGCCATCAGCTCGCGCAGGCCGAGCTGGTTACGGGCCGGGTAATCATCAGCCCTGAAATCAAGACCCTCCCCGACGGTGCCGTCATCCCGCGCGGCGGGGAGGGTGTATTCCAATCGTTTAGCCGCAGTCACACTGATCAACCATGGGTCGTGAGCAGCGACCACGGTTCCGCAATAGACCCGACACCGACAGTGCGATCCAGGACGCCATTCTTGATCTCCCAACCCGCAACGCCACCATTGACAGCATTCTTCGCTATCACATCAGACGTTCCGTCGCCGTTCAGGTCGGCAATCCCGGCAAAACTCCAGTCTCCTGTCATAGTACCTATGTACGATTTGCTCGATATGGATCCATTCTTAATCATCCATGCCTCTATGCTGTTGTCGGTGTATTTCAGGAGAATATCCGTCGTGCCGTCGCCGTTGAGATCACCCGTGTCAAGGAAACTCCAACCGCCGACTGCCGCCCCGATGAAGACCGCGGGCGCAACCGTTACGCCGTCGGTCTGCTCGACGTAGGAGAGCGCGCCGTCGGTGCCCTCGAGCAAAACAGCGGTCCTGCCGTCGCCGGAGAAGTCGCCGGTGCCGACGACGATCTGCCCTGCGGTCAGGGTCGTGAGGTATTGCGGTGCACCAGAAAGTTGGCCGTTCGCGATCGACCAGGT
>CANFKS010000185.1 GCA_947447625.1 Rhodospirillales bacterium | reverse complement strand
GCAAGGTCGGCTCGACGAACGCGCCCGACTTGTTCTTCAACTGCACCGTGATCAGCTTGTTGCCGGTCGCATAGGCGTTCTCGACATACCCGATCGAGCCCTTCACCTGCTTGACCGTCGCGGACACGCCGTCATTGCCCTTCGCGCCAGTGCCCGACGGCCACTTCACCGAAGACGCGGCGCCAACCTTGCTCTTCCACTCGCCGCTCGCCACCGAAAGATAAGACGTGAACACAAAGGTCGTGCCCGAACCGTCCGCCCGATACACCGGCGCAATCGCCAAATTCGGCAGCGCCAGCCCGGCATTGATCGCCACGAGCCGCGGGTCGTTCCACTTGGTGATCTTGCCCCCGTAGATATCGGCCAACACCTCGCCGGTGAGCTTCAGCTTGTTGAGCTCAATCCCCGGAATATTCACGATCGGCACCACCGCGCCCATCACCGATGGAAACTGCAACAGCTTCTGCTCCGCCAGCTTCTCCGTGGACACCGGCGCATCCGACGCCCCGAAATCGACGGTGCGATTGAAAATCTGGTTCTGCCCGCCCCCCGAGCCGATCGCCTGGTAGTTCAACTCCACCCCAACGGCCGCCTTCGCCGCCTCGGCCCACTTCGCATAAACCGGCGCCGGAAACGTCGCGCCAGCCCCGGTGATCTGTTGCGCCGACACCGGCGCTGCAACGGCAAGCATCGCGGCGATCGCGAATGACAAGGCTTTCATCATCCCTCCTTGGGAATTCTCGGCGCAGCCGGCGTCAGCCAGACCCGGCAAGACGCTTACTAAACCCCTTCAGCAACGCGACGATGACGGTACGGTTACAGTTCGATGACAACCACCATTTCAACTTGTCTAGATCAATCCGCCAAACACCCCCTTCACCAAGCTCTGCCGGCCAAGGGCCCCCCCCCTGGCCGGCACAGCCTCAGCTTGCGTTGGCCTTGCACCACCGCGCGATCTGCTCATGCGTGGCAAACCACACATCCCCGCGCGCCTTGGCATACTGGATCAACCGCGCCAGCAGCGGCATCCGGCTGCGATGCCCGATCACATGCGGATGCATCGTCAGCAGAAACATCCCGCCCTCCGCATACGCCCCGTCGAACTCGGCCTTGAAGATCTCCTCCACCGCCGACGGCGCCGTATACGGCCGCAGACCCGAGAACCGCTGCATATTGAAATACACCGCATCATCGCGGATCCACTCCGGCGGCAACTCCACCACCCCGGTCGGGTTCCCATCGGCCAGCAACTCATAGGGCTCGTCATCCGCCATCAGCGAACTGTCATAAAGCAGCCCCATCTCGACGATGATCTGCAGCGTGTTGGGCGAAAAATCCCAACTCGCCGTCCGCATCCCCACCGGCGCCCGCCCGCTCAGTTTCTCCAGCACATCCGCCGCCCGGTAGCTCAGATCCCGCTCGGCCTGATAGGGCAATGACGTGTTGCGCTCATGGATCCACGAATGGATCCCGATCTCATGCCCCTCGCGGGCCACGCCGCGCACCTCATCGGGATGCAACAGCGCCGAGACCGCCGGATAGAAAAACGTCGCCGGCACCTGCTCGCGCTCCAGCAGCGCCCGGATCCGCGGCACGCCCTGGCGGTTGCCATACTGCCCCTGGCTGATCCGCATCGGGCTCTCATCGGAATCGCGCAGCGGAATCGTCTCATGGTCCGCATCGAACGACAGCGCCACCGCGCAGCGCGCCCCGCCCGGCCAGGTCTTCGGAGACAGCGACCGCCCCGCCCGCGCCCGCTCCACAATCCCTCGCCACACCGCCTCCGGCCATTCCCAAGGCTCGCCCGCAGCATGTTTCGGTGTCTCGTCCATCGCGCTATCCCTTTCGTGGCGTGAGTGACTTATGCTGGCCCGAATCAGCCGAATCCGGAAGCCACCATGTCAGACATCGATCCCGCCCTCCTCCCCGCCGAAGATTTGCTCGCCGGCTACGCCCGCGGCAGCTTCACCCCGCTTGACGCGCTCAACGCCATCGGCGCACGCATCACCCGCCTCAACCCCGGGATCAACGCCTTCGTCGCCATGAACCCCGGCGCCGAGGCCGAGGCCGCCGCCAGCACCGCCCGCTGGGCCGCCGGCCGCCCCAGCGGCCCGCTCGATGGCGTCCCCGTCACCATCAAGGACCTCATCGACGTCCAGGGCTTCCCCACCCGCCGCGGCTCCAAACTGACCGACCCCACCCCCGCCACAGCCGACGCCCCCCTCACCATGGGCCTGCGCAGCGCCGGCGCCATCGTCATCGGCAAAACCACCACCACCGAATTCGGCTGGAAAACCCCGGGCGACAACCCCCTCAACGGCATCACCCGCAACCCCTGGAACACCGCCTACACCCCGGGCGGCTCCTCCTCCGGCGCCGGGGCTGCCGCGGCCGCCGGCTTCGGCCCCCTCCATGTCGGCACCGATGCCGGCGGCTCCATCCGCATCCCCGCCGCCTGGTGCGGCGTCGTCGGCCTCAAACCCACATTCGGCCGCGTGCCGCAATGGCCGCTCGGCGCCTTCGCCCCCGTCGCCGTCGCCGGCCCGATGACCCGCACCGTGCGCGACTGCGCCCTCATGCTCTCCGCCATGGCCCGGTTTGACCTGCGCGACCCCTACGCCCTGCCCGATGACAACCGCGACTGGCGCGACACGATCGAGGACGGCGTGGCCGAACTGCGCGTCGCCATCCTGCGCAACCCCGGCTTCCCAGCCCCCACCGACCCCGACAGCGCCGCAGCCGTGGATGACGCCGCCCGCTTCCTCGCCGAAGCCGGCGCCGAGGTCGAGGAGGCCGACCCCGGCCTGCCCGACATGCGCGCCTTGTTCTCCCGCATCTGGGGCGTCGCACTCACCCGCCTCGTCAACAATTACCCCGATCAACGCCGCGGCCAGCTCGACCCCGGCCTGCTCGACGTCGCCGCCCACAACATCAGCGCCACCGCGCTCGACATGATCGACTACGAATCTGCCCGCCTCGTCGCCAGCAACGCCATGGCCAGCTTCCACCGCCGCTACGACCTCATCCTCTGCCCCTCCGTGCCCAACCCGCCAATGCTGGCCGATGATCCCACCACCGATCCGGTCGAAGCGCTCTGGACCAAATGGGCCCCCTGGACCTGCGCCTTCAACCTCACCCGCCAGCCCGCGATCTCGATCCCCATGGGCTTCGCCCCCTCGGGCCTGCCCCGCTCCGTCCAGATCGCCGCCCCGATGTATCGCGACGACCTGGTCCTGCGCGCCGCCCGCACCCTCGAACACGCCTGCCCCTTCGCCATGCCGGATATCTGATACCGAAACCCTGTGATCGCTGCTCTTCCGCGATCACAGGGTTTCGGTATGCGCGCCGGGTTGGTGGGCGGCGGCGCGCGGAAAAAAACTCATACCAAGGATCGCGCTTTGCGAGCCTTGGTATGCGCGCCGGGTTGGTGGGCGGCGGCGCGCGGAAAAAGACTCATAGCAAGGGTCGCGCTTTGCGAGCCTTGGTATCAAACGCCCGGCGGGGCGCCTCCGGCGCCCCGCCCTTTTCCTCTTGCACCGAACTAACGTATGTTATAACTTCAATAACATGCCCACGGCAACCACCACGGCAGACCCACGCCTCCTGGCCCCGGATTTCGCGGCCCGCTTCAGCGCGATCATCGCCCAACTCATCGGCTTCATCGCCCTGCGCCTTGGCCGCCACCCGCGCCTCGCCGCCCTCACGCCCCGCTTCTGCAACCGCCTCAACCGCGCCGCCCGCATCATCGCCGCCACCATGGCCCGCATCGCCGCCGGCACGCACCGCGCCCCCCGCCCCGACCTG
>CANFKS010000184.1 GCA_947447625.1 Rhodospirillales bacterium | reverse complement strand
CCGTATTGGTGCATCGCATCGATGGCGACCACCGCACGGGTCGGGTCCTCGAAGACGGTGAACCCGTCGGCTTCGTATTCCGCCACTTTTTCGGCATCCGCGAGAACCGAGAGCACATAGAGCCGGTCCGGATATTTGTCCCGCGTGGCCCGCAGCGTGGCGCGCAGCCGCTCGATCACGCTGGGCGCCCCGCCGGTTTGCGAGAAAAAGCCGAGCACCGTCGAGTAGCCGCCGTCGCCGCACAGCGAATCGAGGAACTGGCCGACCTTGGGGAATTCGTTGAACGCCTGGGCCGTGCAATCCACCGGGTTGCGCGGCGCGCAGAACGAGATCAGGCCGCGCAGCGTGTCCTGTGCTGCCGCCGGCATTTCCGGCATCGCGACGCCAAGGGCCGCGGCCGCGTCGGAAATCAGCACGCCGGCCCCGCCGCTGACCGTCATGACGCCGAGCGTGCCGCGCGCGGGGTAGATCCGCCGTGTGGCGAGATGGGCGATGTCGAGCATTTCCTCCGAGGTGCGGGCGCGCACGACGCCGTATTCCCGCAGCACGGCATCGGTGATCGCATCGTCGCCGGCGATCGAGGCGGTGTGGGATTGCGCGGCTTGGGCGCCGAGGCTGGAGCGGCCGACCTTCATCAGCACCACCGGCTTGCGCGCGGCGCGCGCGGCGGCGAGGGCGGCGGTGAAGCTGCCGGCCTCGCGGATGCCCTCGGCGTAGGCGGCGATGACATCGGTGTCGGGATGTTCGGCGAGCCAGCCGATGACATCGCCGATGGTGACGTCGCTTTCATTGCCGGTGGTGACGCAGATCGGCACGCCGATGCCGCGATTGCGGGCGGCGGCATACAGATGCGTGCCGTAGGCGCCGGATTGCGAGGCGATGCCGATCCGCCCCGGCATGGGCCAGCCGGTTTCGACCGAGGAGGTGAAGGTGGCGTAATAGCCGATCCCGGCGTTGAACAGGCCGAGGCAGTTCGGCCCCAGCAGGCGCATGCCGCCGGCCCGGGCGGTGGCCACCATCTGCGCCTGGATCGCGGCCCCTTCGGCGGAGACCTCGGCAAACCCGGCCGAGAGCATGACGCAGCCCTTGACCCCCATGGCGGCCAGTTCGATCACCGCCTGCGGCGCGAAGGCGGCGGGCACGGCGACGATGGCGACATCGGGCACTTCGGGCAGCTCGGCCAGGCTGCGGTAGCATTTGAGGCCCTGGATCTCGTCGCGCGCGGGATTGACCGGGTAGAGCGCGCCCTGGAATTTCTGCTTGATCATGTAGGCGACCGGCTTGCCGCCGATGCGCGTGGCATCCGAGGAGGCGCCGATGATGGCGACCGACCGCGGATTGAACAGCGGGGTCAGGCTCCTGAAGCGGCTGGCCGCATCGCTCATGCGTTCATGTCTCCCGGCATCGGACGGCTGGATGGTAGCCCGGATGCGGGGAAGCGCAATCCGGGAAAGGGGAGGGGGAGGCAAGCGCTTCTTTTTTTGAAAAAAAAGAAGCAAAAAAACTTCTGTCCGGGCTTGCGGCTGCCCCACCGGCCTTCGATCGGGGCACAAGCGACAGCGCGGATGAACGTTTTTTGCTGCTTTTTTTCAAAAAAGAAGCGCTTGCCTTCAGATCACACACTCGATCAGAAACGGCCCCGTGCGGCTGAGCGACTGGGCGAACAGGTCATTGAACTGTTCCATCGTCGTGGCCTTGGCGCCGGGCACGCCCATGCCTTCGCCCATCTTCACGAAATCGAGATCGGGGTTGCCGAGATCCATCATGTCGAGCGCGGTGCGGCCCGGATTGGCGCCGACATTGGCGAGTTCGCCGATCAGGATCTGGTATTTGCGGTTCGAGAAGATCACCGTGGTGACGTCGAGTTTCTCGCGCGCCTGGGTCCAGAGCCCTTGGATGGTATACATCGCGGAGCCGTCGGCCTGCAGGTTGACGACGCGCCGGCCGGGCGCTGCGATGGCGGCCCCGGTGGCGAGCGGGATGCCGCCGCCGATGGCGCCGCCGGTCACGTTGAGCCAGTCATGCGGGGCCGCATGATGCGTCGCGGGGAAGAAGGCGCGCCCGAAGGTGACGCTTTCATCGGCGATGATGGCCTGCTCCGGCATCAGGGCGGCGAGCGTGGCGGCGAAGGCATCGGTGGTGATCGCGCCGCGGCCGAGCAGGGCCTCGCCGCCTTCGCTATGGGCGACCGGCTTGGGGTTGCCGAGTTCGTCGGCCAGGGCGGCGAGGGCCTGGACCTGGTCGTGCTCGGGGCGGGTGAGGGTGTGCAGCGTGGCATCGGCCGGCACGGGGGAGCCGGGCTTGTTCGGATAGGCGAAGAAAATCACCGGCTTGGGCGTGCCGACCAGGATGACCTGGGCGTATTGGGCCATCATCGCCACGGCCTGGTCGACCGGGTAGGGGATGCGGTTGAGCGGGTGGCGGCCGCGGCCGCGCTCGACCCGGCCGTTGGAGCCGGCGGCGATCACGTCCGCGCCGGTGGCGGCGGCGATGCGGGTGGCATCGGCCACGGGGCCGGCGCGCAGCGCGCCGTTGCCGAGGATGAGGAGGGTTTTTTTGCCGTTGCGCAGCAGATCGGCGGCCACCTTGATGGCATGCGGCGCGGCGGTGGGTGCTGCCGGGATCGGCAAAGCGGGGGCGGGGATGCCGCCCTGGTCCCAGCAGGTGTCGGACGGCAGGATCAGGGTGGCGATGGTGCCGGGCGAGGATTGCGCGGCCTGGGCGGCGATGGCGGCCTGGACGCCGACTTCGCCCGCGGTGGTGCAGGTGCGGACCCAGCCCGAGACGGCGCGGGCGAGGCCCTCGGTGTCGGCGGTCAGCGGCGCGTCGAGCGGGCGGTGATAGGTCGCCTGATCGCCCACGCAATTCACCATCATGGTGTTGGCGCGCCGCCCGTTGTGCAGGTTGGCCCAGCCGTTGGCGAGGCCGGGGCCGCAATGCAGCAGGGTGGCGGCGGGCTTGCCGGCCATGCGGGCGTAGCCGTCGGCCGCACCGGTGACGACGTTTTCCTGCAATCCGAGCACGCAGCGCATGCCGGGCACGCGGTCGAGCGCGGCCACGAAATGCATCTCCGATGTGCCGGGATTGGCGAAGCACGTGTCGATTCCGCTGGCGAGCAGTGTGTGGACCAGGCTTTCCGCCCCGTTCATGGACATTCCGGTTTCCTCTTGTCAGACGCTGAGGCAGCCTGCATGGACGAGGCCCCGCCCGCAAGCAAGAGGCAATGCGCCGCAGCCATGACGATCGTTCTGTATCCCGAGCGGCGCTACCCGAACGACTGGATCGAGCGCGAGGTGCTGGGCCGCAAGGCCGAGATCCGCATTTGCGCGGTGGCGGCGCTGGCGGGCCTGTCGGCGGCGGAGCGGGCGGGGGTGACGCATCTGGTGCTGCATGGGATGGACGCGACGGCGGCGGATCTGGCGGCGTTCCCGGATTTGCGGCTTGTGCTGCGCACGGGGCCGGCTGCGATCGAGGGGCGGTTTGTCGATGTGACCGGGCATGACATCGCGGAGCGGGCGGATCATGCGATGGCGCTGGCTTTGGCGCTGCATCGCGGTGTGTGGGATGCGCGGGTCAAGCTGCGGCGCAGTGCGGGGCTGTATTTCGGGATTCTGGGGCTGGGGCGTGTGGGCATGGCGGTGGCGCTGCGGGCGAGGGCGTTCGGGTTTCGGGTGCTGTTCCATGATCCCCATGCGGCGCCGGGGGTGGAGGCGGGGCTGGGGATCGAGCGGGCGCGGCGGCTGCAGGGGGTGTTGCTGAAGGCCGATATTCTGAGCATCCATGAGCCGGAGGGGGACACCTTGCTTGAAGCGGGGGG
>CANFKS010000183.1 GCA_947447625.1 Rhodospirillales bacterium | reverse complement strand
GCGACGTCGACCTGCTGGCGATCGGGTTCTCGTCCGACGAGATCAGCAGCATCCTGGCCGCAGCCGAGGGCGCCGTCATCGATGGCGATGCGCCGGATGACCAGGATGATGCCGATCCTAGCGAAACTGCCACTGGTGGCGGCGGCGCGGCGGACGACAGCGAGGCCGACGACCCCGCGGATGCCGAGCCCGAGCCGCCCCGTGCGGCGGTGACGCGGCCAGGCGACCTGTGGTTGCTCGGCGAGCATCGCCTGCTCTGCGGGGACTCCACCGACGCCGCCGCCGTGACGCGGCTGATGGGCGACGACCGCGCCGCCCTGCTATTCACCTCGCCGCCCTACGGCAACCAGCGCGACTACACCACCGGTGGCATCGGCGACTGGGATGCGCTCATGCGCGGTGTGTGCGGCCACCTCGACGCCGCCGTCGCCGCAGCCGGCCAGGTGCTGGTCAACCTCGGCCTGATCCATCGCGACGCCGAGTGGCAGCCCTACTGGTCCGGCTGGATTGACTGGATGCGCACCATCGGCTGGCGCCGCTTCGGCTGGTATGTCTGGGACCAGGGCCCCGGTCTGCCCGGCGACTGGAACGGCCGGCTCGCTCCGTCGTTCGAGTTCGTGTTCCATTTCAACCGCACAGCGCGCCAGGCCAACAAGATCATCCCCTGCCGCTGGGCCGGCCACGTCAACAGCGAGAAGGGCGGGTTGCGCGCGAAGGACGGCACGGTCGGCGAATGGACCCATGCCGGCCAGGGCGTCCAGGACACCCGGATCCCCGACAACGTGCTGCGCATCACCCGGCACAAGGCCCGCGGCATCGAGACTGAGCACCCGGCGGTGTTCCCGGTGAAGTTGCCGGAGTTCCTGATCCAAGCGTTTACCGACGAGGGTAACCTGGTGTTCGAACCGTTCGCCGGTTCCGGCACCACCATCCTCGCCGGCCAGCGCACCGGCCGGCCGGTGCGGGCGATCGAACTGGCGCCGGCATACGTGGACCTGGCCATTGCCCGGTTCCGCTCGCTGCATCCCGACCTGCCCGTGACGCTGGATGGTGATGGTCGGACCTACGACGCCGTCGCGGCGACGCGTGGCGTGACGGAGATCGCCGATGCTGCTTGATCTTGCCGTCATGGCGATGCCGACGGCGTCGCTGGTGCCATATGCCGCCAACGCGCGGACACACTCCGATGCCCAAGTGGCACAGATCGCCGCCTCGATCGCCGAATTTGGCTTCGTAAATCCGGTCCTGGTGGACGCCGCTGGCGTGCTTGTCGCCGGCCATGGCCGTGTGCTGGCCGCCAAACGGCTCGGCCTGGCGACGGTGCCGGCGATCCGGCTGGCGCACCTGACCGAGGCGCAGGCCCGGGCGCTGCGGCTGGCGGACAACCAGATAGCGCTCAATTCCGGATGGGATGAGGCGTTGCTGGCCGCCGAGCTCGCGCGCATTCGCGACGACGGCGCGGTGGACCTCGACGTGCTCGGCTTCTCGCCGCTCGAACTCGACGAGCTGCTCGCCGCCGCGGACGACGAGGGCGATGCCGACGAGGTACCGCCAGTACCGGAAACGCCGGTCTCCAAGACCGGCGACTTGTGGCGCTGCGGCGACCATCGTGTGCTTTGCGGCGACGCGACCAACCTGGCCGATGTGCAGCGTGCACTCGGCGCCGATAGACTGGCAGACATGGGGTTCATTGATCCTCCGTATAATGTTGCGTATCAGGGAGGAACGGCGGCGAAAATGACCATCGCCAACGACGCCCTCGGAGGCAGCTTCATCGACTTCCTGCGGCCGGCGTTCACCAATCTGCTCGCGGTGACCAAGGGTGCCAGTTACATCTGCATGTCCTCGTCGGAGTGGCCGACGTTGCACCGGGCCTGGCAGGACGCCGGCGGCAAATGGTCCAGCACGATCATTTGGGCCAAGAACACCTTCGCCTTGGGCCGGGCCGACTACCACCAGCAGTTCGAGGCCATGCTCTACGGCTGGAAGGCTGGCAGCCAGCACTACTGGTGCGGCGCCCGCGACCAGGGGAATGTCTGGCACTTCGACAAGCCGGCCCGCAACGACCTGCATCCGACGATGAAACCGGTGGCGCTGGTCGAGCGCGCCATCCGCAACAGCAGCAAGCAGCGCGATATTGTGCTGGACCTGTTCGGCGGCTCTGGCACGACGATGATCGCCGCCGAGCGCACCGGACGACAGGCGGTGCTGCTGGAGATCGACCCCCGCTATGTCGACGTCATTGTGCGACGATGGGAAGAGGCAACCGGGGAGACGGCAGCCTTGGAGGGTTCAGCAGTTCAGGGTCGTGATCACACACCCGACACTATTCCGATATCGAACACTATCGCCTGACGCGCAGAGCACTGGATTGCCTGCGCCGCATATTCGGTCACAATCTACCATCTGATATAATCCCGCGTTGCTGAAGCCGGCAGCGCCGACAGGCAGGAAAACCCATATGGAGCTCAGAGGGGCGGTCGCGCTCGTGACAGGTGGCAACGGAGGGCTCGGCCAGCGCATCTGCCACGCATTGGCGCAGGAAGGCGTGCACATCGCCGTTATGTACGCGCAGAGCCGCGAACAGGCAGAGGGCGTCGCGGCAGAACTGGCGTCTCGCTATCAGGTCAACGCAGCCGCGTTTGGGTGCGATATTACGGACGGCGCCGCCGTGGAGCGACTGGTGGCTGAGGTAACCCAGCGCTTCGGCCGCCTGGACATCCTTGTCAACGACGCCGCCTTCAACAAGTCGATCCCCTTCACGGATCTGGACAACCTGACAAGCGAGGTGTGGGAGAAGATTATGTCGGTCAATCTCACCGGGCCGATGCAGCTCACCAAGGCGGTTGCGCCGGTGATGAAGGCGCAAGGCCAGGGCCGGATCGTCAACATCTCGTCGGTGGCGGGCCTGCAGCCGACGGGCTCGTCCATTGCTTATGCGGTATCGAAGGCCGGATTGATCCATCTGACCCGCTGCATGGCGGTCGCTTTGGCACCAGAAACGTTGGTCAACTGTATCGCCCCTGGGCTTCTGGAGGGCACACGCGCCACGGCGAACCTGCGTGCCGAACAGATTGAGCGTTCTGCCTCGACGTCGTTGTTGAAGAGGGCCGCTGACAAGGATGATTGCGCTGACATGGTGGTTACCATGTGCCGCACCGAAACCATGACGGGCCAGACCATCGTCATCGACGCCGGACGGGTGTTTCACTGAACCGATCAGCCCCGCCCGGAGAACCTGGCGGGGCTTGGGTAGTTACTGACCTGCGGTCGGCCGAGTGGCACTTGTCGGTTGCTGCAGCACATCAGTCCGTAAGAGCATAAATCGTATACGATCCCTTCGCGCCGTCTCGGTTCGGCCCCACCATCCGGACGCGCTCCAGGGTCTCGACTTTGATCCCCTTCTTCTTCAGCCCGGCCAGGAAGCCGCGGCAAGTGTGACCAGCCCAAGAAGTGGTCTCCATGATCTGGGCAATGGTGGCCCCCTCGGTGCGGCGGAGCAGGGCCAGGACCGCCTCTTGCTTGGTCCCCTCACGCGGCTTGCGCGGGGTGGCCGCCTCGCGCGGTGCCTTCTCGGCGAGCAGGGCGCGGAGGGCATCCATCGGCGCCTCGAGGGCGGCGATGATGCCGGCGTCGCGGTTGTCCTGGTCGTCCCAGGCGGCCACCACCGCGACGGCGGCGATGCGAAGGTTTGTCCGCGGCGTGGGCGCCACGGTGGCGGCGTCGAGGGCGTCGGCGATCGCGGCGGCTTCCTTGGCCACCGCCTCGGCGGACGCCGCGTGTGGCGCCGTGTTGGCGTCCGTGGCGGGGACGGGAGGGTTGCGGTCGATGGCGCGGAAGCCG
>CANFKS010000182.1 GCA_947447625.1 Rhodospirillales bacterium | reverse complement strand
GATCGTCTTGCCCAGCCGGTCGCCGGCGTCGACCTTCTGCCCGTGCGTCATCAGGTGCTCCAGCACCTTGTCCACCGTATCGGCGTTGAAGAGCCACTTGTTGACCGCGTCCGCCTCCACCCGGTCCGGCGCGCCATCCTCCTCGGCCCACTCCGCCGCGTCCCAGTCCTCCTTCTCCTCCTCGCTCAGGTCATCGTAACGGATGCCCTGCCTCTGGAACTTCAGCGGCACCGAAATCGCCTTCATCGGCACCAGAAACCCGTCCTTCACCGCCTCATCGAGCGGATAGGCATCCGTCGGCACCCCGGTCTCCAGGTCGAACAGCCCGTAGGTGTTGCGGTCGATCTCGTCCTTCGGCGTCGCCGTCAGCCCGACCAGCAAGCTGTCGAACCAGTCGAAAATCGCCCCGTACTTCCGGTAGATTGACCGGTGCGCCTCGTCCACGATCACCAAGTCGAAGTGCCCCACCCCGAACCGCCGCTGGACCCCGTCCTGCTCCTCGATCAGCTTCATCATCGTCGGATAGGTCGAGACGAACACCCGCCCCTCCGCCGCCTTGTCCGTCACCAGGTTGACCGGGGCGGCGGCCGGCAGGTGCGCCTTGAACGCCTTCACCGCCTGGTTCACCAGCGCCACCCGATCCGCCAGGAACAGCACGCGCTTGGCCCAGTTGCAGCGCATCAGCAGGTCCGCCAGCGCGATCACGGTGCGCGTCTTGCCCGCCCCCGTCGCCATCACCACCAGCGCCTTGCGGCTGCGATGCACCTCGAACGCCTCGCCGATGCGGCGGATGGCCCGGTGCTGATAGTGCCGCTCGATGATCGCCCCGTCAGCCGCATTGTCCGCCAGCACCCGCCGCGTCGTGCGCCGCTGCACCAGCAATTCCAGGTCCGCCTTCTTGTAGAACCCCTGCACCTCGCGCGGCGGATAGGCCCCGTCGTCCCAGATCCAGTGCTGGTAGCCGTTGGAGCAGAAGATCACCGGGCGCTGGCCGTGCATCTTCTCCAGGCAATCGGCGTAGAGCCGGCCCTGCTCCTGGCCCTTGAGCGCGCTGTGCCGCGTCGCCTTGGCCTCCACCAGCGCGAGCGGCCGTCCGTCATCGCCCCACAGCACGTAGTCGACGAAGCCCTCCCCGGTGCCGTAGGGCATGCCGGTGACGGGATACTCCGCCACGCTCGCCCCGTCCGGGTTCCAGCCGGCCTCGCGCAGCAGCAGGTCGATGAAGTGGTCGCGGGTGGCCGCCTCGTTGTAGTCGTGGGTGTCGGGCTGCGCGGCATTGGCGGCGCGGGCTGCGGCGACCTCCTCGCGCAGGCGCTGCAACTCGGCATCGAGGTTGGCGCGATCGGCGAGGATTTCGGCGAGCTTCTCGTCCTTCCCCCGCAACTCCTCTTCGCGCTTGCGCAACTGGTCCATCGTGAGCCGGGCGATCTGCGCCATCGGCGGCGGCAGTTTCGCAACGTCGAGCACCAGCCCGTCCGCCGGCTTGGCCCCCTTTGCGTAGGAGCGGGCGAGCCAGAACCCGACATGGAACAGCTCTTGCACCGCCGTGCGCGCCTCGGCCGCCGAAAACACGCCCTCGCGATGCACCGCCTTGTTGCCGGTGTCCTTGAGGAAGCGCGCCTTGTAGAAAATTGCCTCGCCGACAACCGCGCGGAACCCCGGGTCATGGATCAGGGCGCTCAGATTGTCCTGGTAGGGCAGCGTCAGCCGCCGGTCGAACTTGTAGAGCCAGGCGACCGCCTGTTCGAGAGCGCGCCGCGCGTAGAACGCCGCGGCGCGCGGGTCGGCGGTGGCGAGGGATTCGACGCGCGCGGCGGCCTCGTGAATGTCCGGCCATTCCGCTTGCAGAAAGCCGAACTGCGACATGCCGGTCAGAGCTCCCCGTTGAAGGCGCGGTGTTGAAGGGAGGCGAAGAGCGTATCGAGGTCGCGCTGCGATTGAGAAAAGCGGGCCGCAACACCCTCAGCAGCCTCGATACGCTCATTGAATTCACGCTGCGCTTGATGGGATGGAAGAGGCAGAGAGAAGCTTCTTATATCCCCGAGCGAAATGAATTTCTGCGTCCCACCACGGTTTCGTTCGGCAACGAAATCTAAAAAATATGACGACTGAAGAGCCGCGCGAACATATTTCGCTGTCGGCGACGTCGGAAGGAATTTGATCAACGCAACATTCTTGATCGCAAACTGGGGATCCTGATCGACGATGACTGGGGAGCCGATTGTTCCAATCATTGGCAGCAGTATATCTCCCCGATCCACCTTCGATCTTTTGGAAATTTGACGGTAATCCTCCTCAGATATCAAACTTGCCGTTGAAAGATCGATACCACCACCGGTGACGTTTTTGGACGTCACTAATGGGAAGCCGTTCTCGCTCACATATTTTGGAGAATCATGCGTGCCATCTCTGACATCACAGACTTTGCCAAGACTTACCATCGAACGTTGATGTCTTGTCGTCCCCAACAGGCCAAACATCTCCGCGAAGATCGCCTGCGCCATCTCATCGAGTTGCGCCAGCGCCGCCCGCCGCTTCGCCCGCAGCGCGTCGGCCTGATCGAGGATGGCGGCGATGCGGCGTTGCTCGGGGAGTGGAGGGAGAGCAAATTTGAGGCGAGCCACATCTTTTGGATAAAGATGAATGCCCTTCACGATGTTCTGCAATTGGAGTCGAGTGTCGGGCAATCTCACCCAGTGGCTTAGGAAGGCTGCGTCCAGTGTCGACCGATTCGGGCGGATGATCAGCCACTCGCCCGTTGCCAGCGCACCATCGACGGCGCTCTCAGCGGTGTAAATCTTCGAAGCCACATGGCTCGCGTTGTGCGCCGCATTCAATATAAGTGTATCGCCCGATACAATGCACCGATCCCGATGCTTGGCAGCAAACTCCGGTTCCACGAACGACTCGTGTTGGCCTCGAAAGCGTCCGTACTCGTCAGTATCCTTGATTTTGAGAACGGGGTGGCCTTCTTCCCGTTGGTCATCCCTCGCTGGCGTCTTCCCATTGAAGACGGATGCAACATCTGACAGATGGGCGGCCCTAGTCGTCGTCACGAAAGCATCCCCTCCAGCACCTTCATCCCGTCCCTGATCTCGTCCTCCAGCACCGCCAGATCGGCCAGAATCTCCTTCGGTGCCCGGTGGGTCACCGCGTCGCGCACCACCTCCTTGTAGCGGTTCAGCGACAAATCATACCCCGCCGCCGCGATCTCCGCCTTCGGCACCACGAAACTCTGCGCCGTCCGTGCCCGCTCCCGTTCGGCCCCGTCGCGCTGCCGCCAGCGCGCAAGCACGTCCGGCAGGTTGTTGCGCGCCTGCGCCGCCGCATCCAGCGCGACCGTCGGCACCGGGCCGAGCCGGTCCTCGGCCAGCAGCGGCGTGCGCTTGTCGTCAAGGCTGAAGCCGTCGGCCTGCATGTCGTAGAACCACACGCCACCGGTGCCGCCGCTGTCGGTGCGGGTGAAGAAGAGGATGGCGGTGGACACGCCGGCATAGGGGCGGAACACGCCCGAGGGCAGCGAGACCACGCCGTCGAGCTTCTGCTCCTCCACCAGCATGCGACGCAGTTCCTTGTGCGCCTTGGAGGAGCCGAACAGCACGCCGTCCGGCACGATCACCGCAGCGCGGCCGCCGGGCTTCAGCAGGCGCAGGAACAAGGCGAGGAACAGCAGCTCGGTCTTGCGGGTTTTGACGATGTCGGTGAGGTCCTTCGCCACCGTCTCGGCATCGAGGGCGCCGGCGAAGGGCGGGTTGGCCAGCACCAGGGTGTAGCGCTCGGCGTCCTCCGCATGGTCCTGCGCCAGGCTGTCGCGGTAGCGGATGTCGGGGTTCTCCACCCCGTGCAGCAGCATGTTCATGCTGCCG
>CANFKS010000181.1 GCA_947447625.1 Rhodospirillales bacterium | reverse complement strand
TGCCACTACCAAAAGCGTTGCAGCCGCCATTCATGCCGATCTCGGCCGCCAGCGGGCCGTTGACGATGATGAGCGGGCTGGCGACATGGGTGGTGGCCTGCACGCCGTTCAGGTTGAAGGCGCGGTCGGTGATGGCGAGCATGGCGGCCCGCACCACCGGCGCGTATTCCGGCCGGCAGCCGGCCATGACCATGTTGATGGCCATGACTTCCCGCGTCAGCACGCCCCAGCGCGGGGCGACGCGGCATTCCTCGTACTGGGCATCGCCACCCAGGGCGGCGACGCAGGCGGCGACCTTCTCAGGCGTCGGCGGCACCACCGGCAGGCCGTCGGTGAAGCCGCGCTCGTAGTACCACTCGATCAGGTCGGTGCCGGGGGGGACGCTGCCGCGGGTCTCGGCGCCGCCGTGCAGGTCGCGTTCGGTAAAGCCGTCCATGGTCGCCTCCAGCTTGCTTGGCGGCAGCTTTCGCCGAAGCGGGGGCCGGGTGCAACCCGCTGCTCCGGCGTGGCCTGGCGCATAATCGGCATGAGGCTGCGCGGGAAGGGTTGCGGAGCGGCCGCCCAACGGTTAGAAGCCGCCGCCTGCGACCCTGGTTCGCTGCCGTAGCTCAGTGGTAGAGCACTCCCTTGGTAAGGGAGAGGTCGAGAGTTCAATCCTCTCTGGCAGCACCATCGCACCTCATTGATTGCGTTGGGTATTCAGGCAGATCAAGCACTTGGCAACTCTCTCATGCTACAGAGAGGTGCTACAAAGTGGCTCTTTCGATGATCCGGCCGACCAAGCATCGCCGTACCGGCATCTACCTCCTTCGCAAGGCTGCGCCCGTTGCGTTGCGCCCGACTTTTGGGGGCGCTTGGGAAGTGATTGAGAACCTCAAGACCAAAGACCCTGACGAGGCAAGAAAGCTTGCGCCGGCGGCCATGGACCGTATCGAGGCGAAGTTCAAAGCCGCCAGGGCACACTCGCAGGGGAAGAAGACGGCCCTGACCTCCCGCGAAGTCGCGGCTTTCGTGGGGGAAATCTACCGGAAGGCGGCCGTCGAGATTGAGCGCGACCCTGGCGAAGTACACGATTGGGAAGCTCATTTGAACGCCCTGAATGACGCGGTCCCCGGGCCAGTTCTTGGAGAGGTGGCTACGGAAGCAGAACACGGTGACGAGCGGGCGTTCTCGCCAGGAGGTCTGGAACTGGCTAGTGCCAAAGCGCTGCTGGCGTCGCAGGGCATTGCTGCTGACGACGTCACGGTTCGGTCAGGTCGGTCGGTCGGTCGGTCGGGTGACGGCTGCCGCTGATGTTGAAGCCAGGGAAAGTACTGGCGCTTGCAGCGTAATCGACTGCGCCACCGCCGGAACCATCATTCCAGTAATAGCGTACTGATGAGTGTTTCCGACGGCCCACCCTGCCAGTGCAATTATGCCTGCTCCTGCCAAATACCTTAGAATCCGCTTCATTGGTCTCATCTTACCGGAGTCGAAATGAGAGACGATAGCGCAATAAGCTAAGGTTAAGGCGAGATGGAAGGCAAAGATGCAGCCAAGCTTTGGGCCACTAGGCCCGTGGACGCCGAGGGCAGAGAATTCTTTTCCAGTATGCAGGCGATGTACTCATCCTGCCGTTCCCACCCCTGAATTCGCATGCCAGCATTCGCCGCAAGTACCTCTGGAGAACGACCCGTGAAAAAGAATACGTGTAGATGAGAGAAATCGTACCGATATTCGAAGCAGGGTGTTGCGTGGATCAACCTGCCACCAGGCTTCAATCTGGCGGCGAGGCGCTTGGTTGTACCTATCGGATCGAAAAGGTGCTCCAGCACGTTATGCGAAAGGATACCGTCGAAGTTCCGCTGCTCAATCTCTTCCCAGGTGCCGAAAACATGGTCAGAGGCGATCGGCGCGCTTGGCTCGAAGCCCCAGATGTTCCAGCCTTCACTTCGCAGCTTGGTTATCGCGGCCGACCAAGCACCGCCGCAGCCGAAGTCAAGGTAAGTACCGTCACGGCGCGGACGCAGCAGATGGAAGGTACGGATAGTTGATTCCGCCGAATCTCCCTCAGAATAGATCTGATAAAGATTACGGTACTCCAGATCCACCATTTCTTGGTCGAGCCGGAGCATTTTTTGCGGGCCGAAGACGACCTCGCAGTTCGGGCATTTGTGGCGCAGTAACCTACCACCCAAAAATTGGCAGGCACTGACCAATGGTTCGAACGGCGCGCCATCGCCAGGCTGACCGCAGAGAGCGCAGTGCAAAGGCACCGTCCCACCCATTGCCGCTTCCAGCAGATCAATGGTGCCCCAATGCGCCTTCATGGCGTAACGGATGGAGCCACGCAGCGCTTCCTCAACCCGATCCAGTCTCTGCGTAACCGCTTGTGGATCGACCATACCCGGCGGCTCGGCTGCGCGGGACGCAGTTCCTGCAAGCACCTTCGCTTCAAGCGCCTTCAAATGCGCCAGCGTGGCGTTGCTAAGGAGTTGAACGCCGAAGGGGCTGAGGCCGCGGTTGATTATGCCTGCAAGGCTTAGTCGGTGTGTCCTGGCCAAAACCAATCTCCCTGCCGCCCCAGTCGATTGGGTGCATGCACATCCCAACTTCCGCCCGTGTTAGCCCGGATTGTTCACCGGGGTTGGCGGGCATGGTGCAACCCCTTGATCGGGCATAGAATTCGGCTGCGAGACCTGAACCCAGCCGATTTTGGAGCCCATGCCCGCCAAGCCTGACGCTACCCCCGCACTGCCCGGCCTGTCACCGGTCCACTGCAAGCCCATCGTCGCCCGCTTCGATGGCGGCCAACTCTCCTCAGACGGCGGCGTCCTGATGCTGCGCGAGATCGAGCAGCGGCTCGGCATTGCCGACCGCCTGGCTGCCTGCGTCACCGACCCGCGCGATCCGCAGCGCATCACGCACAGCATCGCCGACATCATGCGCTTCCGCATGCTGATGATCGCCGCCGGCTATGAGGACGGCAACGACGCCGCCAGCCTGCGCCACGACCCCGCCTTCAAGCTGGCGCTGGGCCAACTGCCGCAGGGCGCCGCGCTGTGTTCGCAGCCGACCATCTCGCGGCTGGAGAACCTGCCGCAGCCATGCGACCTGCTGCGCATGGGCCGCGCCATGGTGGCGCAGTACTGCGCCAGCTTCCGCCAGGTGCCACGGCGTATCACGCTGGATATCGATGACACCTTCGACGCCGTCTACGGCGCCCAGCAGATGCGGCTGTTCAACGCCTACTACGATGAATATGGCTTTCAGCCGATCGTGGTGTTCGATGGCGAGGGCCGCCCCGTCGCCGCCATGCTGCGTCCCGCCCGCCGACCCACCGGGCGTGAGGTGCGCGGCTTTCTCCGCCGCCTGGTGCGCGAGATCCGCAGCCACTGGCCGCGCGTCGAGATCCTGCTCCGCGCCGACAGCCATTATTGCGCGCCGGAAGTGCTGGATTTCTGCCGTGCTCAGGGCCTGCATTACATTCTCGGCCTGGCCACCAGCAGCACGCTGCGTGCCCGCGTCGCGGCGCTAGAGAGCAGCACCGCGGCCCGTCACGCCAACGCTAGGGCGGACAGCAAGCTGCGGCGCTACAAGGAGTTCCTCGATGGCGCAGCGAGTTGGAGCCGCGTCGAGCGCATCATCGCCCGTGTCGAGGCCAGCGCCCAGGGCACCGACACGCGCTTTGTCGTCACCAACATCACCGGCGCCAGCGCCCGCACGCTTTACGAGGATCTCTACTGTCGTCGCGGTCAGGCCGAGAACCATATCAAATCCTGGAAGACCCACCTGGCTGCCGACCGCACGTCGTGCTGCAGCGCCGCCGCCAACCAGTTACGCCTGATGCTGCACACCGGCGCCTACTGGCTGCTGTGGTCGCTGCGTCGT
>CANFKS010000180.1 GCA_947447625.1 Rhodospirillales bacterium | reverse complement strand
TCGTCCACTGATCTCGACCCTACGATGCGCTTCTTGATCAGCTTTCTCTGAAATTGCAAGATTGTCGCAACAATGCCGTCGCCTACACTCTCTTGCGCTTGACGGCAAAGCGCATCCGCATCGCGCCACCTGCGGGACCTCCGAAGAACGTCTACCAGACGCGCGTGCAGTGTATCTCTCCGATCTCCGTTCTGCTCCATCTTGGAGAGGGCCAAAGTGATATGACGGGCAGCAATCGTTCGACACTCGATTGCGAGCGCCGTCTGCCTGCTGTCATCGGCGACCCATGCGGCACTGAGGGCAGATTCAGCGGCGGCATCCGGGCGAGCGAATTCGAATTCGAGAAGTGCGAGACGCAAGAAGTTGAGTGCCAACCCGGACGTTGGAATTGATGCTGGCTGGACCCACCCAGTGCTAGCCATGACATTCTTGACAATGTCGAGGCTGACCGGCGGTTCCCCGATTTCTGACGCGACATACCCACAATGTGGGCAGCATTGGACCCAGGTTCCCATAGTATATCGGCGAAGCTTTGGCGGACGCAGGTCCAAGTCTGGTGAACCAAGTTCGATTGTGCTTGATAATACCGTTTGGTTTGACGCCGATTTACAGGCGCTACAGGTGACGATTTCATCCATGTATGTGGTCATAAAGCACTCCCATGCACTTTCATGTTATATGGTGACACGATGTTTTTCGCAAATTTTTTGGTTTGCATCTCCCACTCCACCGGAAACCCCTCCCGCAGCACGTGCACACCGAGCTCTGCCGGCTGCCGGCCGTCCAGGACCGCCTCCACGATATCTGGCGCCAGCAAGGTCAGCATGAGGATACGGCCGAGATAACCGCGGTCCAGCTTCTCTGCCTCCGCCAGTTCACTCACCGACCCGTAGCGCCCCTCGTCGAGCATCCGCTTCCACCGGTGGGCCCGCGCCAACGCCTTGATCAGGGTGCTGTCGATCCGTGCCCGCGGCGGTGGCAGCGCGCCGACCGTCCCATCCGGCGAAACGACAAGTTTCCGCCCTCCCCTCTTCCGGATGGTGATCGGCACTCGCACAATGACGCTGGTCATCGCGCTCACGCTGCCCGCCGATCGAGGCCAGCCGGCCGCAGATCCCGCATCAAGCTGGCTAGCCCCTCCAGCCGCAACCGAATGTCCGCACCTGTCGGGCTGACATCCACCCGTTCGACCAGCAGCCGCACGATCCGCGCCTGCTCCGCGGGGAACAATTCGTCCCAAAGCGGGTCCAGCCGTTGCAGGGTCTCGCGGGCCTCCGCTTCGGTTAGGTCCCGATCCTCCGCGCGCGCCGCCCGCCACGTGCCCATGATTACCTCGGGCTGCCGCAGCAGCGCACGCACCTGGTCGATCACCGCCGTCTCGATCTCTCCGGCCGCCACTCGCCGGACCAGGCAGCCGTCGTCCGTCCCCTTCAGCACGGCCTGGCTGACGTAGTACCGATATATCTTGCCGTGCTTCCGGGTGTGGCTGGGCGACAGCGCCCGCCCGTCCGGCCCGAATATTAACCCGCGCAGCAGCGCCGGCGTCTGGCTGCGGTTCTCGTTGGCCCGGACCTGAGTGCTCTCCGCCATGATCTCGTGCGCCTCGTCCCATACGCGACGGGATATGATCGGGGCGTGCTCCCCCTGGTAGACGTTCCCCTTGTGAGCGATCTCGCCGATCAGCAGCCGGTTGTTCAGCAGCTTGTAGATCGCCCCCTTGTCGACTGGGCGTCCCGTCTTGGTGCGCACACCCTCGGCTTGCAGGATTGGCACCAGCTTTGTGGCGGATCGCGTCTCGACGAAACCGGCGAAGATTCGCCGCGCCCACGCCGCCTCGGTGTCGTTGATGACGAGCTTGCGGTCCTTCACCTCGTAGCCCAGCGGCGGCGGCCCGCCCATCCACATCCCGCGGGCCTTCGACGCCGCCACCTTGTCCCGAATGCGCTCGCCGATGACCTCTCGCTCGAATTGGGCGAACGAAAGCAGGATGTTGAGCGTCAGCCGCCCCATCGACGTCGTCGTGTTAAACGACTGGGTCACTGACACAAACGTGGCATTGTGCGCGTCGAACACCTCGACCAGTTTCGCGAAGTGCATCAGCGAGCGGCTGAGACGATCGATCTTATAGACCACAATGACGTCCACCCGGCCCGCCTCGATGTCGCGCAGCAGGCGTTGCAGGGCCGGGCGTTCCAGCGTCCCGCCGGAAATGCCGCCGTCATCGTAGCGGTCGGGCACCAGCACCCACCCCTCGGCACGCTGGCTGGTGACATACGCCTCGCAGGACTCGCGCTGGGCGTCGAGCGAGTTGAACTCCTTGTCGAGCCCCTCGTCGGTGGATTTGCGGGTGTAGACAGCGCAGCGGATTTTGCGCACCGTCGGCGCCGTGGCCGTAGTGGCTTGCGGGCGACGCCTCATGCGGCACCTCGGTTGTTCTTCAAGCCGAAGAAGGCCCAGCCGTTCCAGCGGGTGCCGGTAATGGCGCGCGCGATGGCCGACAGCGACTGAAACGGCCGCCCCTGCCACTCATAGCCGTCGGCCAGCACCGTGACGGTGTGCTCGACCCCCTGGTAGTTCCGCATCAGCCGCGTGCCGGTCACCGGCTTATCGTCGACCCGGATCCGCCGCAGCACCGGGTTACCGCCGTCAAGCTGCTCGCCCAGTGCCTCGAGCCGGGCCAGGGTCGCCGGCTTCAGGCCGCCATAGGCCAGTTCCTGGATGCGATATCCAAGCCGGCTCTGAAGATAGGCCCGATTGTGCGGCGGTGGCTCCTTGCCGAACAGGTCACGCCATTGCTGCTTCAGCGCCGGCGTGTCGGCGTCCTGCAACGCGGCGAGCCGTCCCAGCACGTCCGCCGGCGGGATCGCGGGGATGGTCGGCGTTGGCGTGGCGGTGGCCGCGGTCATGGGTTTTGCGCGTCGTGTCATGTGGCTCTCCGGTTGGTCCGGGTTGCAGACACGCGCTGGCGGGGCACCGAGTGTAGGCGAAACTCTCCGAAGTCCCCGGTCGCTGCGGCCTCGGGCGCGATTTCATCGGCGGTGCGGCTGCGGAGCCGCAGCAGGCCGCGCGCGAGGATGTCGCAGACCTCGACGAGGTGGGGCGGGAGGTGGCCATTGGGCACAGGGCGTGACGGGATCGACATGGGGGCAGGGTGTCTCCTGCTCCCCATATACGGTTCGGAGGGGGCAAATTTCCCAGGGGGGTCAGGCGCGCTTCCGCTGAGCCTCCTGTGCCATCTTGAACCAGAGCCGCTTAAACTTCTTCTTCAAGGTGCTGTCATCGGGATTTGGCATGCCTTCGGCCTGGAACCAGTCTTGCATGGTCCGGACCAAATGGGCCTGGGTTTCAGGAAGGCCGCAACTGTTGTTGTAGCAGCAGACCTCGATCCAGAACTCGTCCCAGTCATGCGTGGTGGGAGCGCCGCGCCGGCGGGACGCTCCACCATTGCCGCCGGCGCCCGGGAATTGCGCCAACTCGGGCCCGACGCAATGCGCCTTCTCAAATCGCTCGAATTCCGCCCCCTGCACGATGAGGTCGGCATCCGCAACCGCGTGTGTTGCCGGCGCACCGTCGTCGGCGCAGAGCCTCGCAAAATACCCCTCATTGGCCAGCAACTCCGAAATGTCGTGGCGGCCAGCATGCAGAATGGCCCATGCATCCCTGCCGACGAGTTCGGTCAATCCGTGCACGTAGCTGACGCCGTGGTCGATCGACACGTGCGGCTCGCCCTGGCTCTTGTCCCACTCTCCGACCCTGACCGCCAGGTGCGGTGCCATGAACGACATCACGATATCGCCAGCATAGGCGAACGCTGCGAGATCTCGCCGGCTCATGCTCCAGCGCTCGCAGACTTCATCCAGTTGATAGAACGGCTTCTTGTGAAAACGCGTTGCCACAGCTTCCCCCTCCTCATCGAATTCCAAGTGTACGCATCCGCCGGTA
>CANFKS010000179.1 GCA_947447625.1 Rhodospirillales bacterium | reverse complement strand
GGCGGGGTCGAATTCGAGGCCATCGCGGCAGCGCAGGCGGGCGAAGCCGCGGTGGGTGGCTTCGAGTTTGGCGTCGTCGGAGCGCTGGTGGGCGCCGGCGATTTCATGCGCCCAGGCCATTTCGCGGGTTTTGCGCAGGCGTTGCAGGCCGTAGGGCAGGTCGAACCAGCGCAGGTGGAACATGTAGAGGTGGTCAAACACGGTGGGCGCGTCGCTGGAGTGGGAGCCGGGGGACCAGACGATGGGCTTGCGGATGAGCAGCGGCTTGCACATCGAGGAGGCGCAGAAGACGTAGGGGCGCTGGATGCTGACGGGGCGCGCGGGGTCGAACGGAGGTTCGTCGTCGGGGCGGTGGATGTTGTTGAGGCCGATCGCGGTGACTACGTCGGGGAGCGGGCGGCGGCAGTATTCGGTGAGATCGGGGGCGATCTTGGGGTCGGCGAGGAGGATTTCGTCGACGTCGGAGTAGATCACCCGATCGTACCAGTGGGTCATGCTGGAGCAGAACATCGAGTTGAAGGCGGATTGCTTGTGGGGATCGTAGGGCGAGCGCGGAATGCGCACGACGTTGCAGCCGGCGAGCCCTTCGGTGCTGCCGTCGTCAGATCCGTGATCGACGACGTAGCAGTTCTCGATGCCGACCTGGGCGCCGTAGTGCTTGAGCCAGATCGGCAGGTAGACTGCCTCGTTGTAGACCATAGTGACGGCGGCGACGCGCGGGCGGGCAGCGGCGAGGGCGACTGCGGCAGGTAAGATGACAGGGAAGCCGCCGGGAATGCTCCGTTCGAGCCGCAAGTTCCAGATACTGAAGCCAAGGACACGGACGTCGGTGCTGTCGGAGAAGGAACTGGGGGAGCGTGCGGTGGGGCAAATGAAGCGAAGGTCAAGCCGGGCGCCGTCGCTAATGGTATCGGCAGGGATGGTGAATTCGACGCGGCGGTTCTCGCGCACCGCGTCGCTCCAGACGTCGCGATCGTTGGCGACAATCCTGAGTTCCTGATGGTCGATCTGCGGGAAAGCGAGGAAGGGGCCGAGGTTGATGATGACGCGGTAGGCGCCGGCGAAGGGGCCGGGCAGGATGAGGCGGCTTTCGATGCCGTTGGACCAGCGGCCGTGGGTTTCAGCGTGGCCCCAGCCGTCGATGGCGATTTCGGCGCTATTGCCATCCTTGGCGAAGTGGATCTCCAGTTCTCCGATGGGTTGGACTGGTGTGGCCACGGAACGCTCCTTGCGGTCGGGCGATGTGTGCCCCTCAGAAACGTTGATAGCGCGAAAATAAGCGCTCTGAACAGGTACCGGGGGGAGACGGCGGTGGAATTCGTTCTGGAATCCGGGACATGGCGGAGGGCGATGGCTTGATTGAACGCGGCGGCGGCGACTTCGGCCATATCGACGTAGCCGGCTTCGTTGGGGTGGATGCCATCCTCGGTGCACTCTGCTCGCAGGCGGGCGAGGTCGGCGTGGTCGGAGACTGCCCGGTCGAGGTCGCAAAGCAGGAGGCCGCTTGCGGCGAACCGGAGCAGTGAGTCGCGCACGGCGAGGCGGGCGGCCTCGGCGGTGGCGCCTGTGCCGATCCAGGGCAGCGGCGTGGTGAGGATGGGAAGGCAGCCTTGGCTCACCGCATACGTGGCGAGGTCAAGGGCCGAGGCAAGGCCGGTTTGCGAGGGCAGCGGGGGCGCCTCGACATCATAGGTGTCATTGGGGGAATAGGGTGCGATGACGACGATCTGAGGGCGCGTTGTCGCGATCAGATTGCCGGCAGCATGATGGAAACGTTGTGTGCGGGCGCCGTCCCATCCGGCGTTGAGGAAGCTGACGGGACGGTCAGGCCGAGAGAGGGCGGCACAGGCGGCGAGGCCCCAGCCGGCGTTGCGGGAACGGCTGCCAACGCCGGCGGTGATGCTGTCGCCTACGCACATCACGCTCAACCCTGCGGCGTGGCTGCGGTATTGGATGGCGGCGGGGGCGATGAAGCCGTAGGGGTGGCCGAGCGTCATGGGCACGGGGGCGGTGACGAGATCGCCCTCCTGGTGGATCGCCTGGATCGGGCGGCCCTGGTGTTGGTCGGGTGCTGCGAAGGCTGCGAAGTCGTCGGGGCCGATCAGGATGCAGCGGGCGTCGCGGGCGACGAAGCTGCGGGTGAGGAGCCAGGGGCGGGCGTCGGCTTCGGCGGGGGGGAGGCTGGGCAGGCGGACCCAGTCGGAGCCGGCGAAGATCGGGATGCCGGGGGTTGGGCTGCCCGGGATGATGAGGGGGGCGCCGGGGGTGTTGTTGAAGGAGAGGCGGGTCCAGGGGGCGGGGTTGCCGTTGGGGTCGAGGGGTGCGGCGCCGGGGGCGATGGCGGTGGCGGCGGCGGCGCTGGCGGCGGTGATTTGGATGGGGTCGGGTTGGTCGTTGGCGTAGATCAGGCGGACCATGTCGAAGCCGGCTTCGAGTTTGAGGGCCAGGCTGTAGGTGTGGTTGGCGGGCAGTCGGCCGAAGGGGGCGGCGAAGGGGCGTGCGGTGAGCACATGGCCGAGACCGAAGTGCCGGCGCGACAACTCGGCCATAAGCCGGGTGGCGGCGGCGTCGATCTCGGGCGTCATGCGGCGCGCGGGATCAGGGGGCCGGGCTCAGGGGGCCGGGCTCAGCGGGTGGGCCGCGGCGGGGTTTGCGTGTAGTCGTAGAAGCCGCGGTTGGTTTTGCGGCCGAGCCAGCCGGCTTCGACGTATTTCACCAGCAGGGGGCAGGGGCGGTATTTGCTGTCCGACAGGCCTTCATGGAGGACCTGCATGATGGACAGGCACGTGTCGAGGCCGATGAAGTCAGCGAGTTCGAGCGGGCCCATCGGGTGATTGGCGCCGAGGCGCATGGCGCTGTCGATGGCGGAGACGGAGCCGACGCCTTCGTAGAGGGTGTAGACGGCCTCGTTGATCATCGGCACCAGGATGCGGTTGACGATGAAGGCCGGGAAATCCTCCGACACGGCGGTGATTTTGCCGAGTTTGGCGGACAGGGCCTGGACGGCCTGGAAGGTGGGTTCGTCGGTGGCGATGCCGCGGATGACTTCGACGAGTTTCATGACCGGGACCGGGTTCATGAAGTGCATGCCGATGAATTTCTCGGCGCGGTCGGTGCTGGCGCCGAGGCGGGTGATGGAGATGGAGGAGGTGTTGGAGGCGACCATGCAGGATTGTTTGAGGTGCGGCGTCAGGGTTTTGTAGATCGCGCGCTTGACGTCCTCCTTTTCCGTCGCGGCTTCGATGACGAGGTCGGAGTCAGCGAAGGCGGCGTAGTCGGTCGAGGTGGTGATGCGGCCGAGGGCTTCGGCCTTGTCGGCGGGGGAGATGAGGTTGCGGCCGATCTGGCGGTCCATGTTGCGGCCCATCAGGGCCATGGCTTTGGCCAGTGCCTCGGCCTTGACGTCAAGCAACACCACGCTCAGCCCGGCCAGGGCACAGACATGAGCGATGCCGCTGCCCATCTGGCCCGCGCCGATCACGCCGACGCTGGCGATGGCGGGGGCGAGCAGGAGCGCATCGGCGCTGGCCGGGGCGAGCGTGGTGTCCATTTTCATTCAGCCGCGCTCCAACTCGGCGGCGAGTTCGGGCAGGGCCACGAACAGGTCGGCGACCAGGCCGTAGTCGGCGACCTGGAAGATCGGCGCCTCCTCGTCCTTGTTGATGGCGACGATGACTTTGCTGTCCTTCATGCCGGCGAGATGCTGGATGGCGCCGGAGATGCCGATCGCGACATAGAGGTCGGGGGCGACGATCTTGCCGGTTTGGCCGACCTGGTAGTCATTCGGCACGAAGCCCGCGTCCACGGCGGCGCGCGAGGCACCGACGGCGGCGCCGAGTTTGTCGGCGATCGGGTCGAGCAGCTTGAAATTGTCGCCGTTCTGCATGCCGCGGCCGCCGGAGACGACGACGCGGGCTGCGGTCAGTTCCGGGCGCTCGGATTTGGAGAGTTCGGCGCCGAGGAAGGACGAG
>CANFKS010000178.1 GCA_947447625.1 Rhodospirillales bacterium | reverse complement strand
CCCAACCTGCAGGATTCCTCGGTGCTGTCCGACACGCTGGGCGCTTCGGTATCGATGCGCCTGTCGACCCGCGCAATCCGCACGGTCGAGCACAACGGCGGGATCGACGCGTTCCTGATGGGGACGCCCAACAGCAAGCTGCCGCCCGAAGCCCTGGTGCTGAAGCGCCGCATCGTGCGCGCGATGGCCAAGAAGGCCGCGGTCTGAGGTTTGAGGCCCCCTGGTTGGGGGCCGCAGGCTGCGCTCTGATCTGCCTTCCCTGCTCAGGCGGGACGCCGTTGATGAAATAGCCGATATAGCGCGCCATCCGTTGGGATGACGCGCTTTTCGTGCTGTTTGATCGGGATTAGCTTAGAGCGGGATGCCTTCTGATAGGCGAAGGCATCCCGCTCTAACTCTTTGTTTGATCGCCTGATGATTTTTGGTGATTCCACCAAAAATCATCAGGCTCTAGGCGACGCTGCGCAGGTCGAAACTGGGGTCGGCAGCCTGGGCACGGGTGATGCCAGGCGTGCCGGCAAGGAAGCGGCGCGCGGCCATGTGGTCGGATGCGCGGTTGAGCGACTCGACGGCAAGCAGAGTCTCGCCCTTGAAGCAGAACACCGAGAAGGCGCCCGCAGCAGGGTCCCCGCGCAGCACGGTGTGATCGTGCCCGCCGGACAGGCCAGCGATTTGCAGTTTGAGGGCGGCCTGGTCGGACCAGAACCAGGGCAGCTTGGCGTAAGGGGCTGGTTTGCCGAGCAGGCGATCGGCCAGGGCGCGGGCCTGATCGGAGGCATTCTGCACGGATTCGAGGCGGATCAGCCCGGAACCGGCAAGCGGGAACGCAGCGCAGTCCCCCACGGCGGAAATCGCGGGGTCCTCGGTCCGCAGCAGGGCGTCGACCTCGATGCCGTTGCTCGTTTTCAGCCCGGCGGCGGCGGCGAGGCCGGTGTTGGAGATGACGCCGATGGCAACAAGCACGAGGTCGGTGGCGATGATCTGGCCATCAGCGGTTTCGACCGCCTCGGCGCGGCCTGTGCCATGGATCGCCTTGACGCCGGTGCTGGTGAGCAGCGTGGTGCCCCAGCCGCGATGAGCGCGCGCGAGGTGGTCGGACATCACAGCGGAGACGCCGCGCATGAGGGGGCGGGGGGCCGCTTCGATGACGGTTACGGCGATGCCCCGTTCGGCCGCCACGGCGGCGAATTCGAGGCCGATGAAGCCGGCGCCAATGACGACAACGCGCTTGAGTCCGGGCAGCAGGGCCTTGAGCGCCTTGGTCTCGGCAAGGCTGCGCAGGCCGACCACCCCTGAAAGCGCCGCGCCAGGGACGGGCAGCGTGCGGTTGGCGGCGCCGGTTGCGAGCACGAGGTGGCCATAGGGGATGATGGCGCCGGAGGCGAGCGTGATGCTGTGGCGGGCGCGGTCGATCGACACGGCCGCATCGTGCTCGATCAGGCCCACATTCTGCGCGGCGTAGAAACTGGTCGGGCGCAGGGCGAGGGCCGCATCGTCCATGTGGCCACCGAGATACGCCTTGGACAGGGGCGGGCGCTGATAGGGCAGGCCCGCCTCGTCGTTGATCACGGTGATGCTGCCCTCGTAGCGGCCCTGGCGGAGGGACGCGGCGAGTTGGATGGCCGCGTGCCCGGCACCGACGACGACAACATCAGGAGCCGACATAGGCGCCTCAGCCGCGGATGCGGACCGGCAGGTTTATATAGCCCTTGATGAACGTGGAGAGCACCCGCTCGGGTTCGCCCAGCACTTCAATGTCGAGGTCGCGCTTGAGGATTTCCTCCCACACGATGCGCAACTGCATTTCGGCCAGTCGGTTGCCGACGCAGCGATGCACGCCGAAGCCGAAGGAGAGATGCTGGCGCGGGCGGGCGCGGTCGACCACCAGTTCGTTCGGGTTCTCTATCATCTCCTCGTCGCGGTTGCCCGAGACGTACCACATGATGACCTTGTCGCCCGCCTTGATAGGCTTGCCGCCGAGTTCGATGTCCGACAGCGCGGTGCGGCGCATGTGGGCCAGCGGCGTCTGCCAGCGGATGATCTCGGGGATCGTGCTGTCCAGCAGGGCGGGATTGGCGCGAAGCTTCTGATACTGCTCGGGGAATTTGCTGAACGCGTAGAGCCCGCCGGTGAGAGAGTTGCGGGTGGTGTCGTTGCCGCCGACGATGAGCAGGATCAGATTGCCGAGGAATTCCTGCGGCGTCATGTTACGGGTCGATTCGCCGTGGGCGAGCATGGAAACGAGATCACCCTGCGGCGGCGCGTTCACGCGCTGATTCCACAACCCCATGAAGTAGGCGGCGCATTCGCGCAGTTCGGCCTGGCGCTGTTCCTCGGTTTCGACGAGGCCGCCGGGGCCGGCCACGGTGGTGGCGACGTCGGACCAGCGGGTGAGTTTACGGCGGTCCTGGAAAGGGAAATCGAACAGGGTGGCGAGCATCTGGGTGGTGAGTTCGATCGAGACCCGATCAACCCAGTCGAAGGCCTCGCCGCGGGGCAGGCTGTCGAGGATGGCGATGGCGCGCTCGCGGATGGTGTGTTCGAGGATGGCGAGGTTGCCGGGCGCCACGATGGGGCTGACGACTTTGCGCTGGGCGTCATGGATCGGCGGATCCATGGCAATGAACATCGGCAGCGGGAAGTCGGCGCGCTGGTCGCGGATGGAAATGCCGCCGAGGGTGGAGAGCGAGGAGAACACCTTGTGGTTGGTGTCTACCGCCATGATGTCCTTGTATTTTGTGACGGACCAATACGGCCCGAATTCGCTGTCCGCGGTGTAGTGGACCGGGTCTTCGGCGCGCAGGCGCTCGAAGTAGGACCATTGGGCATCGTCCTTGAACAACTGCGGCTGGGCCGGGTTGACCTGGTCGAGCGGCAGCGACCAGACGGCATGACGGTCCGAAAGAGTCGAGACGTGGTTCATTGCAGATCCTCTCAGGGCAGGGCTGGGCCCCAGCGGTTCGGAAGGTTCCGTAGCAGAATTCTCCGCCACGTCGCTTTTATTGGGTGACCGCTTTAGTGCTGGCCGTCCGGGGTACGGACGACGAGGCCGTCAAGCGCGTCGCTGACGGTGATCTGGCAGCACAGGCGCGAGTTGTCCTGGGTGGCGGCAGCGAAGGAGAGCATGGTCTCTTCGGTCTCGGTGCGCGCGCCGGTCGCAGCCTGCCATTCGGGCTCGACATAGACATGGCAGGTGGCGCAGGCGCATTCGCCGCCGCAGTCGCCATCAATGCCGGGAACGTTGTTGTCGACTGCGGCGCGCATTACCGACATGCCGTTTTCGGCTTCGACGACATGGCTGGTGCCGTTGTGCTCGATGAACGTGATTTTGGCCATGAGAATGATCTCCCTAGAAACGGCGCAGATCCGCCTTTTGCCCCTCTCTTAGCGGAACCTTCGGCTAAAGCAATGCCGTTGCGGCATGCGCGGGAACGGCATTGCCGACCGGCTCAGTCGGGTTTCGAGCGGGCCCCTTTGGGAAGCCACCACTTGACCGGTTCGGGCTCGCGTTCGATGCGCGGGCGGCCGGGTTTGCGTTTGGGCTGATCCGGCGGCAGCAGGCTTTTGTCCTTGCGCGGGCGGCCGCGGCGGCGCGGCGCGGCGGGTGGCGCGTCCTCGGCGGCAGGCGGATTGGTGGTATCTGGTGCAGCAGCGGATTTCGGCGGTCGGCCGCGACGGCGCGGGGTGGCCTGGACTGCGGCCGCCATCGCCGCCTCGGGCGAGGCCGCGGGCTCCGCACTCGCCGGTTTGGGCGGCGCGATCTGAGCGACGAGGCGTTCGGCACGGGCGCGCGCCGAGACTTCGACGGCGAGACGGCTGTTGACGATGTCGAGCTCGTTGGCGAGGAGGGCGCGTGCCGTCTCGGCGCGACGGGCGGATTCAGCGGCCTCGTCGCGGGCCAGCGCGATGTGGCCCAGCTTGGTGCGCAGGTCCTGGATGGTGGCGGTGGCCTCGCGCAGGGCCCGATCGGCGGCTTCGTGGGCGGCGCGTTCGCTGCGCAGCGCCATATTGACGGCCTCGACCTG
>CANFKS010000177.1 GCA_947447625.1 Rhodospirillales bacterium | reverse complement strand
GGGGCCAGGCGCCGTGATCGAGCCAATGGCGGGTGTCTTCGGCGCCCTCGGGCTCCAGGCCGAACAGGTCCTGGATGCTGCGTTCGAGGCGGATGGCCGGCGGGTGCGACAGGCCGACCGAGGGGAAGCGGCGCTGGGGGCAGGGCAGGGTGAAGACGGCGATGTCCCCGGTTTCGGGGGCGCGCAGGGCCATGTGCACGCAGTCCGGCTCGCCCCACAGGCCGAGCAGGTCGAATTCCCCGCAGGCCAGATGCAGGATCAGGCGTTGCCAGATCCCGACGCCGATGATCGCGCGCGGCCAGGGGCGGTGCGCGGGGGCCGGGGTTCCGGCGCGGAGCAAGGCTGCGAGGGGGGACATCAGCCGAGCATCCGGGCGACATGCTGCAGCCATGCGACCAGCGGCGGCGGCAGCCAGATGCCGGCGGCGAGCATCAGCAGCAGATGGGCTGCGAGCGGGACAATGCTGGCGGTGATCGGCCCGGCGGGGCCGCGCGGGGCGCCGAAGGCCAGGCTGTGCAGCCGCATCAGCAGCGCGCCGAAGGCCACGAGCAGGCCCAGGCCGAGCACGCCGGCCAGGATCGGCGCGCGGTCGATGGTGGCGCCGAGCAGCAGGAATTCGCTCATGAAGATGCCGAACGGCGGCAGGCCCGCGATGGCGGCCACGCCGGCCACCAGGCTCCAGCCCAGGAGCGGATGCGTCACCGTCAGGCCGCCGATATCGGCCAGGCGCTGCGAGCCCTTGACCTGGGCGATATGCCCGACAGTGAAGAAGATCGCCGATTTGGTCAGGCTGTGGAACACCATCTGCAACAGCCCCGCGAAATTGGCGAGCGGGCCCGCGAGGCCGAAGGCGAACACCATGATGCCCATATGCTCGATCGAGGAATAGGCGAACAGGCGTTTGATGTCGCGCCGCCGATACAGCATGAAGGCCGCGAAAAGGACGGAGAGCAGCCCCAGGATCTGCATCAGCGGGCCCGGCGCGATGGCGGCCGGATTGGCGGCGAGGATCATCTTGAAGCGCAGCAGGGCATAGAGCGCCACATTGAGCAGCAGGCCGGACAGCACGGCCGACACCGGGGTGGGGCCCTCGGCATGGGCATCGGGCAGCCAGGCATGCATCGGCACGAGGCCGATCTTGGTGCCGTAGCCGATCAGCAGGAAGACGAAGGCCAGCGTCAGCAGATGCGGGTCGAACCGGGGTGCGGCGGCGAGGAGCGTGGTCCAGGCCATCGCATCGCCCCCCGCGCCCAGCACGTCCCCCGCGGCGAGATAGACCAGGATGGTGCCGAACAGCGCGAGCGCGATGCCGACGGAGCCGAGGATGAGGTATTTCCACGCCGCCTCGATCGCGGCCCTGGTGCGGTAGAGGCCGACCATCAGCACGGTGGCGAGTGTCGCGAGTTCGAGGGCTGCCCACATCAGGCCGATGTTGTTGGCCGCCAGGGCAAGGTTCATGCCGAAGGTCATGAGCTGGAGCATCGCGTGATAGAACCGCACATCCCGCGCCACGAGCCGCCCGATGCGCAGTTCGTGGGCGATGTAGCCGGCGGAGAACAGGCTGCTGGTGAAACCGACGAAGGCGCCGAGGACGAGGAAGACGATGTTGAGATCGTCGACGAACAGCAGGCTGCCCGGCGCCGGGTGGTCAAGGCCGGGGTGGTCAAGGATGGGGCGGTCAAAGACGAGCCAGGATGCGGCGAACAAGGTCAGGGCGCTGGCCAGCATGGTGAGGCCGGCCGACCAACGGTAGGACGGGATCAGCGCCAGAATGGCGGCGGCAGCGAGCGGGATGACCAGAACGGCCTGGAGCATCGCGGATGCGGGCATGACAGCCTCGGGCATTACCGGCGCTCGCCGCGGAACCGGTCGAGCGCCTGGACATCGACGGTGTCGAAGCGCTCGCGGATGCGGAAGAGGAAGATGCCGACCACGATGAACGCGATCAGAACCGAGAAGGCGACCGAGATCTCCACCACCAGCGGCATGCCGCGCGCCCCGGTGGCGGCCAGCACGATGCCGTTTTCGAGCGACATGAAGCCGATCACCTGGCTTGCCGCGTTGCGCCGTGTCACCATCATGAGCAGGCCGAGCAGCACGACGCAGAGGGCCAGCGCGATATCCTCGCGCGCCATTGCGTCGGACCCGGCGGTTGCGGGCAGGACGACCTGCAAGGCGAGTGCGACCAGAAAGATGCCGGCCAGCATGGTCAGCCCGGTGCCGCCCATGGTTTCGATTTCGCGGTGAATGCCGAGGCTGCGGATGATGCGGCGCAGCGCCATCGGGATCGCGATCGCCTTGAAGCCGATGGCGAGCAGGGCGGTGATGATGAGATGGGGCGCGGCCTGGATCGCCGCCTGCCACGCAACCGCAGCCCCCAGCAGCAGGGCCTGGAGGGCAAGCGCGTTGATCAGCGCGGACAGCCGGTCCTGATAGAGCATCATGAAACTCGTCAGCACCAGACCGCCCGCCAGCATGTGGGCGAAATCGAAGGACAGGCTGTGCATGCTCAAAGGCTCCTGCATGCTCAAAGGCTCCGGGACACGAAAAGCAGGATGGTGCCGAGCAGGCCCAGCATGAGGGCGGCGCCGAGGAAGCCGGGCACGCGGAAGACGCGCATTTTGGCGATGGAAATTTCGAACACCGCCAGCATGGCCCCGAGCGCTGCGATCTTGACCAGATAGGCGGCGAGGCCCGCCAGCAGGGCCAGGATGCCCGATCCGCCCGGCGCGAGGCCGATGGGGACGAACAGGCAGGACAGCAGCGAGGCATAGAGCAGCAGCTTGATGGCGGCGGCGAGGTCGATCATCGCGAGATGCCGGGCGGAATATTCGAGCACCATCGCCTCATGCACCATGGTGAGTTCGAGATGGGTGGCGGGGTTGTCGACCGGGATGCGGGCGCATTCGGCGAGCGCCACGATGACGAGCGCGATCAGCGCCATGGCAAGGGACACGCGCAGGCCGATGCCGCCGGCGAGCATCGTCTCGGCGATGGCGGACAGCTGGGTGGAGCCGGCGACCAGGGCGATGATGAAAACGACCATGATCAGCGCGGGCTCGGCCATGGCTGCGATCATCACGTCGCGGCTGGTGCCGATGCCGCCGAAGCTGGTGCCGACATCGAGGCCGGCCAGGGCTTGGGCAAAGCGGGCAAGGCCGAGCAAGGCCGTGATGACGATCAGGTCGCCGGACCACGAGAAGATCAGGCCCGTCGCAAAGCTCGGCACCAGGGCGGCGGCCACCCAGGTTGCGGCGAAAATCAGATAGGGCGCGGCGCGGAACAGCCAGGAGGCGCTGTCGGCGACGATGGCTTCCTTGCCGAACAGGCGCCGGAGGTCGCGATAGGGCTGGATCGGCGACGGGCCGCGCCGGCGCAGCAGGCGGGCCTTGGCCGTCCGCACGAAGCCGGTGAGCAGCGGGGCCAGCAGCAGCACAAGGGCCATCTGCGCGCCCTGCAAGGCGAGAGCGGCGATCATCGGGTGATGCCCACGAGCAGCAGCAGGCCGACCAGCAGCACGAACACGCCGCCGAGATAGCGGCGGATGGTGAGGAATTGCAGGTGGTTGAGTTTGCCCGCGGCATAGGCGAGCGCGCTGCCGATCGGCGCAAAGAGGCCCTCCCATGCCGGATCATGGATGGTTTTGGCGATGCGGGCCGGGCGCAGCGTGCCGGGCGGCGGCATGTCGAGTGCGTCGCGGGCGGCGAACACCACGCTGCCCAACACGCGGCGCAGCGGCTGGGACAGGCTGGAAGCCGTGTATTGGCTGGCGGGGCCAAGGCCGGGATAGCCGCAATCCCACAGCCGGGCGCGCCGGGTGCGCCGTCCCGCCAGGCGGTGGATCAGGGCCGCGCTGCCCAGGCCCGCGACGGCGAGGAAAAGGGCGATCATCAGCCCGCTATAGGAGGCGGTGCGATCGGCAATGGGCCGCACGCTCAGCCACCCAACCCCGCCCAATTGCGCCCCGCCCAATTGCGCCCCGCCTCCTTGCACCCCGCCTCCTTGCACCAGCTCGGCGCCGGCGAGGGAGTGCACGGCCGGCGCCAGCGCATCGATCGCAACGCCGGGCAGCACGCCGGCCAGCACGCAGAGCGCGCACAGCCCGAGCATGGCGGCGCGCGAAAACCGGTCGGTCTCCTG
>CANFKS010000176.1 GCA_947447625.1 Rhodospirillales bacterium | reverse complement strand
GGGGTGGGTCAGATCGCGGGGGACCGGTGGCGGGCGGGGTGGCGCTCACGGTGCGTCACCCGGGGCCATTGGATCGCCGTGCAATGCCTCGGTGAGCGGGTCCGACGTGGCCCAGTCCAGCGCGAAGCCTGCGTCACGCGGCGACACTGCGGTGACGGTCGCGCCTGGGAAGGCGCGTTTCACATCGCTGATCTGCTCGAACATGGCGACGCAGCGGGCGAGTTCGTCGACGGTCCAGACCGTGCGGGCGCGATCGTCGCGCGCTGACGCCAGCGCCAGTGCATCCTCGTTGGTGCGTGCAATGACCAGCACCCGGCCGTCCTCGGTGCGACCTTCCCACACCGACGGCGCCAGGTGCGTATGGCCGGCGTCGGCAGCCTCGGCTTCCAGCGCCTGCCAGGCGCGGATCATCATGGCGCTGGTTGTGACCGTCGCTGCGACATCGCGGTCGTGGCTGTAGGCGGTGGTCCACATGTCGTGCGCGGCGCGGAACCGCACCAGCGTTGCCGGGCTGACCAGCCGCACCAGCCGGCCGACACCCCAGCGCCGTTCGGCACCGCGGGCCGCCTCGTCGACGGACAGCACGGACGCCGTGATCAGGTCCTGGTCAGCGACGGCTTGCCGGTTGTCGGTGAAGCCGGCGGCCTGTCGCCGTGGCATTTTATTGTTTGGTCGCATTGTTCCTCCTGGCGGGGGAAATGCCCTCCCCGAGGGGGCGTGTTCCCAGAACAAACGCCCCCTTTAGGGGGGAACAGCGGAACAGCGCAGTTTTGCTGCTGTTCCGGAGGGCGGTTTGCGGAACAGCGGAACAGATCGCGGAACAGATCGGAAAACTGGTCTGTTCCGCTGTTCCGGGAACACGCGGAACAGTCGGGAACAGCATGTACGCAACGAAGTTGCGGAACAGTGCTGCGGGCACTGGAGCAGGGTCAAAGAGCAGCACAAACGACCTCCACCGGGCTTGTTGCGGACGTCCCGGAACGGGCGCGCCAGAGCCTGACCGGTGCATCGTTCAGGACGAGATCAGCCCCGTCTGGCGCCACCGGAACGGCCTCATTGAGGCGCTCGTAGCTGCGGCCACGCTTCCATCCGAGCGCGATTGCGAGCTTGCTCTGGGTCATGCGTCCGCCCGTTTGCACGATGGCGGCGATCTCGTGCCGGAGCTTTTGTAGATCCTCGTCCGAGGCGATCGGTGTTGTTGCCAACTTCGAGTGTGATTTTGATACTGCTGCCGGCGCCAGTGCCGATGTCGTCGGAGCCTGTCCAACCAGCACGAGCGACTGCTCAAGGGTCAGACCGTGCGAGAGGTCGACCTTCTCGACGTGCAGGGTAAGCGGTTCGGCCTCCTCGTCGTCCTTCTGCTTCTCTACCGAGACGGTGATGCACTCGCCCTCGCGGGTGATCTTCACCATGGTGTCGACGGCGCCGAGCAATGCCGACGAGCCGCGTGCGCCGCGATCGGGGTCCTTGCCGCTGTGGTGCACGCCATGGACGTGGCAGGTGACGGCTGCCTTGATATGCTCGACGGCGGCGACCAGACGGCCCATATCCTGGGCGCTGTTCTCGTCAGCACCGGGGATGGCGCGCGCGACGGTGTCGATGACCACCATCGCGATGGTGGTGCCTTCTGCCTCGGCGGCGGCGACGGCGGTTCGGACCAGCTTGGCGAGTTGCTCGGGATCGGTGAGGTTGACGCTGGCGGGCAGCAGGCGGAACGGCAGGTCGACGTTCTCCAGGCCGTTGTGCCGCATCCAGGCGCGGACGCGCCGCCCCATGCCGCGCACGCCCTCGCCGGCGACATAGAGCACGCCGCCCTGACGCACCTTGTGGTTGAGCCACGGCGTGCCGCTGGCGATGTGCAGCGACCAGGCGATGACGAGGAACGATTTGAGGCTGGCGGGCGGTCCGTAGGTGATGCCGAAGCCGTCTGCTGTGATTATGTCCTCGATCAACCACTCGACCGGCGGCATGGCCGACAGGGCAGCAATATCCAGGGTCGGGAACAGGCAGGGACATGCCTCAGGCGCCGGATTGGTGCTGGCGGCAGGGGGAGGGGCGGCGACGCCCACAACCGGCTGTAGCCCCACCACAGCCCCGGCCTGCACGCGACGCAGCGTGTAGCGTATCTTCGCCATGACCTCGTCTGCGCCGCGGCCGGCCCGCGTCAGATCGACCTTGCGGCTATATTGCGGCCAGACCTCGGCGAACAACTCATCGGCTGTGGGGGAGCGGCTCAGGCGGTCACGCAGGGCGCGCAGCACGGCGAGGATGGTGTCGCGCATGTATGTCTCGCGCCCGTCAGCCACGACGTCCTGGGGCAGCCCTAGCGGCCCTGGCGCGAGGGTGTGGACGACCGTGGTGGGGTGGTCGGTTGCCCCGCCGTGTGGGGTGCCATCGCTGTCGCGGCCGATCGGGCCGCACGCAAGATCGAGCACCCAGGCGGGCGCGTCGGCGACGGCAACGTCCTCGGGATGGGCATCGATATCCCATTCGTAGCGGCGGCCGAGACGGTGCATCGAGGGGTGGGCGACGATAAAGCCGCCGTCGCCACGGACGTCGAGGCTGGGCAGCACATGCTTGCGGCTGGCAACGGGACGGCCGGGATGGCGAAACAGCAGATGCAGGCCGCCGCCCGGCGTCAGCGCGCCGAGCGTGACCGGCAGGGCGCCGTGCTCGCGCTCGAGGCGAGCCAAGAGATCCTGACCGGGCTCGCCGTCGAAGTCGAGCACGAAGAGGCCGCTGACGGCACCGGTGACCAGGCCGATGCCGTAGCCACCGACGGTGAACCAGTCGTGCAACTGGGCCGGGGTGGCGCGGGCGTGCTGGAACGGCGCCCAGGGCACGGCAGGAATCTTCTCGCCAGGGCGGACCGGCACGACCGACCAGCCGAGGCCGGCATAGAACAACGCCCAGTCCAGCGTGGTCCGGCTGGTTCCGCTGGTGGTGTTGGTACTGGTGGCCGGTATCGCGAGGGCGGGGAGATGGGAATCGATATCGTTGGGCATGACTGGATGTCTCCGAGTGAGCCGGACGCAGGTCCCCCTCTCGCCGTGGCAGCGGCGAGGGAGGTTGGCGTCGCGGTGGGTCGTAGGGCGACCGTTCGGTCGCCCGGCGGTCAGAACGGCAGGTCGTCGTCCACCAGGGCCATGGCCCGGGCGGGCTGGGCCGATGGCGCGTAGGCCGGCTGCGGCGGCACCACCGGGACCGGCAGCGGCGTGGTGTACACCGGCGCGACCGGACGCGGGGTGGGCGGCGGCACCGGCGTGCTGACACGGGCCGGCGGAGGCGACGCCGCCAGGGCACGCGCTGCTGCCGGCACCATCCGTTCGCCCAGCCCCTTCGGCCGATCCACCCAGCCGGTGATCTCGAACACCGGCATGTAGTTGGTGCTCTGGCCGCTCTTGATCGCCTGGGTGTTGGTCATCTTGACCAGCGGGATTTTGCCGGTGGTGGCCTCGGGCGCCGCCTCGAAGCGGGTGTGCAGTTCGTTCATGCCGCCGATCAGGGCGGCACTGTTGCCGCCGAACTCGCGCACACCACCGATGCCCTGGCCGGCGACCTTGACCCGGAAGGCCGGTTTGAACTGCAGCGGCTTGTTCTGGTCATCATTGCCGGGCGACGCCGGACGCACCGGCTGCGGCTGGCCGTAGAAGGCGAGCGCCCAGAGCGGGGCACCGCCGGCGGCAAAATAGGCCCAGCCGACCTCGAGCGTCCCGAAATCAACACAGAACGCGGGCTGCGTCATGGTGATGTCGGTCTGCTCGCTCTGCCATGTCCCATCGCCTGCCTGGCTGCGGTCGATCGTGAACAACCGCCCTGCACGGGCGTCGAATTTGAGTATGGGAAGCCGTTCGCCCCCACCGGTGGTGGTGGGCGCTGTCATGAAGGCCATTGTTCGTTCCTTTACAGTTACATGCCGACGGTCAGAGCGGTCGGCTGCGCTCACACGCCGTAGACCTCCCGCCTGTGGGCGGTGGCCACGGGATTGGCGTAGAAGTAGTGGTCGGTGTCTGGCACCAGCAGCGAGGCCAGTGCCCGCGGATCGGGGCTGATCGCCAGGAACCGGTCCATGCGTTGGGCGATCTGGACCGCCTCGGTGATTGGTGTGACGGTATCGTCCAGTGCGTAGACGGTGATCTTTTTTGGCGAGCAGTAGGCGACGCGTGCCTGGTTGTTCGTGCCGTGGACGTAGATGCTGACCTGGCGTGCATGGGACGTGGTGATATCGCTTGGCACCCGAAACGTGGTCTTGATGTCGAG
>CANFKS010000175.1 GCA_947447625.1 Rhodospirillales bacterium | reverse complement strand
TACAAGGTCGCCGGCGATCGCATCGTCTATGCCGAGGGGCGCGACGGGCCGGCCAACCACAACCGGCTCTGCGTCAAGGGCCGCTTCGGCTTCGACTACATCCACCATCCGCACCGCCTCACCGTCCCGCTCATCCGCCGCGACGGCGTGGCGAAGGACGCCCACGCCACGGTCGATCCCGCCAACCCCTGGACGCATTTCCGCGCCGCAACCTGGGAGGAGGCGATGGACCGCGCCGCCGGCGGGCTTGTGCGCATCCGCGACCAGCACGGCCCGAAGGCGCTGGCCGGGTTCGGCTCGGCCAAAGGCTCCAACGAGGAGGCCTATCTGTTCCAGAAGCTGGTGCGCACCGGCTTCGGCACCAACAACGTCGATCACTGCACCCGGCTGTGCCATGCCTCCTCGGTCGCGGCCTTGTTCGAGGGGCTGCATTCCGCCGCCGTCTCCGCGCCCTTCGAGGCGGCGCTCGATGCCGAGGTGATCATCATCATCGGCGCCAACCCTGCCGTGAACCACCCGGTGGCCGCCACCTTCATCAAAAACGCGGTCAAGCAGCGCGGCGCGAAGCTGATCGTGATGGACCCGCGCCGCCAATCGCTGAGCCGGCTCGCCACGCATCATCTCGCCTTCAAGCCGGGCAGCGACGTTGCGATGCTCAATGCGATGCTGCACATCATCATCACCGAGGGCCTGGTCGATCGCCACTATATCGAGACCTGGACCGCCGGGTATGCCGAGTTGGAAGCCCGCATGCGCGCCTTCCCGCCCGAGGAGATGGCGGCGGTGTGCGGCATCCCGGCCGAGACCCTGCGCGCGGTGGCGCGGCTCTACGCGACATCGCGCGCCTCGATCGTCTTCTGGGGCATGGGCATCAGCCAGCACGTGCATGGCACCGACAACGCCCGCTGCCTGATCGCGCTGGCCCTCGTCACCGGGCAGATCGGCCGTCCCGGCACCGGGCTGCATCCGCTGCGCGGGCAGAACAACGTGCAGGGCGCCTCGGATGCCGGGCTCGTGCCGATGTTCCTGCCGGACTACCAGGGCGTCGGCCTCGATGCCTTGCGCGGCCGGTTCGAGGCTGCCTGGGGGACGGCGCTCGACCCCGAGCGCGGGTTGACCGTGGTCGAGATCATGAACGCGGCAAAGGCGGGCGCCATCAAGGGGATGTACATCATGGGCGAAAACCCCGCGATGTCCGACCCCGATCTCAACCATGCCCGCGAGGCGCTCGCGGGGCTGGAGCATCTGGTGGTGCAGGATCTGTTCCTCACCGAAACCGCCTTCCATGCCGATGTGGTGCTGCCGGCCTCGGCGTTTGCCGAAAAAAGCGGCACATTCACCAGCACCGACCGGCGCGTGCAACTTGCCCGCCCCGTCCTGTCGCCGCCCGGCGAGGCGCGGCAGGATCTCGACATCGTGCAGGACATGGCCACCCGCATGGGCTGCACGTGGCGGCATGACACGGTGGCCGATGTGTTCACCGAAATGGCGAGCCTGATGCCATCGCTGAGCCACATCACCTGGGCGCGGCTGGCGCGCGAAGGCGCCGTCACCTATCCGGCCGAGGCCGAGGGCACGCCGAGCCACGCCATCATCTTCCGCGACGGCTTCCCGACCGAGACCGGGCGCGCCCGCATCGTCGCAGCCGATGTCCTGCCGCCCGACGAGGTGCCGGACGCGGCATACCCCATGGTGCTCTCCACCGGGCGCGTGCTGGAACATTGGCACACCGGCTCGATGACCCGCCGCACCGCGGTGCTCGACCATATCGAGCCCGAGGCGGTTGCCTTCCTGGCGCCGCGCGAACTCAAGCGCCTCGGCCTCGACGCCGGCGCCATGGCCCGCGTCGAGACCCGCCGCGGCGCGGTCGAGATCCGCGTGCGCGAAGACCGCGACGTGCCGGACGGCATGGTGTTCATCCCGTTCTGCTATGCCGAGGCGGCGGCCAATCTGCTGACCAACCCAGCACTCGATCCGTTCGGGAAAATCCCCGAGTTCAAATTCTGCGCGGCCCGGGTCGGCCTGCTGCAATAAACCAGGAGGACAATCATCATGACGGAAACAACATGGCTCGACCGCGACCATATCGTCGCCAGGCCGGGCTTCAACCGCTGGCTGGTGCCGCCTGCGGCGTTGGCGATCCATTTGTGCATCGGCATGGCCTACGGGTTCAGCGTCTTCTGGCTGCCGCTGACCCGCTCGCTCGGCATCACCAAATCGCTCGCCTGCCCTGACCTGACGCTGCTCACCGCGCTGACCACCACGACGTGCGACTGGCGGGTGGCCGATCTCGGCTGGATGTACACGTTGTTCTTCGTGCTGCTCGGTTCCTCGGCGGCGATCTGGGGCGGCTGGCTCGAACGCGCCGGCCCGCGCAAGGCTGGCCTCGTCTCCGCGCTGTGCTGGTGCGGCGGGCTGCTCATTTCGGCGGTCGGCATCCTCACCCATCAATTATGGATGATGTGGCTCGGCTCCGGCGTGATCGGCGGCATCGGTCTCGGCCTCGGCTACATCTCCCCGGTCTCGACGCTGATCAAATGGTTCCCCGACCGGCGCGGCATGGCGACGGGCATGGCCATCATGGGCTTCGGCGGCGGCGCCCTGGTGGGCGCGCCGTTGGCGGAGTGGCTGATGGGCCTGTTCCGCTCGCCCTCCAGCGTCGGCGTGTGGCAGACCTTCGTGACCATGGCCTTGCTCTATCTGTGCTTCATGGTGCCGGGCGCGCTGGGCTACCGCGTGCCGCCCAAGGGCTGGACGCCCGAGGGCTGGACGCCGCCGGCCCAGACCAACGCGATGATCACCACCGGGCATGTGCATCTCAAAAACGCCCACAAGACGATGGCGTTCTGGATGATCTGGATCGTCCTGTGCCTCAACGTCAGCGCCGGCATCGGGGTGATCGGTGTGGCCTCGCCGATGTTGCAGGAGATTTTCGGCGGCACCCTGATCGGCCAGCCCGGCGTGGGTTTCACCGGGCTTGACGAGGGGCAGCGCAAGGCGGTGGCCATCGTCGCTGCCGGGTTCACCGGGCTGCTCTCGCTGTTCAACATCGTCGGCCGCTTCTTCTGGGCCTCGCTGTCCGACAAGATCGGCCGCAAGGCGACCTACGCGACCTTCTTCACCCTGGCGATCGCGCTGTATGCCGGCGCCCCGTGGGCGGCCCATCATGGCGGGCTTGCGATGTTCGTGGCCTTCATCTGCATCATCCTCTCGATGTATGGCGGCGGCTTCGCCACCATCCCGGCCTATATCGCCGATATTTTCGGCACCCAGTTCGTCGGCGCCATTCACGGCCGCATCCTGACGGCCTGGTCGACCGCGGGGATCGTCGGGCCGGTGGTGGTCAACTACCTCCGCGAGGCGCAACTCGCCGCCGGCGTGCCGCGCAGCCAGGTCTATGACCAGACGCTTTACATCCTGGCGAGTTTCCTCGTGGTGGGCTTCATCGCCAACCTGATGATCCGTGCGCTTGCGAAAAAATGGTTCATGTCCGAGGCCGAAGTGACGGCGCTGCAGGCGGACCTGGTGACGCTCAACACCGGTTCGTCCGGCATCGGCCGCGGCGGGCTGGACGGCAAGGCCGCACTGGCGTGGGCGGCGGTGGGCATTCCGCTGCTGGTCGGCGCCTATGTGACACTCAATGCCGCGGTGGTCCTGTTCCGCTGACACGCGGGCCTGTCCGCTTGAAACCGCAACCGCCGCGAAGGCTGCAACAGCGGGTCTGCGCGGCGGTTGGCCTTGGAGCGGGATGCTTTCCGACAGGCGAAGCCATCCTGCTCCAAGGCTTTGTTTGATCGCCTGGTTCAGATTTTTTGGCGATTCCGCCAAACATCGTCAGGCTGCCGGCAGCGAATGGCCATAGGTGCCGTTGCTGGTGATCATGGAGGCGATCCGGTCGGGTTGCTGGAACGCAACCTCCGCGAGGCTGGCCAGCAAATAGCAATCGCCCAGCGAACCTTTGTTGATATCGTTAGCACTGGCGTAAGCATCCGGCGTAGCACGCGGAGCCAGGTCAAGATTTTGACGTGGTGTCGTGCCTATATTCGTCGAGCAGCCGTTGAACTTCCTCAATGCCATCATCTGTGAATGCCAATATGCCGTCGTTGTCGAGGCCATAGACCCGGATCACGCCGTCCTCGGGTTGAAGTGCGAGGGTGATGTCGTGGATAAGGTCTTCATAGACGCCGAGATCCTTGGCGAGGCGTTCGACGGTGCGGACATGATGGACCTTGTTGCGCTGCATGGTCAGGCCGTTGTCGACTGGGGCTTCGGC
>CANFKS010000174.1 GCA_947447625.1 Rhodospirillales bacterium | reverse complement strand
AGCACCTGAAAGACGGAGGCCATGATCCTGCGGCCGCCGGAAGCGCCGATGGCGGCGACGGGGCGGTCGTCGTGCTTGAGGATGATGGGGCACATGTTGCACAGCGGGCGCTTGCCCGGCGCGACGGAGTTGGCCTGACCGGGGCGCGGGTCGAACCACATCATGCCGTTGTTGAGCAGCACGCCGGTTTTGGGGAGCAGAACGCGGCTGCCCATGGAGGACATCAGTGTGGTGGTCATGGCGACCATCGTGCCCTCGGAGTCGCAGACGGTGAGGTGGGTGGTGCAGGTTTCGGCTGAATTGCTGTCGGCTTCGCCGAGCCCGGCGAGGCGTTCGGCATAGGCCTCCTTCATGATGCGGGCCAAGGCGCGGAACCAGGCGGCATCCGGCTTGTCGCCCCAGGGGGCGCCCTTCATCTGCTCGAGAACGCGCATCAGGGTGGGTGCCGCGGTGAGGCCGGTGGCGAGTTGCATCACGTTGCCGTTGCGCCACGGCACTTCGGTGGCGGGCAGGATGCGGGCCTGGCAGTTTTTGAGGTCTTCGGCGTCGATATGCGAGCCGACGGTTTTGAAATCCTCGACCAGGCTGCGCGCGATGTCGCCCTCGTAATAGTCGCGCAGGCCGGCCTTCTGCAGGTATTCGAGGGTGTCGGGCAGGTTGCCCTGGGTGAAGAAGCCCGGCGTGCCCTGGTAGGGCGGCACCGGGGGGAGGCCGTTGCGAAGGTAGACGCGGGCGCTCTCGGGGTATTTGGCGAGGACCGACGCGGAGAGCGCGATCTTGAGGGTGGTGTACCAATCCTGCGGCAGGCCGCGCTTGGCGAGGGCCACGGCGGGGGCCATGACGTCGGCGATGGGCAGTTTGCCCCAGGTGCTGTGCAGTTTGTGGTAGCCGGCGACGGAGCTTGGGATGGCGACCGAGAGGGGGCCGTGGATGTTGGCGTCGTTCTCGACTTCGGCCCAGGCGAAGAGATCGGTCGTCATGCGGCCCGTGAGTTTAAACTGGTCCGGCCGCGTCATGCGGGGCGAGACCGGGCCGAAGTCGATCACCTCGGCGCTTTTTTCGCCGGCACGGTGCACCACACAGAAGCCGATGCCGCCGATGCCGGAGTTCCAGGGCTCCTGGCTGGCGAGCGCGAGGGCGGTGCCGACCGCGGCATCGATTGCGTTGCCGCCCGCTTCGAGGATGGCAACACCCGCTTCGGCGGCGGGTTTGGCCTGGGAGACCACGATGCCCTTCTTGCCGTTGGCGGCGGGCTTGGTGATTTCCCAATGTTGGGTGGTGTGGGGGGCTGGGGTGAAGTTCATCGTTGCTCTCCTCGCGTTGGACGGGAGTGTTCAACGGTTGAGGGCCGCTGGCAACCGTGTCGGTTCAGATCGAGGTGCGGGTCCAGGGGGGCGCGAGGGCGAGGAGCGCGGCATGGACCGGGCAATCCTCGGCATGGGCGCCCTTGAGGTAGCCGAGGGACATCAGGAATTCGCCGACGATTTCGCCGCCGGTGAACTTGAAGGTCTGGCCGAACAGCTTGACCCAGGCGGGCTTGTCGCGCGGGTGGTGGGCGTCAAGCCAGGTGGCGAAACCGCCGTGGCTGGCGCGCAGATGTTGGATCACCCGGGCGTTATGGATGATGGCGGCAACCTTGAGGCGGTTGCGGATGATGGCGGGGTCAGCCAGCAGGCGCGACGTGTCGGGCTCGGCGTAGGCGGCGATGCGGTCGACATCGAAGCCGTCAAAGGCAGCACGCATGCCTTCGCGGCGTTTGAGGACGATTTCCCAGGACAGGCCGGCTTGCATGATTTCCAGGATCAGGCGCTCGCACAGGATTGTTTCGTCGCGCTGGGGGAAGCCGTATTCGGTGGCGTGGTAGGTGTGATGCACCGGATGGCCGGGTGCGGTTCGGCAGTAGCCGCTCATTTGCTTTCCCCTGATTTGCCCTTATCCATGGCATATGTCAGCGCCCGTTCCCAACCCACCTTCGTCGGCGGCGATTTTCGCCGGGTTTTTTTCGGTCGGCATTATCGGCTTCGGCGGCGTGTTGCCGCTGACGCGGCGGCTGATCGTGGAGCAGCGGCGCTGGATGACGGCGGCGGAATTCACCGATCTGTTGGCGCTGTGTCAGTTTCTGCCGGGGGGGAATGTGATCAATCTTTCGGTGGCGGTCGGGTTCAGGTTTCGCGGGCTGGTGGGGGCGGTGGCGGGGTTTAGCGGATTGATGGCCGCGCCGGTGGCGATCGTGATCGTGCTTGGGTTGTGCTATGGGCAGTTCGCCCACGAGCCCGCGGTGCAGCGCGGGTTTGCCGGGCTGGCGGCGGCGGCGGCGGGGTTGATCGTGGCGATGGCGCTGAAGATCGCGGCGCCGGTCCGGCGGGATGTGCCGATGGCCGGGTTGGCGGCGGCGACGTTCATTGCGATCGCGCTGTTGCGGGTGCCGATGCTGTTGGCGATCGTGGTGATGGCGCCGCTGGGGATTGCGCTGGCGTGGCGGCGGCAGCGGTGAGCGGGGTGCTGGTCGATCTCGCGGTGTTGTACGGGCAGTTGTCGCTGCTGGCATTGGGGGGGGGGCCCACGATCGTGCCGGAGATGCAGCGGCAGATCGTCGAGGTGCATGGCTGGATGACGGCGCGGGAATTCGCGGCGCTGTTTGCGCTGGCCCAGGCGGCGCCGGGGCCGAATATGCTGGTGGCGACGCTGGTGGGCCTGCATGTGGCAGGGGTTGCGGGGGCGCTGGTGGCGACGCTCGGGTTGGTGACGCCGTCGACGATGCTGCTGTTGTTTGCGCTCACGGTGTGGGAGCGGTTTCGCGATGCGCCGTGGCGGCGGGCGGTGCAGGCGGGGCTGGTGCCGGCGACGGTGGGGTTGTTTGTGGCGGCGGCGCTGCTGATCGCACAGGCGGCGGATCCGACATGGGCGCTCGGGGCGTTGACGGCGGTGGCGGCGGGGCTGTCGGTGTGGACGAAGATCCATCCGTTGTGGCTGCTGGCGGCCGGGGCGCTGCTGGGGGTTATCGGGCTGGTCTGAACCGGTTAGGGTTTGGGGCCAACAGGGAGGAAACAGGCAATGAAATTCTATGATTCGGTCGGGCCCAATCCGCAGGTCGTGCGCGTGTTCATGGCGGAGCGGGGGGTCGAGGTCCCGAAGGTGACGGTCGATCTGCGCGGGGGCGAGAACCGGCAGGCGGCCTATATGACGAAGAATACGGCGGGACAGACGCCGTGTCTGGAACTGGATGACGGCTCGGTGATCGCGGAGATCACGGTGATTTGCGAGTATCTCGACGATATCACGCCGGGGCTGTCGCTGTTTGGCGCCAATGCGCGGGAGAAGGCCGAGGCGCGGATGTGGCTGCGGCGGATCGACCTCAATATCGTGGAGCCGCTGGCCAACGGGTTCCGGTTTTCGCAGGGGCTGAAACTGTTCCAGAACCGGATTCGCTGCATCCCGCAGGCGGCGGATGATCTCAAGCTCACGGCGCAGGAGCGCCTGACGTGGCTTGATGGGCAGATGGCGGGCAAGACGTGGATTTGCGGCGATCGGTTTACGATCTGCGACATCTTTCTTTACTGCTTCCTGGCGTTCGGGGCCGCTGTCGGGCAGCCGATGAACCCGGAGAATGCGAACATCGCGGCGTGGTTCGAGCGGGTGAAGGCGCGGCCGGCGGCGGCGGCTTGAAGGAAGGCAAGCGCTTCTTTTTTGAAAAAAAGAAGCAAAAAACTTTTCTCCGATGAAGGTCTTCGGGGGGCGCGGCCATTGGGTTGCGGTGGCTTCGCCCTCGGTTTGGCCATGTCCCGGCACAGTCCAGGGGAATTTTTTTGCGGAGGTTTTTCCAAAAAAGCGACCGCTTGCTGCCCTTCCGGCACGCAGGCATGAAACTGCGTCCGCGCAATCCCCGATGGGGACGGCACGTTGGGCAGCATCGGTTTGTTTTGGTGACATCAGGAAGGGGCGACGAGGCGCGGCCGCTTGAGGCAGGCGGACATGTCGCGGGCGTGGCTCGGGTGTCGCGGCGCTGTCGACGGGGTGGTGGGGGATTGATCGATTTTGCGGCGCGGAAGGGGGTGGGGTTCGCAGATTTTTCGGGAAATAGCGCGGCGCATGGAGGCGGCGGGGCGCGGCGCGGCCTGATGGTCGGCAAGGAGCGCGCGCAGGAAGGCGAGGATCGCGGCCAGCAGCCTGGTCAGCGGATCGGTGGAGGCGTCGGGGTGCGGCGGCGTTATATATGCTTCCATTGGGCTGTTCTATCTTAGGAAAAAAATCGACGCAAAGGTTTTTTGAGGAAGCCAGCGGTCGCTTTTTTGGAAAAAAGCTCTGCAAAAAACTTTGGCCGGGGCTTCGCCCTGTGTTGCATGGCGAGGCTTGCGGGATGAACGTTTTTTGCTTCTTTTTTT
>CANFKS010000173.1 GCA_947447625.1 Rhodospirillales bacterium | reverse complement strand
GGCTACCGCGGAGCCTTTGCCGCTCAGCCATATCGAGCCCCCAGAATGGCGATGTAGCAACATTGCAGCCGGACGCTGACCCGCTCGTCTGGCGCACCGCGACTGTTCGAATCCAGATCCACTCCCTCCACCACCACCCTTCTGCGAATCCGCTCTCCGGTGGGTTCGTCGGGGTTGGAAAGCGCAGGAGTCCTGCGGTTTTGCGGGAATGACCTGGGGCTCCGCGATCGCAACAAACCCCCAAGTCTCTCTCCAAGGGGCCGTTTCTCTCCGCGACCTGGGACTAGAGGTGTTTTAGCCTCAGGTCATAGCGCGTTGAAATATAACGAATTAACGGTTCTATATCGAACCGTTAATTGCAGTCTCGATTGGGTGGGTTGGGGAACCGGGAGCAAATCTTTGGTCCCAGTTCGATCACGATCAGTCCCGCTACGTTACAAGCATCTATGCCGCTCATGCTCGCGGACATAGTCCCCACGGTCATGTAGCTGCCACTGAAGCCACCCTCGCTGCGCAACCGATCGAACACCCAACGACAGCGCTTTTACCGGGTCCTGCAAAAGCAATCTGCGTGCGGCGCGCCAGGTTCAATGCGCCGGCCGCACTGCAGTGCCGGTATAGGCCATGCCAGACTTGAAGCACCGCGCGCAAAATGGATGGTCATATTTGCGTCGCTCGATCTCCACATGGGAATGATCCAGAAAGGCGAGACCCAGCATATTATCGTCATCATAAACCGAGCAGCACAGCGCGACGGAACCGTCATGGTTGATGACGGTCTGGTTGAAGCGCAGTTCGCAATCCGTCCCGCTATCCTGATGCGCCCGGCGGCGGTCACGCGCCTTGCGGGGCTCGACGAGCAGCTCGGCGATGATGCCGCCGTCACGGGGGTTGGGCTTCCCGTTGAGATATTCGTCCAGCCTTTCCAGGGGCATATAGAAGGCCTCGATCGGATTGAAGTCGAAGTGCAACTCCCTGCAGAGTGACGCCAGTTCTTCTGTTTCCGCGAGAGTGCCGCGATAGAGGTGCTGACACACCCATACATGGGTTTTGATCTCGTGCAGATCGATGATCCGACGCATTTCCCGCAGATTGAACTGCACCAGCGCTAAATCGCCGCCGACATGGGTGCGGGCGTAGCTGTCCGCGCTGAAACCGGAGATCGAGATCTTTAGATCGTCGGGCTCGGCGCGCAGCACAGCTTCGAACCCGCGCTTGATGTTGAGATTTGTGGAAAGATGGCTCTTCATCCCGGCCTCGCGCAACTGGCGGATGAAATCCGGCAAGTGCGGGTGCAACAACGGTTCGCCCCAATTGAACAGCATGACCTGCGGCCGCGACGATGGGGACTCGGCGCGAATTTTTTGGATGATGTCGCTGAACATCGCAGGCTTCATCATGCCGCGGGCTCGGCTGCCAAGGTCCGAATTTCCGACAGGGCAGGTTGGGCAGCGCAGATTGCACGTGCCCACGATGTCGATCACATAGATGTAGCTCGCTCCCTCGCGCGCGCTGAACCGGCGCAGGGCCTTGCCCATGACAGGATCAAGGATCTCGCTCACCAGATAGTCACGCGGACGGACCCGCTCAAGCATCTCGGACAGTCCAGGATCCCACGGCTCAAGTGTGGATGCGCGTTCCAGCCACGGCAGCGCGTCCTCCCAGAATGAATGTCTGTAGAGGCTTGCGCCCACTGCCCGGTACAGGCTGAGGAGCAACGGGTCGTGCGGGGCGCGCGACAATGCCTGCTCTGCCAGCGTAACGGCCTCCGGCAAAGCCCGCCCTGTCAACAGTACCATTGCCAGCGCGGCTGCTGCGCGCGGCCATTGCGCCGGCGCCGCATCAGCACCGGCCGCCAGGATACGCCGCAGCATGGCCTGCGCCTCGTCCAATCGGCCAATAACGACCAACTCCTGGGCGGCTTCGAGTGTCATGGCAACCTAAGTCTCCACAGTGGGCTGCACCGCGGATAGTGATTCCAAGGCTCCGTAATCGCAACTCTTCGGCGATCCCAAAGCCGCACGGCCGCGAACGTTACACAAACCAAATGGTCTCGGACAACGCGGTCTCTCCTTGAGCATCGCTGATCTGTTCAGATGTGGAAATTGACGCCCGTCAGGGCGACAATCCCTTGCAGTTCGATCTTCATGTCGGCATTTGACAAAGTTCGCTCGCTAGCGCTTCCATTGACATAAATGAACGTGTTGCCTCCGCTGACCCGCGACATCACCGACTTCGCCGGAACCAATGAGGCCAACGTTGTTCCAGCCACATAGCCGCCTGACAAGGTACCCACTGGCCCGTAAATCCCAGTCAAATCGATAAAGTCCGCAGCCGGCGCAAAATTGCTGATGATGTCCATCGCCGCTGAGCTCGAGTCACCCGCAGCGCCGTAGAAGTAGCCGTTCACGCCCGATCCACCTGTCATCGCGTCGGCGCCTGCGCCGCCTACGAAAGACAACGCCGCGGACATACCGGTGCCAACGAGCGTGTCGACGCCTCCGGCACCATAGATGAAACTGGGCGTCGTCGCCGCGAGACCCAGATTCACCAGGTTGATCGAATTTCCCGCGCTACTGCCAACCACGATGGCCACTGGCAACATCGACGTCGCGGTAAGACCATTGGTCCTGTCGGTGACCAGCACATTAGCAGTGAAGACGGTGCCTCCACTCGCCCCGATAAGGGCGCTCCTCGCCGACAGCGTGCCGGAGGAAGTGAGCGCCAGGCCGGGCGACGATCCGCTCGCCAACAAGAAACTGTAGGAGTCCGCCGCCGGTCCCCCGGTCTGTCTCAAAACGGCGATTGGGGAACTAAACACTCTGATGGTGTCGAACTGAACGATCCGGGTCGTAGTGACCGGGGACGCCGCGATCCCGGTCGGCGCGATGGAGTCATAGGTGAGACTCAGCGATGCCATGCTCGTGTTGCCTGCGAGATCCGTCTGCGAAACCATAACGGTATGAGCGCCCTGCGTCAGGTCAGTCGGCGTAAAGCTCCAGTTGCCGGCGGCGTTTGCCGTCGCGGTCCCCAGTGTGACGGCGCCTTCCTTCAGAATGACTGCCGCATTCGCATCGGCTGTGCCGCTCAACGCCGCATTGGACGTGATCTTGTCGGTCGAGGATGAGCCGGTATCGCGGGTCAGCTTCACCCTCACCGTGGGCGCGGCTGTGTCGTAGGTGAAAGTGAGGGACGCACTGCCCGTGTTGCCCGCAAGGTCCTTGGCCGTGGCCACGATCGTGTGGGTCCCCTGCGTCAGGGCCGCTGGTGTAAAGGACCAGTTGCCACCTGCGTTCGCCGTCACAGTCCCGAGCGTGCTGGCGCCTTCCTTCAGCACGACCACCAAGTTCGCCTCGGTCGTGCCGTTGAGCGCGGCGCTGTTGGTGACACGGTCGGCCGAGGATGCACCAGCGTCCGTGGCAAGTGCGATCGAGACCCCGGGGGCAGAGGTGTCGAAGGTGAACGTTAACGACGCGCTGTCTGCGTTGCCCGCAAGGTCCGTTTCCGATGCGACGATCGTGTGGGTGCCTTGCGCCAGGGCCGTCGGTGCGAAGCTCCAGCCGCCATTCGCGTTCGCCGTCACAGTCCCGAGCGTGCTGGCGCCCTCCTTCATAACGACCACGGCGTTTGCGTCAGCTTTGCCGGTCAATGCCGGGTTGGCCGTGATCTGGTCCGTTGACGACGAGCCGGTGTCGCTAGTCAGTTGCGCCCTCACCACCGGCGCCAAGGTGTCGTAGGTAAAGGTCAGTGATGCCGAGTTGACGGTCTTTGTCAGATCAACCAGGTCAGCCTGGCCGGCGGAAATGGTGTGTGACCCCTGTGTCAGCGATGTCGGCGTGAAACTCCAGTTGCCGCCGCCGTCCGCCGTCGCCGTTCCCAGTGTGCTGTTGCCTTGCTTCAGCGTTACCACCGCGTATGCATCCGCAACGCCGGTTATTGTGGTGCCCGAGGTGATCTTATCGGTCGAGGATTGGCCTGTGTCCGCACCCAGTTGCATCGTTATCATCACCACACGCGCCTCTGCCGTCGCACCGGTGATGTTGACATAATAACCGGCACCAACCGCCGTTGGGGCAGTCGCGCCGGCCGTGGCGACATAGTAGCCAATAGGTGCCGTCGTCTGCGCCGTCGCACCCGTGCTGGCGACGTAATGCCCGGCGGTCGCCTTCGTCTGCGCCGAGGCCCCGGGCGAGGCCACGTAATACCCGGCCGCAGCCGCAACCTGCGCAGCAGTCGAGGAGGCACCGGTCGTGCCAATGTAATACCCGGGAGCCGCCGCAACCTGCGCAGCCGTCGAGGAGGCGCCGGTCGTGCCAATGTAATACCCGGGAGCCGCCGCAACCTGCGCAGCCGTCGAGGAGGCGCCGGTCGTGCCAATGTAATAACCGGGAGCCGCCGCCGTCTCGGCGGTCGCACCGGCCGTGC
>CANFKS010000172.1 GCA_947447625.1 Rhodospirillales bacterium | reverse complement strand
TCTGCCATCGGTCTTCACGCTCTCAGCGCCTGATACCGCAACCCTGTGATCGCTGCTCTTCCGCGATCACAGGGTTTCGGTATGCGCGCCGGGTTGGTGGGCGGCGGCGCGCGGAAAAAAACTCATACCAAGGGTCGCGCTTTGCGAGCCTTGGTATCCGCGCCGGGTTGGTGGGCGGCGGCGCGTGGAAAAAACTCATACCAAGGGTCGCGCTTAGCGAGCTTTGGTATGACGCGGAATATTGGCTTCAGTTGGCCGGCTTTCGCGGGTTGCAGGCGTCGGTCCGCTCGCCGTGGAAGTCTGCTTGGGTGATGTTGAGCTTGGCCATCTCCGCATCGGTGACCATGGTTTGCCGCCCTTGCTGCCGCCTCGTCACCCCGTTGCAGACCACCCGGCATGGCGGCACCGGTGACATGGATGGGCCGGCCGCGCTGAAGGACAAGCCGAACCCGGCGGCACGCGGCAGACACTATAATTTGTCGCCGGTGGCGCTGGGGAGCAGCGCCCATCGGCGATGGCGGGCTGCCAACCTGCAAGACACGCTGGCCCGCCGTCCTGGCGCATGATGCGGTGCTAGAGCGGGATGCCTTCTGATAGGCGAAGGCATCCCGCTCTAACTCTTTGTTTGATCGCCTGATTCAGATTTTTGGTGATTCCACCAAAAATCATCAGGCTCTAATCCGCGGCGTGGCGCCCAGCGCGTCGGGCGGTTGCGCGACTGGCCGCCCCAGGGGGCCTTCCACACCCCGGATGGGGCTGCCACCGCCGACATGCGGGGAGATGGGCGCTCTGAGAGGTCACGCCCTCTTGCGCTGCTGTCGCACAGGGGCTGCTGTCGTCAGCTGATCAACGCGTGTCCTCCCGCGAAGGTCACATGGTTGGCAAGCAGATCAGCCGCCGTGGTAAAGTTGGAGGTGCCGCCTGCCAGAAGCACCACACCATGCCTGGGATCAGCCGTTCCATAGAGACTGATCGCCGCAGTGCCGTTCAAGGTGGTGTCGCTGGCCTGCAATGCGCCGTTGATGGCACCGAGCATGTCAATATTGAGTTGATCGAGGCCATAATGGAAGTTGGCAATGGTCTCGATGCCGCTGCCGGGTTGAAGGCTATATTGGATTGTTGCGGGTGCAGACCCCAAGGTCACGGTGTCAGGTGTGCCGATAAAGGTGAGGGAAGGCGCGCCAAGCCCTGCACTCACGGACACGCTGTTGCCATCGAGCATGATGGTCGACGCCACTGTCAGATTTTTGAGATCCAGCGAATGACCCGTCGGTGTTCCCGAGACGGTCACGCTCGTCAATTTACTGTCCCTGATGAGTTCTGAGAGTGCCGATGTCACTGCGGGTGCAGTATCTTTGACCGTGAATGACGCGACATGCGTATCGGCCTGCCAAATCGACGCCGTGGAAACCCGGACATTCGATGCTGTGAGCCCAGATTGTCCTGTGAGTATGCCATCCCCCAATGCTTTGGCGGATGTCAGGGACGCGATCGACGCGTCTATGCTTGCGATAAGCGGGATGGAAATATCGACAGCATTGGGAGCCGAGCCAATCAAGGCCATTTTCGCGGAGATCGCTTCCGCCTCTCCAACTTTGTTCTGGAGGGTGGCTTGATCCAACCGATAGCCTGCGTTGTTTCCGGAAAAGGCACCACCAATCAGGTCGGCCGGGATCGCTCCGATCTGCAGGGCGCGCTGGGTGGAATCCGCGATGGACAAACGCGACTGGATGACCGACGCCCAATACGCGAGGCCGCCTGGATCGGGGGCGCGGTTGAGCAGATTTTGATAGACCGACGTCACGAACGTCGTGATGTCGTCCGAGGTCGGGGTCAAGTTTGCAGTGATCTTCGCGAACAATGCGTAACGGGTGGCCGCTTCTGCCGTGGTGCCAAACCCCATCGCGGCATTGTGCAGATCTGTGGATCCATTCAACAACCCCGCCCAGTAACCCAGACCGCCCGGCTCGGCGGCCCGGCCGAAGTAGGCGATATACAGATACTCCGCCTGATCGAGAGGCACTGACAGTCCACTGGTGGTGACCACACTGGTTACGTGTGGATCGAGGCTCACTGCGTAGTAGTTGTATGGATCAACCTGATCCACAATGATATTAACGCTTGTTTTTAGTGCAGATACTAAATTGTGGCTATAATTCCATTGATTATAGCTAATCAAAACCGGCGCATTATCGCTTAATGTGACTTCGTTCACGGGCAAACCAGAGATACCGTTACTGAAAGCCGATGTAATATTGGCTGCTGTATCGGTCAATGAGACATACATAAGCCTATTATATGTGAGCAGGGAAGCAAGACGGCTCTTGACGTTTGCCACATTGTCCGACACCGCGAACCCAATGGTTGCATAGGGTAGAGCGGCGGTTTGCAGCGCGGCGGCTTGGCCAGCACTGGCCCCCGTGACGGCCAAATTATAGGCGCTGGTGATTTTGGCCAGCGCCGCCGTGTCGGCGGCATAAGCCGCTGCCGTGAGCGTGATGGTGGGCTTTCCCGCATCGGTCAGTGTGATGGCGGACAGCTTTGTGTCCGACAACAGAGCGGTCAGGGCACCTTGCACGTTGGCGGACGTGTCGCTGATTGTGAACGACGATGCGGCGATCTGCAGCGCGGCGGCTTGATCAACGGTGGCGGCCGTAACGGCGAGGTTGCAGGCAGTGGTGATTTTGGCCAGTACCGCGGTGTCGGCGGCATAAGCCGAAGCCGTGAGCGTAATGGTGGGCTTGCCGGCATCAGTGAGGGTGATTGCGGTCAGCTTGGTGTCTGACAGCAGAGCGGTCAGAGCATTTTGTACATTGAACGCTGTGTCGCTGATCGTGAACGACGATGCAGCGGTCTGCAGCGCGGCGGCCTGACCGACTGTGGCAGCGGTAACGGACAAGTTGTAGGCGCTGGTGATTTTGGCCAACGCCGCCGTGTCGGCGGCATAGGCAGCAGCCGTGAGCGTAATCGTCGGCTTGCCGGCGTCCGTCAGGGTGATGGCGGTCAGCTTCGAGTATGACAGCAGGGCGCCCAGGGCATTTTGCACATTGGCAGCCGTGTCGCTGATCGAGAACGACGACACCGCTGTTTGCAGCGCGGCGGCCTGACCGACTGTGGCAGCGGTAACGGACAAGTTGTAGGCGCTGGTGATTTTGGCCAGCGCTGCCGTGTCGGCCGCATAGGCCGCAGCCGTGAGCGTCATCGTCGGCTTGCTGGCATCCGTCAGTGTGATGGCGGTCAGCTTTGTATCCGACAGCAGGGCGGTCAGGGCACCTTGCACGTTGGCGGCCGTGTCGCTGATCGTGAACGACGATGCCGCAGTTTGCAGCGCAGCGGCTTGAGCAATTGTGGCGGCGGTAACGGCCAGATTGTAGGAACTGGTGATTTTTGCCAGCACCGCCGTATCGGCGGCATAGGCTGAACCCGTGAGCGAAATGGTGGGTGTGCCGGCATCGGTCAGTATGATGGCGGTCAGCTTGGTGTCCGACAGCAGGGCGGTCAGTGCGCCTTGGACATTGGCGGCCGTGTCGCTGATCGTGAACGACGATGCAGCGATTTGCAGCGCAGCGGCTTGACCGACGGTGGCGGCGGTGACCGCCAAATTGTAGGGACTGCCGATTTTAGCCAGTGCCGCCGTGTTGGCGGCGTAGGCCGCAGCCGTGAGCGTTATCGTAGGCGTACCGGCATCCGTCAGGGTGATAGTGGTCAGCTTTGTGTCTGCCAGCAAGGCGCTCAGGGCGCCTTGTACGTTGGCGGCCGTGTCGCTGATCGTGAACGACGATGCCGCGATTTGCAGCGCGGCGGCTTGACCGACGGTGGCCCCCGTTACGACCAGGCTGTAGGCACTGGTGATTTTCGCCAGCGCCACCGTGTCGGCGGCATAGGCCGTAGCCGTGAGCGTAATGGTGGGCCTGCCGGCATCCGTCAGGGTGATCGCGGTCAGCTTCGTGTCTGCCACCAGGGCGGCGAGCGCAGCTTGCACAGTGGAAGCCGTGTCGCTGATCGTGAACGCCCATGCCGCGGTTTGCAGCGCGGCAGCTTGACCAACCGAAGCCCCCGTGACGGCCAAATTATAGGCACTGGTGATTTTGGCCAGCGCCGCCGTGCCTGCGGCATAGGCTGCACCCGTCAGCGTAATCGTGGGGGTGCCGGCATCCGTCAGGGTGATCGCGGTCAGCCTCGTGTCTGCCGCCAGGGCAGTCAGGGCGGTTTGCACATTGGCGGCCGTGTCGCTGATCGTGAACGCCAATGCCGCGGTTTGCAGAGCGGCAGCTTGACCAATGGTGGCCGCCGTAACGGCCAGGTTGTAAGCGCCGGCAATTTTAGCCAGGGCCGCCGCACCGGCGGCATAAGACGCACCCGTAAGCGTGATCGTGGGCGTGCCGGCATCCGTCAGGGTGATGGCGGTCAGCTTCGTGTCTGCCACCAGGGCGGTCAGGGCAGTTTGCACATTGGCGGCCGTGTCGCTGATCGTGAACGACGATGCCGCG
>CANFKS010000171.1 GCA_947447625.1 Rhodospirillales bacterium | reverse complement strand
TGTGGTGGTGCTCGATCATCACAAGGCTGAGGGACTGCCGCCGGACGTGGTCGCTACCGTCAACCCCAACCGGCTCGACTGCACCTCGGGTCTCGGCATGCTTTGTGCCGCCGCCATCGCCTTCCTCGCAGCGGTCGCGACCACCCGCGTGCTGCGCCGTCGCGGCCATTTCGGCGCCGGGCACGAGCCCGACATGATGGCACTGCTCGATCTCGTTGCACTCGCCACCGTCTGCGACGTTATGCCACTCACTGGTCTCAACCGGGCCTTTGTGACACAGGGCCTCAAGGTGATGGCACGGCGCGAGCGGGTTGGCATCAACGCCCTGCTCGATGTCGCCGCGGTGAAGGACCGCCCGAGTGCGATGACCCTCGGCTTCGCGCTGGGTCCGCGGATCAATGCTGCGGGGCGCATCAGCGAGGCGGATATGGGCCTGCGCCTGTTGCTCTGCCAGGACACCATCGAGGCCCGCGGCATCGCCGAGGCGCTCGACGCCATCAACCGCCAGCGCCAGGCCGTCGAAGCCGGCATGCTGGATGATGCTCTGCTCGCCGCCGAACAACAGATCGCCGCCGGGCACGCTGCCGTGCTGGTCGCCGGTGTCCAATGGCATCCCGGCGTGGTCGGCATCGTCGCCGGGCGGATCAAGGAGCGCTTCAATCGCCCCGCCTGCGTTGCCGGTATTGCAGACGGCATCGCCAAGGGCTCGGGGCGCTCGGTCGTCGGGCTCGATCTGGGTTCGGCCATCATCGCAGCCCGCCAGCATGGCATCCTGCTGACCGGCGGCGGCCACGCCATGGCCGCAGGGTTCTCGCTGGCCGAGGCCAGCATCTCGCGCTTCCATGCCTTCCTTGATGAGCGCCTCGCCGCTGCGCGTCACCTCCCCTCCGCCGCCGATCTGATCGTTGAAGCCAGTGTCTCGGTGCCGGGCTGTACTGTTGATCTCGCTCAACAGATCAGCAAACTCTCCCCCTTCGGCAACGGCAACGAGGAGCCGCTGCTCATCCTGCCGCGTTGCCGCATCGTGCGCGCCGACCGGGTGGGCAAGGAAGGCAACACCATCCGGGCCTTCATAGAGGGCGAAGGCGGCGGCGGACGGCTCAAGGGGGTCATGTTCCGCGCCCGCGAAGGCGCCGTAGCCGATGCATTGCTGGCCCGCGACAACGCGCCACTGCATATCGCAGGCCAATTGCGCGCAGAGGAATGGAACGGCTCCACCTCGGCCAGCTTCATCATCGCCGACCTCGCGCGCGCCTGAGCCGTGCCACGGATACAAGAGGCAGGATGCCTTCCGACAGGCGGGGGCGTCCTGCTCTCACTCTTTGTTTGAACGGGTGTTTCAGCGTTTTTGGCGCCTCAGCCAAACCTTGTCAGGCGTTATTCGGCCAGCGCCTGTGCCAGATCCTGCTCGACAGCCTCGAACCGCTGGGCCAGTGTCTGCGGTGCTGTGTCGTTCAGCCACGCGAGATAGACGAGCCCGAACGCCGCCGTCGTCACCGCAGCGATCGTCGCGGCGCGCTGCGCCGCATAGCCGCGCCGGGTGAACCCGGCCGCGACAGCCGCGGCCCACTCGCGATCCCGCTGCAATGCCCGCATCCGCAATGTCGCATCGCTCGATATCACCGCGTGCAATGTCCGATGCATCGCCCGCTGCGGCTCGAAGCGTTCGCTCAGAAATTCTGCCACCCGACGCATCAACCCCCGCGCTCCTATCCCGGCAGGCGCGGCGGCGATCGCCTCGATCAATGCCGCCTTGAGGTCGGTGTGATCCTCGAACAGCACATCCTCCTTGGCCTTGAAATGGCGAAAGAAGGTGCGCTCCGTCATCCCGGCGCCGGCGGCGACCTCGGCTGCCGTCACGGTGGCGAAGCCGCGTTCGGCGAACAGCGCGATCGCCACCCGCTTCAGCCGGGACGATGTATCCGGGGGCCATCGGCTCATGCTGTTTCCGCAACTCCATGTCAGCGACTGTCATTGACAAACGTCTTTATCGGTCGATAAATGTTTGATGACGGTTGCTGTCATCATGTCCACGCCCCGGAGAGATATCAATGAAAACCTACGCTGGCAAAACGGCCTTGGTCACCGGCGCCTCGTCGGGCATCGGCAAGGCCCTCGCCGAAAGCCTCGCCGCACGCGGGGCCAACCTCATCCTCGTCGCCCGCTCGGCCGATCGGCTCGAACATCTCGCAACCGCTCTGCGTGGCAAGGGTGTCGAGGCGACCGTCATCGCCGCCGACCTCGCGCAGCCCGGCGCTGCCGCCCGGCTTCATGCCGAGGTTGAGCGGCATGGATTGTGTGTCGATCTGCTCGTCAACAATGCGGGTTTCGGCAAATGGGGCCGCTTCGAGGGCGAGAGTTTGGCGACATACGGGGAGATGATCGCGCTCAACATCCAGGCCGTGCTTGAGCTGTGCCACCTCTTCATGCCGGGGATGGCCGCGCGGGGCGATTGCGGCGTGCTCAACATCAGTTCCGCCGTCGCCTTCGTTCCCTTGCCCTGGACCGCCGTCTACGCCGCGTCCAAGGCGTTTGTGCTTTCCTTCTCGGAGGCGCTCTCCTACGAATTCAAAGGCAAGGGCGTGCAGGTCACCGTGCTTTGCCCCGGCAACACCGAGTCGAACTTCGCTGCCGTCGCCTATGCGGCCGCTCGCCCCAGGGCCCCCGATGATTCTGCCGCGATGGTCGCCGATGTCGGGCTCGATGCGCTGCTCGCGGGCCGCGCGAGCATCATCTCGGGCAACAACAAAAAGGTCGCCTGGCTGCCGCGGATCCTGTCCCGCGAACGCGTTGTCGCTTTGGTCGGGGAGACCTGGCGCAAGCGGCTTCTGGTACTCGGCGTGCCGGTTTGAGGCGCGCGCCAGGGTCGTCGTTGTCGGATGCTCCGAACGAGCGCCCGTCACATCGCTGAACCGGAGCCTTGGATATGGCCGGATCGCCCGGGGCGTGGCAGGCTGGGCCATCGAGTTTGCGGAGAGCGCTATGACAGACCCCAACACCGTGCGGCACGGCTTTGCATTCGGCACCGAAAAGCAGCCGGCGATCGGCAGCCGGGGCATGGTGGCCTCCAACCACCCGCTCGCTTCGGCGGCGGGGGCGGAGATGCTGGCCGCTGGCGGCAATGCGATCGACGCCGCGGTGGCCACGCAGTTCGCGCTCACGGTGGTCGAGCCGATGATGGTGTCGCTGTTCGGCGGCGGCACCGCCCATATCCGCACCGCCGATGGCCAGCATGTCATCATCGACGGCATGAGTGCCGCGCCGCTCGGCGGCAGCCGGACCATGTATCGCCCCTCACCCGGTGCGGCACCCGAGGATTACGGGACGATCGAGCGCGAAAATACGCTGGGGCCGAAATCCGTCGCCGCGCCCGGATCGCCACGGGCCTGCGAGCCAGGCTGGGACATCTACAATGGCATCCTGCGCAACATGCTGCTGGCGGAAAGCTCGGGGCTGGTGTCGCGCCTGGTGAATGACGGGGAGGCCAAGCTGGGGGTCGCGCTGGAGGACGACGCGCTCGACTACGTCAAGGGTGGCGGACCGGTGACGATCCTGTATCCCGAGGATGGTACCTCAACGGTGGCCGATGGCATGGCACTGGCGAAGGGTGCGCCCAATGCCGAGAACGGCAGGAAGTTCATCGACTGGCTGCTGACCAAGCCGGTGCAGGAAATCGTGGTCAAGCAGATGGGCCGCCGCGCCGTGCGCACCGATGTTGCCGGGGGCGGCGGGGCCAAGCCGATCACCGAGGTCAAGCTGGTGAACTACGACATTCGCGCCATCGCACAGAACCGCAACGCCTGGATCGCGCGCTGGAAGGAGATGGCCGCGGCGCGCTGATCCATGCGCATCGAGGCCTTCACCGAGGCCCGCGAGCCGGCGCGGCCGGACACCAACGAGGACGCGCTCGTGGTGCTGCCTGGGCGCGCTTTCGCGGTGATCGACGGGGTCACCGATCGTGACGGCTCGCGTTTCGAGGGGATGCTCGGCGGGCGCTATGCGGCGCGGCTGGTGGCGCGGCGGCTGGAGGCGATCTTTGCTGCGGGGCCGATGGTGCCCGATGCCATCGTCCCGGCGTTGACCGAGACCCTGCGCGAGGCCTGCCGCCAGCACGGTGTCGACCTCGCCGGTTCGCGCTGGGGCGGGCGGATGTGCTGCACGCTGGCGCTGGTGCTGGTGGGCGATGCCGATGTCGACGTGGTGCTGGTCGGCGATTCCGGGGTTCGGGTGAACAACGAGGTGCTGCAGGCGCGCAAGGACCTCGATACCATCACCGCACTGCTGCGGCGCAGCGCATGGGAGTATGTGACGCCGCTGGCCGGGGAGGGCGATGAGCGGGAGCGCCTGGCCCGCCTGGTGGTGTTCCACGGCACCGCACAGGACCCGGTGGGCGTACTCGACAGTGAGGCCCTGCGCAGCATCCATGAACGTGCGACGGCGGCCTGTGCGACGACCTTGCCGCATTTGCCTGCCGACGATGTCGCGTTCCTGTTGCGCAGCGGCATC
>CANFKS010000170.1 GCA_947447625.1 Rhodospirillales bacterium | reverse complement strand
TCCTGATCGCCGGCCACCCCTACCATCTGACCCCGGTCGACCCCCTTGCCCCCCCCACCGCCGCCCCCCCCGGCGCCAACCACGTCCTCGCCCCCATCCCCGGCCGCATCACCGCCGTCCTCTGCGCCCCCGGCGACAGCGTCACGAGGGGCCAACCCCTCATCATTCTCGAAGCCATGAAAATGGAAATGACCCTGACCGCCGCCATGGACGGCACCATCGCCACAATCCACTGCGCCGTCGGCGACATGGTCCAGGAGCGCGCCGACCTCGTGGATTTCGCGCATGATGGCTAAGCGCGATCTACTTGTGCCGCCCCCCCTGCAAACCGGCGCAATGATGCTATTTGACTTTGCGACACATGCTGCGCTGGCTCTGCCGGCACTCCTGTTCCAACATCCTCCGTACGGGGGGAAAACGAGGCTGCCATGAAGCACTCCGCGGTCACGCTGGACGATAAATACGCAACCGACACCGACCGGTTCTTCCTTACCGGCACCCAGGCGCTCGTCCGCCTCCCCATGCTTCAACGCCAGCTCGACCTGGCTGCCGGCCTCAACACCGCCGGCTACATCTCGGGCTACCGCGGCTCCCCCCTCGGGCAGATCGACATCCAGATGTGGGGCGCCAAAAAACAGCTCGCCGAAAACCACATCCATTTCTGGCCGGCCGTGAACGAAGAAATCGCCGCCACCGCCATCTGGGGCACCCAGCAGGTCCCGCTCCTGCCAGGCGCGAAATATGATGGCGTGTTCGCCTATTGGTACGGCAAGGGCCCCGGCGTCGATCGTGCCGGTGATGCCTTCCGCCACGCCAACTATGCCGGCACCACCCGCACCGGCGGCGTCCTCGCCATGGCCGGCGACGACCATGGCTGCAAATCCTCCACCGTCCCTCATCAATCCGAACCCGCCCTCATCGCGGGCTCCATGCCCATCCTCGTCCCCGCCGACGTGCGCGACCTCCTCGAACTCGGCCTCCACGGCTGGGCGATGTCGCGCTGGTCGGGCCGCTGGGTCGGCTTCAAAACGGTGGGCGACGTGATGGACAGCTCCGCCTCCGTTGCCTTCGATCTCGCCGATTTCCGCATCCTCCACCCCGAAGGCCCCCACCCCGACGCGGGCTACCGCCTGCCCGACGCGCCGCTCGACCAGGAATCCCGCGTTCTCAACATCGGCCTCCCCGCCGCCACCGCCTATGCCCGCGCCAACGGCCTTGACCGCATCATCAAACCCGGCCCCGGCGCCAGCATCGGCGTCATCACCGCGGGCAAATCCTACCACGACACAAGCCAGGCCCTCGCCGAACTCGGCATCACCCAAGGCGTGCGCCTGCTCAAACTCGCCCTCGTCTGGCCGATCGATCCCCATATCATCCGCCGCTTTGCCGAGGGCCTCACCGAAATCGTCGTGATCGAGGAGAAATCCCCGATCATCGAACAGCAGGTGCGCGACATCCTCTACGACGCCGCCGTCCGCCCCCGCGTCGTCGGCAAGCGCGACGAACGCAACCTCCCCTTCCTCAAATCCAACGGCGAATTCTCCTCCGCCGAACTCGCCCTCGCGCTGTCCGGCCGCCTCGCCCCCTTCATCGACAGCGAAGCCATGCAGGCCCGCACCCGCTTCCTGCGCGAACAGGCCCGCAGCCTCGAACAAATCCATGTCGGCGCTGCCCGCCGCCCCTATTTCTGCTCGGGCTGCCCGCACAACACCTCCACCAAAGTCATCGACGGCAGCCGCGCCTTGGCCGGCATCGGCTGCCACACCCTCGCCTTGTGGATGGACCGCAGCACCGACACGCTGAGCCAAATGGGCGGCGAAGGCATGCAGTGGCTCGGCCAGGCCCCTTTCACCGAGGAAAAACACGTCTTCGCCAATCTCGGCGACGGCACCTATTTCCACTCCGGCTACATGGCCATCCGCGGCGCCATCGCCGGGCGCGCCACCATCACCTACAAAATCCTCTTCAACGACGCCGTCGCCATGACCGGCGGCCAACCCCATGACGGGCCCATCACCGTTCCGCAAATCACCCGGCAAGTCACCGCCGAGGGCGTCAAACGCTGCGTCATCGTCACCGACGAGCCCGAAAAATACGACGACGTGACCGACCTCGCCCCCGGCGTCACCGTCCATCACCGCCGCGAACTCCAGGATATCGAACGCAGCTTCCGCGACACCGAAGGCGTCACCGTCATCGTCTACGACCAGACCTGTGCCTCCGAAAAACGCCGCCGCCGCAAGCGCGGCACCTTCCCCGACCCCAACAAGCGCGCCTTCATCAACGCCGCCGTCTGCGAAGCCTGCGGCGATTGCTCCAAAGCCTCCAACTGCCTCTCGGTGCAACCCATCGAAACCGAATTCGGCACCAAACGCCGCATCGACCAATCCAGCTGCAACAAGGATTTCTCCTGCATCGAAGGCTTCTGCCCCTCCTTCGTCACCGTCCATGGCGGCACACTGCGCAAACGCAGCGCCGCCGCCACCCAACCCTTCGAAACCCCCGACCCCACACTGCCCAGCCTCGACCACCCCTACGACATCCTCGTCACCGGCATCGGCGGCACCGGCATCGTCACCATCGGCGCCCTCATGGGCATGGCCGCCCATCTCGACGGCGCGCATGTCACCGTGCTGGACCAGATGGGCATGGCGCAGAAAGGCGGCTCCGTGTTCAGCCATATCCGCCTCGCCGCGGCGGCCGAACAGCTTCACGGCCTGCGCGTCGGCCGTGGCGAGGCCGATCTTCTGCTCGCCTGCGACATGGTCGTCGCCGGCGCCAAGGACACCCTCGCCACGCTTCGCAGCGGCGTCTCCCACGTCGTGCTCAACACCTACGAAGTCCCCACCGGCGATTTCGTGATGGACACCACCACCCGCCTGCCCTCCGCCCAACTCCGCCGCACCATCACCGACGCCGCCGGCACGGACGCCGTTCACCAGTTCGACGCCACATCCCTTGCCAGCGCCCTGATGGGCGACAGCATCGCCACCAATCCCTTCGTCCTCGGCTACGCCTGGCAGCAAGGCCTCATCCCCCTCAGCCGCGAGTCCATCCTGCGCGCCATCGAACTCAACGGCACCGCCGCCCAATCCAACACCACCGCCTTCGCCTGGGGCCGCTGCGCCGCGGTTGATCTCAAACGCGTGGCCGACGCCGCTGGCATCGTCGTTCTCCCCCCCACCCCGCGCACGCTGGATGACCTCATCGCGTCCCGCGAAAAACACCTCACCGCCTACCAATCCGGCTTCCTCGCTCGCCGCTACCGCAAAACCATCGACCGTGTCCGCGAAACCGAAGCCCGGCTGTTCTCAGGCTCGACCGCGCTGACCGAAGCCATCGCCCGCAGCTACGCCAAACTCCTCGCCTACAAGGACGAATACGAAGTCGCCCGCCTCTACACCGCCCCTGAATTCACCGCAGCTCTCGCCGCCCAATTCGAAAACCCCGAAAAACTCGAATTCCACCTCGCCCCCCCCTTCATGGCCCGCCGTGACGCCCGCACCGGACATCTCATCAAAAAATCCTACGGCCCCTGGATGATGTCCGCCTTCCGCACCCTGGCCAAACTCAAATCCCTCCGCGGCACCCCGCTCGACCCGTTCGGCCGCACCGAGGAACGCCAAACCGAACGCCGCCTCATCACCGATTTCGAAATCCAGATCGAAACCATCCTCAAAACCCTCTCCCCCAGCACCCTGCCCATTGCCGTCGAACTCGCGTCCCTCCCCGATACGATCCGCGGCTTCGGTCACGTCAAGGACCGCAACATCCGCCTCTACGAGACCGATCGCGCCCGCCTGCTCGGCAAGCTCAAGCGAGAGTAAGGCAAGCCAAGCAAAAAAGCTTCACCCGTCCAGACAGGCGCGCCTGACCGCGCAAAAACCCGCCTGACCCGGCGGGCTTTTTCGCGACTGGTTTGGTGCGATAGCGATATCAAAACCCTGCATGGTGATTTCGGGCGATGTGGCTCCCGTTCTGGCGCTTCGTTTGATCGGCTGATTCAGATTTTTGGTGATTCCACCAAAAATCATCAGGCTCTAGGCAATCCGCTGCAAAGCCGCCGCCAGCCTGACCATCTCGGCCTCCATCCCGGCCAGCCGCTCGCGGTTCTCCTCCACGATATCCTCCGGCGCCCGCGCGATGAAATCCGCATTCCCCAGCTTCTTTGCCATCTTCTCCGCCTCGACCGCGATCTTGCCGCGCTCCTTCTGCAACCGCGTCCGCTCCGCGCCGAGATCGATCAATCCCGCCAACGGCAACACGATCGTCGCCTCCTCCAAAACCGCCTGCGCGCTGCCCTGCGGCACGTCGCCCTCCAGTGCCGCAAACGAACTCGCCCGAGCCATCCGCCCGATCGCCTCCATCCACCGCCCGCCCCGCGCGATCGAGGCCGCCGAAGCATCTTTCAACAACACGGCCCCCATCTGCGACGGCGGCACATTCATCTCCGCCCGCACCGTGCGCACCTCGCCAATCAACCGTACCACCCAATCCAACTCCGCCCGCGCCGCCACAGCACCGGGCACCGCGACGATCTCCGGCCAAGCCGTTGCAATCAAACTATTCCGCGCCCCGTAGCCAAACCGGTCCCACAATTCTTCTGTCACAAACGGCATCGCCGGATGCAGCAGCCGCAACACCAGCCCCAACACATAAGCCGCCGTCTTCTTCACCTCGTCCGCCTCTGCCGACCCCGCATTGGCCAGCGCCGGCTTGGCGAATTCCAGGAACCAGTCGCAGAACAAATTCCACGTGAACCGATATCCCGCCGCCGCATAATCATTGAACCGATACGCCTCCAATGCGGTATTCGCCTCCCCGATCGCATCGTTCAGCGCCGCCAATATCCACCGCGTCAGCGGCAACGTCGCAAGCCCCGGCACGAAATCCGGATCGGGCGCAATCCCGTTCATTTCGCAGAACCGGGCCGCATTCCACAGCTTGGTCACGAAACTGCGATAATTCTCCACCCGCGCCGCACCCAGCTT
>CANFKS010000169.1 GCA_947447625.1 Rhodospirillales bacterium | reverse complement strand
TATCTTAGGAAAAAAATCGACGCAAAGGTTTTTTGAGGAAGCCAGCGGTCGCTTTTTTGGAAAAAAGCTCTGCAAAAAACTTTGGCCGGGGCTTCGCCCTGTGTTGCATGGCGAGGCTTGCGGGATGAACGTTTTTTGCTTCTTTTTTTCAAAAAAGAAGCGCTTGCTTCGCTTTCCCCTTCATCCACGAGGCTCCCGATGACGCTATGGCCCACGCTCGACCATGTGGTCGTCTCTGTGCATGACCGGATGGACGAGGCAGCGGCGGCCTATCGCCGGCTTGGTTTCACGCTGACGCCGCGGGGCCATCATTCGCTGGGCTCGATGAACCATCTCGCAATCTTTGGGACGGATTACCTGGAACTGATCGGGGTGACGCCGGGCGGCGGGCGGCAGGATCTGCTGGGCTGGCCGATGGGGCTGAATGGGCTGGTGTGGGGTTCGGAAGACGCGGTGGCGACGCATGGCGCGTTGGAACAGGCCGGGATGGCGCCGCTTGAGGTGCAGAGTTTTACGCGCCCGGTCGAGGTGGCGGAGGGGGTGCGGGATGCGGCGTTTCGGACGGTGCGCCTGCCGGCGGGCTCGACGGCGGCGGGGCGGTTGTATTTCTGCGAGCATCGGACGCGGGATCTGGTGTGGCGGGATGCGTGGCGGGCGCATGGCAACGGGGTGGTCGGGGTGGCGGGCGCGGTGATTGTGGCGCGCGATCCGGGGCGGTTGGGCGGGGTGTTTGGGCAGATGTTCCCGGGGTCGGTGCGGCCGATCGAGGGGGGGGTGCGGTTGGCGGTGGGGTTGACGCGGTTTGATGTGGTGACGCGGGCGGTGTTGGAGGCGCGGTTTGGGGCGGAGGCGGTGGTGGATGATGGGCGGGAGGAGGCGATGGCGGCGCTGGTGTTGCGCACGATGTCGCTGGCGGTGGCCAGGGGGGCGTTGGCGGGGGTGGCGATGCGGGAGGTTGGGGGGCAGATTGTGGTGGGGCCGGGCGAGACGTTCGGTGTGACTTTAGCGTTCGAGGAGTAGGGCCATGTGTGGCGTGATGGTGATCACCGGCGGCAGCCAGGGGATTGGTGCAGCGACGGCCAGGATTGCGGCGGCGCGGGGCTATAAGGTGGCGATTTCGTATCGCAGCGGCGAGGCCTATGCGGCGAAGGTGTTGGCCGATATTGCGGCGGCTGGGGGCACGGCGATTGCGGTGCAGGCGGATGCGACGGATGAGCGGGCGACGGAGGCGTTGTTTGCGCGGGTCGATCGGGAGTGGGGGAACGTGACGGCGCTGGTGAACAATGCGGGGACGACGGGGCCGATCCGCAGGTTGGATGCGGTGGATGGAGCGTTGCTGGATGACATGATGCGGCTGAATGTGACGGGGTGTTTTATTGCGTTGCGCGAGGCGGTGAAGCGGATGGCAACCGATTTGGGGGGTGCGGGCGGGGCGATTGTGAATGTGTCGTCGCGGGCGTCGGAGATCGGGGGGGCGAACGAGTTTGTGCATTATGCGGCGACCAAGGGGGCGATCGACAGTTTTACGATCGGGGCGGCGCGGGAGTTGGGGGGGCGGGGCATTCGGGTGAATGCGGTGAATCCCGGGATGATCGAGACCGAGATCCATGCCAAGGCGGGGGATGCGGGGCGGACGACGCGGGCGATACCGGTGATTCCGCTGGGCCGGGTGGGGACGGCCGACGAGGTCGCCAAGGTGATCTTGTGGCTGTTGTCGGACGAGGCTTCGTATGTGACGGGGGCGCTGATCCCGATCGGCGGCGGGCGTTGAGTATTGCTTAACCGGACAAACGTTTTTTGCTTCTTTTTTCAAAAGAGAAGCCCTTCCTGATCCATCCCGCGCCGCACCGCGTGCGGCCGTGAGGGCGCGGTTCCAGGCGGTGCTGTTCCAGGCGGTGCTGTTCCAGGCATGGTCAATGGCTGCGGTCCGGTCCTGCGCCGCGATATCGCGCCAGGTGGCGAGGCCTGTCAGGCGATGCCGTCGACGGCCACTGAATCGGTGGTGGCGACGGAGAGGCGGAGGGCTTTGAAGGGGGCGTAGTCGGGGTCATCGACGAAGGCGCGGATGGCGGCGCGGTCGGGGAAGCGGAAGAGGACGAGGCGGTTGGGTTGCCAGGTGCCTTCGATGATTTCGAAGGCACCGCCGCGGACGAGGTATTCCCCGCCGTGACGGGCGACGATGGGCGGGACGGCTTCGATGTAGGGTTTGTAGGCCTCGGCGTCGCGCAGATCGATATTGACGATCAGGTAGGCTGGCATGGTGTGCTCCCGCGGTGTTTAAAAAAATCAGCCTTCGACGAGGCGGCCGTCCCGCAGGGTGATGATGCGGTCCATGCGGCTGGCGAGGTCGGGGTTGTGGGTGGCGATGAGGGCGGCGGTGTTGTGGGAGCGGACGCTGTCGAGCAGTTCGTCGAAGACGAGGGCGGCGGTGCCGACGTCAAGATTGCCGGTGGGTTCGTCGGCGAGGAGGACGGCGGGGCGGTTGGCCAGCGCGCGGGCGATGGCGACGCGTTGTTTTTCGCCGCCGGAGAGTTTGCCGGGACTGTGATCGGCGCGGGCGGCGAGGCCGAAGGCGGCGAGGAGTTCGCGGGCGTGGGCCATGGAAGCGGGGCGCGGGGTGCCGGCGATCATTTGCGGCAGGGCGATGTTTTCGAGGGCGGTGAATTCGCCGAGCAGATGATGGAACTGGTAGACGAAGCCGATCGCGTCGCGGCGGATGGCGGTCCGCGCGGCGTCGGGGAGGGTGCCGGCGGGGTGGCCGGCGATGATGACATCGCCGCTGTCGGGCTTGTCGAGGAGGCCGGCGATGTGCAGCAGGGTGGATTTGCCGGTGCCGGAGGGGGCGACGAGGGCGACGATTTCGCCGGCGCGGAGTGTGAGGTCAACGCCGCGCAGGACATGGAGGCGTTCGCTGCCCGAGGGGTAGCTGCGGGTGACGTTGCGCAGGATCAGGCGGTTGGCGTCAGCCATGCCCCGCTCACTCATGACGCAGCGCCTCGACGGGGTCGGTGCGGGCGGCTTTCCAGCTTGGATAGACGGTGGCGAGCAGAGAGAGAGCAAGGCCGAGGACGACGACGCGGGCGACATCGGCCCAATCGACCTGGTCGGGCAGGGTGGTGAGCAGGAAGGCGCGGCTGTCGAACACCTGCCCGCCGGTGAGGCTTTCGATGGCGTGCTGAATGGCCACGATGTTGCGGCAGAACACGACACCGAGGAGGGTGCCGATCAGCGTGCCGCTGACGCCGACGAAGGCGCCGCACATCAGAAAGATCCGCAGGATGGCGCCGGGGCTGGCGCCGATGGTGCGCAGCACCGCGATGTCGGCGGTCTTGTCCTTGACCAGCATGATGAGGGAGGAGATCACGTTGAAGGCGGCGACCAGGATGATCATGCCGAGGACGATGAACATCGTGTCCTTCTGGATTTGCAGGATGCCGATGATCTGGTCGTTGGAATGCCGCCAGTCCCGCATGAGGAGTTGGCGGCTGCCGAGCAGGGGGCGCAGGCCGGGGAGCAGCGCTGCGGCGCGGGCGGGGTCGGCCACGCGGATTTGGAAGCCGGTGACGGCGGCCTCTTTTTGGAAGAAGGTTTGCGCCATGGCGAGCGGCAGGAAGACGACGGCATTGTTGTAGTCGGAGAGCCCGGCGTCGAACACCGCGACCACTTTGAAGGCGCGGACGCGGGGCACGACGCCGAAGGCGGTGGCGGCGCCCTCGGGCGAGAGCAGGGTGATGCGGCTGCCCGGGCGCAGGCGGTAGGACGCGGCGAGGCCGGCGCCGACGACGATGGCGTCATCGCCGTCGAAGGCATCGAGGGAGCCCGCGATGATGTGGCCGCCGATGGCGTGCAGGCCGCGCAGGTCATCACGGAGCACACCGCGCACCAGGGCGCCGCGCTGGCCGGCCTGGGGCACGCTGACCAGCACCTGGCCGTCGAGCACCGGGAGCACGGAGGTGACGTCCGGCAGGGCGCGCATGGCGGTGGCCAGGGTTGCGTAGCCGTCGATTTTTTCGCCGGCATAGGCCTCGATGCTGACATGGCCGGAGACGCCGAGGGCGCGGTTGACGAGTTCGCTCTGGAAGCCGCTCATCACCGAGGAGACCACAATAAGGGTGGCGACGCCGAGGGCGATGCCGACGAGGGAGAAGATCGCGATGATCGAGACGAAGCGCTCGCCCTTGCGCGCCCGCAGGTAGCGGGCGGCGATCATGCGCTCGAAAGCGGTGAACACGCGCCCTGCCCTACCCTGCCCTGCCCTACCCTGCCCTGCTAGCCGATGATCGTTGCGATGGCGTCGGCGACGGTGCGTTCGACGCGTTCGCCCGTGGCGCGGCGCTTGAGTTCCACCATGCCGTTGGCCGCGCCGCGCGGGCCGACGATGATCTGCCAGGGATGGCCCATCAGGTCGGCATCGGCGAATTTGGCGCCGGCGCGCTCGTTGCGGTCGTCATAGAGGGCGTTGCCGCCGAGGGCCTGGTAGACCTGCTCGCAGAGGGCGTCGGTGGCGGCGTCGCCCGATTTGAGGTTGAGGATGCCGGCTTTCCAGGGGGCGACGCTGTCGGGCCAGATGATGCCGGCGTCGTCGTGGCTGGCCTCGATGATGGCGCCGACGAGGCGGGACACGCCGATGCCGTAGCTGCCCATGTGGGGGATGATCGGCTTGCCGTCGGGGCCGGCGACGGAGAGCTTCATCGGCTCGCTGTATTTTGTGCCGAAGTAGAAGATGTGGCCCACTTCGATGCCGCGGCCCTCGCGCTTGCGGGCATCCGGCACTTCGGCCCATTTGGCGGTGTCGTGTTTTTCGTCGGTGGCGGCGTACAGACTGGTCATCTGGGTGGTGAAGGCTTCCAGATCGGCCGGGTTGTTGATGTCGTGGTCGGATTTGAGCCAGTCGATGTTCTCGAATTCGCCATCGAAATAGACCGCGCTCTCGCCGGTCGGCGCGAGGACGATGAATTCGTGGCTGAGATCGCCGCCGATGGGGCCGGTGTCGGCGACCATCGGGATGGCTTTGAGGCCGAGGCGCTGGAAGGTGCGCATGTAGGCCAGCATCATTTTGCGATAGGCG
>CANFKS010000168.1 GCA_947447625.1 Rhodospirillales bacterium | reverse complement strand
GGCTGGTTGTAGAGGTAGATCTCGTTGCCGCGGGCGCCGAAGATCTGGCCGGAGATGTCGGCGGCCGCATCGGAGCCGAGGAAGGCTGCGAGTTGGGCGACCTGGTCGGGGCGGGTTTTGGCGGCGCGTTCGGCCATGGCGGCTTCGGACTGGCCGGGGATCGATTCGATCATGCGGCTGAAGGCGTGCGGGCCGATGCAGTTGGAGCGGACCTTGTAGCGGGCGGCGTCACCGGCGATGCCGCGGGACATGCCGGCGATGCCGAGCTTGGCGGCGGCATAGTTGACCTGACCGACGGAGCCGATGAGGCCGGAGGTCGAGGTCATGTGGATGAAGGCGCCGCCTTCCTGGGCGCGGAAGAAGGGGATGGCGGCGCGGCTGACGTAGAAGGCGCCGTAGAGATGGACTTTGACGACGGCGTCAAACTCTTCGGGGGTCATGCGGTGAAAGATGGTGTCGCGCAGGATGCCGGCGTTGTTTACGACGATGTCGATCTTGCCGAAGCTGTCGACGGCGGTTTTGACCATGCGCTGGGCGGCGTCCCAGTCGGCGACGCTGTCGCCGTTGGCGACGGCCGTGCCCTGGCCGTGTTTGGTGTTGATTTCGGTGACGACCTGCTGGGCCTTGGTTTCGTCCTTGCCGGCGCCGTCGACGGCGGCGCCGAGGTCGTTGACGACGACATGGGCGCCGTTGTCGGCCATGACGTGGGCGATGGCGCGGCCGATGCCGCCGCCGGCGCCGGTGACGAGGGCGACTTTGCCCTCAAGCATTTTCTTGGACATGGGTGGTCTCCTGGTTGCGATTTCTAGGATGTGAAATCGGCGTTGTGTTCGCCGAGTTTGGGGGAATCGGTGCGCGGATGGGGGCGGGCGCCGTCAAACGAAAGCGGCAGGCCCATCACTTTGAGGCCGCTGCCCGGGAGTTCGCGTACCATGTCGATGGCGGCGAGCTGGGGGGAGGCGGCGACTTCGCTGATGTCGTTGACGGGCGAGCAGGGGACGCCTGCGGCTTCGAGGAGGCCCATCCAATGGTCGCGCGGCTGGGCGAGCAGTTCGGCGTCCATCAGGGCGATGAGTTCCGGCCGGTTGAGGGCGCGTTTGCGGCCGTCTTCGAAGCGCGGGTCGGCGGACCATTCGGGATGGCCCATGGCGGCGGCGAGTTTGACGAAGAGGCGGTCATTGCCGGCGGCGATGCAGATCGGGCGATCCGCGGTTTCGAAGGTCTGATAGGGGGTGAGGAGGTTGGAGGCGGTGCCGTGGCGTTCGGGGATTTTGCCGCCGAGGAGGTAGGCGTTGACGGCGCCATCGACGAGGGCGACGGCGCTTTCGAAAAGGGAGGTGTCGATGACGCAGCCCTTGCCGGTGCTGTCGCGCTGGCGCAGGCCGGCCAGGGCGCCGATGACGCACCACATGCCGGTGGTTTTGTCGTTGACGGCCGCACCCGCGAAGGTGGGTGGGTCCGACTTGCGGCCGGTCATCGACATCAGGCCGCCATAGGCCTGGAGCAGGGGGTCGAAGCCGGGGGCGAGGCGGAGCGGGCCCGCGTAGCCGAAGGCCCAGATCGAGCAGTAGATCAGGCGGGGGTTGACGGCGAGCAGGTCATCGGGGGCGATGCCGAATTTTTCGACGACGCCGGGGCGCAGGTTCTGGATGACGATGTCGGCGGTGGTGACGATGGATTTGAGGCGGGCGACGTCATCGGGTTTGGTGATGTCGATGGTGACGGATTTTTTGTTGCGGTTCATCGCATGAAAGAACAGCGCATCGCCGTCGATGAAGGGAGGGCCCCAAAGGCGGGCGTCATCGCCGCCGTCGGGCTTCTCGATCTTGATGACATCGGCGCCCATGTCGGCGAGGATCACGCCGGCGAGGGGGCCGGCGAGGGCCTGGCCGATTTCGATGACGCGCACGCCGTCGAGCGGGCCTTTGGCGGCGGGGGCGCTCATCAGACCGGGAGCCCGAGGCGGTAGAACGCGTTGGCGGCGCCGCGGAAGAGGGCGGCTTTCTCGGTTTCGGAGGCGCCGGATGCGAGTTTTTTGCAGGCGTTCCAGAACACCGGGTAGGCGTAGCTGCCCTTGTCGACGGGGAAGTTGCTTTCGAACATGCAGCGGCTCGCGCCGAAGGCTTCGATGCAGGTGTCGATATAGGGTTTCCAGGCGGCGGCAAGGGTGTCGGACGAGGGCGGCAAGGCATTGTGCTCGAAGCCGAAGCCGTTGATGCGCATGCCGAGGCCGCCGAGCTTGACCATGACGTTGGGGCAGGCGGCGAGGGTTTTGATGGAGGCGGCCCAGCCGGGGAAGATCGCCTTGTGCTGGCCTTCGAAGCGGCCGATGCCGAGGGGGCCGCCGACATGGTTGAGCACGATGGCGGTATCGGGGAAGGCGCGTGCGAGGTCGGTGAGTTCGGCGATCTGGGGGTGGTAGAGCCAGGCCTCGAAGGACATCTGCATCGGCGCCAGGCGGGCGAAGCCTTCGCGGAATTTGACGTCACCGAGCAGGCCGGAGGGGGCGGGGTTGCCGGGGTTGTTCATCGTCGGGTCCGGATCATGGGCGACGATGTGGCGTATGCCGCGGAAACGGTCCCCGCCGGCGCGGATATGGGCTTCGAGGACGCGATCGACGGCGGCGCCGAGGCGGAGGTCGGCGTGGCCGACGATGCCGGCGCAGATGCGGCCGGGGCCGTAGATGCCGCTGGCACCCATGGCGGCGGCGCCGTTGACGAATTCGGTTTCGCCGACGGGGCGGAGTTCCTCGGGGCCGTCGGCCTTGTGGAAGGCGCGGGCCTGGACGAAGACGGTGGCGATGATGGTGTGGCCGCTTGCGACATCTGCCAGCAGGTCATGCGGCATGTAGCGCCAATTCGGGCGGTCCCACAAATGGTGATGCGGGTCGATGATGGGCAAAGCGGGATCGATGATCTCCTCGTGGAGGAGATCGAGCCAGTCCTCGCGAACCGCGAGGTAGGGGCTGGACGACGCTTGGGTGCCGCTCATGGATTGTCCTCCCGTGGCACCCCGCTTGGATGGGCGCGCCGATTATGGATGCAGCGTGTCCGGGGTTGGGTGGGTGGTCAAGAGGCGATCATTTCCAGCAGCATTGCATTGAAGGGGACGGCGGCTTCGTATTGGACCCAGTGGCCGGCGCCCTCAATGACGCGGAAGTCGATGTCGGGGCGGACGGATATCAGGCGCTCCCGGCGGGCGGCGATCGAGGGGGTGGCGGTGACGTCGGCGCTGCCCCAAATGCCGTTGAGGCGGTTGGGGAAGGTGGCCACCGCGTCGAGCAGGGCGGTGGTGGAGGCGAATTGCGGGCTTTTCATGCGGGTGCCGCGGGTGCTGACTTCCTGGATGGCCAAGGCGAGGGGGTCGATGGCGGCGGGGTTGGCGATCATCAGGCGGCTGAGGTTTTCGCGGTGGGCGTCGATGCGGGCCTGGCCTTCGAGGGCGCGGACCTTGACGAGGCCGACGGAATGGCGCGGGAAGCCCATGGCGCCGGCGCCGCAGAGGGTGAGGCTGTGGATGCGGGTTCCGTGCAGCGCGGCGACCTGGCTTGCGATCATGGCGCCGAAGGAGAAGCCGCAGAGGTCATAAGATGCGGTGCCGAGGATGGCGGTGATGCCGTCGGCGACGATGTGGCCGATTGTCATGGGCGTGTAGGGATCGGGGGGGGAGGCACTGTCGCCGAGGCCGGGTTGGTCCGGCACGATGACGCGGTGGGTTTGCGCGAGGGCCGCGATGTTGCGGGCCCAGTGGCGCCAGGAGCCGGAGCCGCCGTGGAGCAGGACGAGGGCAGGGCCGCGGCCCCATACGCGGAGCACCATGTGGCCGTCGCCGCAGGGGGAGGTGACGTGTTCGGCCTGGGATGCAAGGTCGGGCAAGGGTTCGTCGCCGGTGGCCACCGGATGCACGCCAAGCCTTTGGTCCATTCGTTTGCCGAGATCCACCGGACGCGGTTCCTGCCTGTTTGGTGACGTCAGAAAGCATCGCCGGGGCGCATTGACAAGCGGGGGGCTGGCTTGCAGCGTCGGCGCAAAGGGAGAAACAGCATGGCGCGTCTCGAATATCGCAACCGTGAGGATCTGGCGGCGGCGGACCAGGATCTGCTGAAGCGCAACATCAACCTACATCGCATCCTGACGCACAGCCCCGGCATGACGCGGGCGTTCAGCGCGCTGGGCGGCTATATCCGGTATGGCTCGACGCTCGATGCGCGGTTGCGGGAACTGGCGATTTTGCAGGTGGGGTGGCTGGCACGCTCGGACTATGAATGGTCTCACCATGTGAAGATCGGGTATGATTTCGGGGTGACGGACGGCGATATCGCGGCGTTGATCGCCGATACGGCGGGGCAGGCGACGGGGCTGGCGGAGGTGGATCGGCTGGTGCTGCTGGCGGCGCGGGAGGCCTATGTGGGGCCCGGCGTGTCGGAGGTGACGTTCGGGGCGCTGCTGCAGCATTTCAGCACGGAGCATCTGACGGATCTGGTGGTGACGATCGCGTTCTATTGCGCTGTGGTGCGGGTGCTGGCGTCGATGCAGATCGATGTTGAGCCGGATTATCAGCCTTACCTCGATAAATACCCGTTTCCAGCGGGGTGACGCCCACGGCGTTGTCAGCAAGTTTTGCAGTCCCACAGTTCCGTGCATACCGAGGATGTCGAAACGACGAGGAAACGGGTGTTGCGTATTTCGCATGGCAATTGTAATGACCCGCTCCAGAAGCAAGGCAGTGCGTAACCCGACTTGGCGTTGCGGTGCGGCACGCAGCGTAAGGAACGGGTGTAATGAGACGTATGGTGTTCGTGATGACCCTGCTCATGATGGCGGGTCTTCCCTCGGCGGGCGCTGTGACGATTGACGGGAGCAGTGCCGTCGGCGCGGTTCCCGGCACCGCCGGCACGGGGCTGTCGGCGTTCTACTTCAAGTTCGACCAGGCGGTGGGCCCCTTGTCGCATGCGGATTTACTGGTCGCCTCTGTCGGGACGCCGACCGCGACATTCACCGCGCTGACTGTCTGTTTTCCGGCCTGCGGAACTGTCAGCAGCGACAACGACTCTCTGGCGTCCTACGTCGCGGCCAACGGCACCGCTCTCGTT
>CANFKS010000167.1 GCA_947447625.1 Rhodospirillales bacterium | reverse complement strand
GGCCAGCGCCGCCGCCCGGTCATGCCGCCGCAGCGCCTCGATCAACCCCCGATGCTCCCGCACCCCGCATTCGGCCGAATGCGGCCGCCCATACAGCGCCAGGATCAACGAACACCGCGACACCAGACCACTCACATAGCCCAGCAGCACCGTGCTCCCCGCCAATGCGGCGAGCAGGATATGAAATTCGCCGGTCAGGCGGATCGAGCGCGCCGCATCGCCGTCGACGGCGGCCTCCTCCTCCTCCAGATGCGCCTCCAACCGCGCGATATCGGCCTCCGTCGCCCGTCCCGCCAGGCGCCCTACGGCCTCCAACTCCAGGCATCGCCTGATCTCGAAAATATCCGCCGCCTCCTCCAGCGTCGGGCTTGCCACCTCGGCCCCGCGATTGGCCTGCAACCGCACCAGCCCCTCCGCCTCCAGCCGGGCCAAGGCGCCGCGCACCAAGGTTCGGCTCACCCCGAACGACCGTCCGATCGCGTCCTCCGGCAATTTGTCTCCCGGCGCCAGCGCTTGCTCGATGATTGCCCGCCGCAATCCGGCATAGATACTGTCCGCCCGGGTTCCGCCGCCCTTTGCGCCGTCGGTTTTCACGCGATCGTTTTCCTCGGTGTTTGCAGGGATCGTATACAATTCAGGGGTGTATAACGCGCCGGATAAAAGGCGATGCTGCGATGCAATCAGTGCTTGGCAAGGGATATGTATCCCCATAGCGTATACAATCATCAGCAAGAGACCGGAGACCCCCCATGCGTCCTCTCGTCCGCCTCGCCGCGGCGGCCCTTACCGCCATTCCCCTCCTCGTCCAACCGTTATTCTCAGGGGCTGCCGAAGCCGCCACCCTGCGCTGGGGCGCCCAGCGCGACATTGGATCGCTCGATCCCGACTCTTTCGGTGATACCTTCACCCTTGCCTTTCTGAACCATATCTACGAAGGCCTCGTCCGCTACGACGCCACGCTGAAGGTCGAGCCGGCGCTGGCCACTTCCTGGGAGCGCGTCTCCCCCGCGGTCTGGCGCTTTCATCTTCGCGCCGGCGTCAAATTCCACGACGGCGCCACCCTGACTGCCGATGACGTCGTCGCCTCCCTCAAGCGCGCCACGGACGACACCTCGCCGCTCAAGGGCAATCTCTCCTCCTTCAAATCCGCCCGCGCCATCGACCCGCTTACGGTCGATGTCGAACTCACCGGCCCCTACCCGCTGCTGCTGAACGATCTCACCAACATCTTTATCTTCTCCAAGCCCTGGCTCGTCGCCAACCGCACCGAAATGGCGACCGATGTGGGCAAGGGTATCGAGGGCTATGCCACCGGCCACACCAACGGCACCGGCCCCTTCATTCTCGAATCCCGCCAGCCCGACCAGAAAACCATCATGAACGTGAACCCGAACTGGTGGGACAAGCCGAAGCACAACGTCACCCGCATCGAATTCAGCCCCATCACTTCCGATGCCACCCGCCTCGCCGGCCTGATGAGCGAGCAGATCGACTATACCAACGCCGTGCCGTTGCAGACCGTCAGCCGCCTCGAAGGTGCCGCCGGCCTCAAGATCCTTGCTGCCCGCGAATTGCGCACCGTGTTCTATGCGCTCAACTTCGCTGAAAGACTCCAGGACGGCAGCCCCAATCCGCTGCGCGATGTCCGGGTCCGCCAGGCGCTCGACCAGGCCATCGACATCGAAGCCATCCGCAAATCCATCATGCGCGGCTACTCCCGCAACACCGGCGCGCTCGTCGACCCGGTGATCCCGGGCTACACCGACGCCCAGGAGCCTCGCCTGCCGCTCGATATCGAAGGCGCGAAAAAGCGCCTCGCCGCGGCCGGGTACCCGGCCGGCTTCGCGGTCTCGCTGGTCTGCGCCTCCGACGGCTATGTCAATGAGGAACAGATTTGTCAGGCCACCGCCGCCATGTGGGCCAAGATCGGTGTCAAGGTGAACATGACGATCGGGCCGCGCGCGCAGATCACGCAAAAGCGCGTCGCCGGGGCCTTCGATATCACGCCGCTCGGCTGGGCCAACGAACCGGCGATCGATGCCTACTCCATCCTGCTGCAGGTCATCCACAGCAAGACCCAATCCGCCGGCGTCTTCAACTGGGGCACCTGGGGGGGCGGCGAAATCGACAGCCTGATCGATGCGTCCGCCAACGAGCTCGACCAGCCCAAGCGCCTCGGCCAGATGAACAAGGCCCTCATGCTCGCCAAGGAGCAACACCTCTTTCTGCCGCTGCACCAGCAGCCCATGATCTGGGCGATGCGCGACACCGTCGCTGATGTTGTGCAGCTCCCGGACAACAAGGCGCGGCACTGGCTGACCCGGATGAAGTGACCGCCTGAACCGCACGACCTGACTTAAACGAGACCGGGCTTGCGTCTCCGCCAGGGAGCGCCAGCCCGATCCAAAGGAGCCCCTTGCCATGATGGCCGACCTGCTGATCACCAATGTCCGCCCCCATGGCGGGGCGCTCACCTCCATCCTGGTTCAGTCCGGCCGCATCGCCGCTTTCGGCGTGGCGGAAGGGCAGGGCAGGGCGGTGTTCGACGGCGCCGGCCGCCTTGCCATCCCCGGCCTTGTCGAAGCGCACGCCCATCTCGACAAAACCCTCTATGGCATGCCGTGGTACGTGAACACGGTTGGCCCCAGGCTGATCGACAAGATCGACAACGAGCGCGCCTGCAAACGATCCCTCGGCATCGATGCCCAACGCCAATCCGCCCGCCAGGTGGCCCTCACCGTCGGGCACGGCACCACCCATATCCGCACCCATGTCGATGTCGACACCGAATGCGGCGTCTCCTCCATCGAGGGTGTGATGGCCACGCGTGAGGCCCATGCCGATCATGTCGACATGCAGATCGTCGCCTTCCCCCAATCCGGCCTGCTCCGCCGTCCCGGCACGCTCGAATTGATGGATGCCGCCATGCGCCTGGGCGCCGATGCCGTTGGCGGTATCGACCCGTGTTCCATGGACCGCGACCCCAAGGGCCATCTTGATGCGGTCTTCGGTCTTGCGCAGCGCTATGGCAAGGGTGTCGACATCCATCTTCACGAACCCGGCGAAATGGGCGCTTTTTCGATGGACCTGATCATCGAGCGCGCGCGTGCGCTGGGCATGCGCCAGCAATCCGTCGTGATCAGCCATGCCTTCTGCCTTGGCATGCCCGACATCGCGGCGGCGGATGCGTTGATGGCCGAGCTTGCTGCGGCTGAAATCGCGATCATGACCACCGGCGCGCCGTCCCGCCCCGTGCCGCCGTTGCAACGCGCCCGTGCTGCCGGCGTTGTCGTCGGTACCGGGTCGGACGGTATTCGCGACACCTGGGGCCCTTACGGCAATGGCGATCTGCTGGAGCGTGCGATGTTCCTTGGCTTGCGCAATAATTTGCGCAAGGACAGCGAAATCGAACTGGCACTTGATGTCTGCACCCATGGGGGCGCTGCCATGATGGGCCTGAGCGACTATGGCCTGGCCGTTGGCAAGCCTGCCGATCTCGTTCTCCTCGAAGGCCCCTGTGTCGCGGAAGCGGTGATGTCCCGTCGTGCGGATCGCATCACCTTCAAACGCGGCGTCTTGACCGCCCGCGCCGGCGCCGCGTTGTTCAGCGTCCCCTGAACGGGGGAAAGTTTTTTGCTTCTTTTTTTCAAAAAAGAAGCGCTTTCTTTTTTTGAAAAAATAAAAAAACCTCCCTCCCATCGAGAATGAGAGAAATGCGGTCCCTGCTCAAAGCACGATATGTGGTCGGACATGAGAACGGACAGCATTGTCTGCTCGATCATGGTGAGGTGGTCATTCAAGACGACAGGATCGTTTTTGTTGGCCGCGATTTCCCTGGAGAGGCTGATATAATCCATGATTTTGGCCATGCTCTGCTTGGCCCCGGGCTGATCGATCTGGATGCGTTGTCCGATCTCGACACCACCATCCTCGGCTACGACAACCAGCCCGCCTGGGAAAAGGGCCGCATCTGGCCGAAAACCTATATGGATCGCGGCCCCTACGAGATGTATTCGCCGGGCGAACTCGCGTTCCAGAAGCGCTATGCCTTCGCCCTGCTGCTGCGCCACGGCATCACCACCGCACTCCCCATCGCCTCCCTGTTCTATCGCGCCTGGGGCGAAACGCCTGACGAGTTCGACAGCGCCGCCGACAGTGCTGCCGCGCTTGGCATCCGGGCCTATCTCGGCCCCGCCTACCGCACCGGCAACAGCTTTATCCACGAAGACGGCCGCATCGCCTGCCATTACGACGAACCCCGCGGCCTTGCCGAACTCGACGCCGCCATCGCATTCGCCCGCCGCCATGACAACACCCATGGCGGCCTCATTCGCGCCATGCTCGCGCCGGACCGCGTGGAGACCTGCACCCCCGAACTGATCCGCCGCACGGCGGCCGCCGTGCGCGACCTCGACATTCCGGTTCGCCTGCACGCCTGCCAATCCAAGCTCGAATATGATCTCGTCCTTCAGCAACACGCGATGAGCCCCCCCGAGTGGCTCGCCAGCCTCGGCTTTCTGACGCCGCGCAGCATCATCCCTCACGCCACCTGGGTCAGCGGCGCCCGCGGGCTCGACCGCCCCGGCAACGATCTTGATATTCTGGGAGATGCCGGCGTCTCCATCGTGCATTGCCCCCTGGTCAGCGCCCGGGGCGGCCGGGCGCTCGACAGTTTTTCGAAGTACAAAGCCCGCGGCCTCACGATCGGCCTCGGCACCGACACCTGGCCGCCTGATCTCCTGGCCAATATGCATATCGGCGTTCTGCTCGGCCGGGTTGCGGATGGATCGGCGCTCCACACCCGCGCGGCCGACCTCTACGACGCCGCCACCATCGGCGGGGCCGATGCGTTGCATCGCCCCGACCTCGGCCGCCTCATGCCTGGCGCCCAGGCCGACATCACCGTGTTTGACTTTGCCCATCCCCTGATCGGACAGGTCATCGACCCGATCCAGACCCTACTGATCGGGGGCGCCGGCCGCGATGTGCGGGATGTCTTTGTCGCTGGCCGCCATGTCGTGCAGAACGGCGCGATCCCTGGCTTCGACCTCGCTGCCGCGCACGCCGCTGCCCAGGCTCAGTTCGACGGGCTTATCGCCAAATACCCCGAACGCACATGGAAACACCCGCCGGTCGAGCGGATCTTCACGTCCAGCTATCCGCGGCGATGACGCAAAGAGTCGCTGCGAGAGGCTGATGGATTTTGGCGAGCCCGCCAAAAGTCCGGATCAGGCTCGATACGGATCCGCGAGATGGCAGGGCGTCTGTCTAGAGCGGGATGCCTTCTGATTGCGAAGGCATCC
>CANFKS010000166.1 GCA_947447625.1 Rhodospirillales bacterium | reverse complement strand
GCCAACGACATCAAAATTTTCGCCGACGTCCATGTCAAACACGGCGCCCATGCGATCGTGGCCGACCGCGAAATCGCCGAAATGGCGCGCGACGCCGAATTCTTCGACGCCGATGTCTGCATCGCCACCGGCAACCGCACCGGCGACGCCGCGCCGATGGACGAGCTGCGCACCATCGCCGGCGGCACCTCCTTGCCCGTCGCCGTCGGCAGCGGCGTCACCGCCGACAACGTCGCAGCCATCCTCGCAGTGGCCGATGCGGTGATCGTCGCAAGCTCCCTCAAACGCGACGGTGTCTGGTGGAACGAGGTCGATCCCGCTCGCCTCGCGCACTTCATGCAGACCGTCCGCGCCGCCCGCGCCCAGCCCTGAGCGGCCGCGCCGAACGCGCACGCTATTCCTGCGTCGGCGCAACGATCCCCTTGGTGGCGGCGAGGACAGACCAGGCTTCCGCGGCAGATCCCGCGAAGCGGAGCAGCCGCAGGTCGCGGGGCTGGAGCATGCCGGTGTCGACCAGGTGGTCCCAGTTGATCAGGGTGCGCCAATACCCCTCATCGACCAGGACGATGGGAACACGGGCCAGCCGGCCGGTTTGACGCAGGGTGAGGATCTCGAACAGTTCATCGAGCGTCCCGAAGCCGCCGGGGAAGACCACCAGGGCGCGGGCGCGCATGGCGAGGTGGAGTTTGCGGATGGCGAAGTAGTGGAACTGGAAGGTCAGTTCGGGCGTGGTGAAGGCGTTGGGCTTCTGGCGGTGGGGCAGGCGGATGTTGAAGCCGATGGCGGGTGCGCCGACGTCATGGGCCCCCCGGCAGGCGGCCTCCATGATGCCGCCCCCGCCGCCGGTGGCGATGACGTTGTCGCGGATGCCCTCGATCGGGCTCAGCGCGCCGCCCATGAGGGAGGCGAGGCGGCCGAAGCGGCGGGCCTCGGCATACCAGCGGGTGTGATCGGCTTTCGTGTGGTCGTCAGTGCCGTGTTCGGTGACCTTGGCGCTGCCGAAGACGACGATGGTGCTGCGGATACCGGCCGCCTGCAGGGCGGCGTCGGCCTTGGCGCATTCGAGTTGCAGGCGCACGCCGCGCATCGCGGGGCTGCGCAGCAGGTCATGGTCGAGCAGGGCAAGGCGGTAGCTCGGCCAGGCATTGGGGTGGCGCTCGGCCGCGCCGGCTTGGCTCGTTGCGGGACGGCCGGCGGTGTTGTGGCGGGGCATGGGCGGGCACTCCATCGGGATGGCCCGTTGTGGATAGGGGGCGAGGATGAGCCTGCCACGGCCCCGTCAGCATTGAAACGTCCGGCTGTTGGGCGGCGCGGGCTTGTGGTTGATCAGTTCCCGAACAGGCCCGCGGTGAGTGCGAGGTGGATCAGCCATGTGGCGGCGGCGAGGCCGGGGCCGAAGGGCAGGGGGGTGATGCGGCCGATGGTGCGATCGGTGCGGTGCAGGAAGAGCGCGGCGAGCAACGTGAGGCTGGCGGCGATGGCGACGAGCCAGGGCAGGGCGGCAAGGCCGAGCCAGGCGCCGGCCGCCGCAAGGAGTTTGGCGTCACCGCCGCCCAGCCCGTCAATGCCGCGCCAGGCCCGGTAGAGGGCCGCGAGTCCGGCGAGCGCGGCCCAGCCGACAAAGGCGGCGGCGGCATGATCGGCGATGGCGTCGGGCTCGACCAAGGCAGTGAAGGTCAGGCCGGCAAGGACGAGGGGCAGCGTGAGCGCATCGGGCAGGAGGAAGTGGCGCAGGTCTATCCAGGTGAGTGCCAGCAGGGTCCAGCCGAGGATGCAGGTGGCCCAAAGTAGGGCGGGGTCGGGCGTGGCGATGACCGCGAGGAGGGCTGCGGCAACGGCCGCCAGTTCGACATGCCAGTGGAACCGGTCGATCTTCTGGCCGCAATGGCGGCAGCGGCCGCGCAGCAAGAGGGCGCCGATCAGGGGGAGGAGTTCGATGGGGCCGAGTTTGTGGTGGCAGTGATCGCAGCGGGAGCGGGCGGCGACGACGTCATCCCCACGGGGCAGGCGGGTGATGAGGACGCCAAGGAAACTGCCGATGAAGGGAGCGATGAGGAGGACGAGAAACGGATGTGGCACGCGGTGGGGGTCCGATCGATCAGCCGGGGACGGTCTGGGCCGCAATGATGGGGCACGGAGGCCGGCGGGGAAAGTGAAAGTGGCACGGCAGGGGAATGCCGCGGCCCGTTGAAATACAGCGGATAAATGAGAGCGGTGCGTCTAAGTTGTGGGCGTGGTTTGCGGAAGCATGATATAGCCGGATTGGTATAAGTAACGGTTGGGTCGATGACGTCCGAATTGGCGACAGTAGCGTGAAGAACGAGCAGACGGCCCGTCGGGTGTGTCGGCCCATGGCGATGCTCATGGGGCTGCTGGTGTTCGGATGTGCGCCCGAGCCGGCACCTGAACCGGCCGAAGTTTTGCAACCGTTGCCCGCTGTCGTTTCGCGGGGCATGGGGACGGCGCGGACCAACGGGCAATTGGGCGCGCTCGGCGCGGTGCCGCCGCCCCTCGTCGATGCGGGGGCGGCTATTATGCCGGCCACGGGGAGTGCTGCGCCGGCAGGGGATATTTCGCTCTCCTTCGTCGACAGCGATCTGCGCGAGGTGGTGGAGCAGGTGCTCGGCACAATCCTCGGGGTGAATTACACGATTGATCCGGCTGTGCGCGGCACGGTGACGTTGCGCACGCCGCGGGCGGTCAACCGGGCGCAGGCGCTGTCGGCGTTGCAGGCGGTGTTGGCGCAGAACGGGGCGACGATCGCGGTGGCGGACGGGTTGTACCGGGTTTCGCCGGCGGGGGCGGCGCAGGCGGGGGCGGCGGGGAGCGTTGTCGTGCCGTTGCGGTTTGCTTCGGCCGAGGACCTGGTGAAGGTGTTGACTCCGTTCGTGGGGCAGAGCGGGCGGATTGCGGCAGACCCGGGGCGCAATGCGCTGATCGTGGCGAGCGATGCGGATACCCGCGAGACGCTGGTGGCGATGATCCGCGGCTTCGACACCGATATCCTGGCCGGGCAGTCCTATGCGCTGTTTCCGGTGGTATCGGGCGGGGTGAAGGATTTCGCGGGGGCGTTGCAGGAGGCGTTTCGCGCGCCGAACAGCGGGGCGCCGGCCGGGGCGGTGCGGGTGGTGCCGATGGAGCGGGTCAATGCGGTGATGGTGGTTGCGGCGCAACCGCGGTTCATCGAGGAGGCGCGGCGGATCTACACGATGGTGGATCGGGCGCGGCGGCAGACGGTGCGGAGTTGGCATATCACGTATTTGCAGAACAGCGATTCGAGCGATGTGGCATTCGTGCTGCAAAGCGCGTTGACGCCCAACACTGTGACGGCGCAACCGCGGTCGAATCAGAACGGTCCGAGCGGAGGGCGCGGGTTGGGCGGACTTGGGGCGTCCGGGGGGGGGAATGGGTTGAGCGGTCTGAGCGGTGGCGGCGGAATGGGCGCGGGTGGCGCCGGGGGGATGGGTGGCGGGCTGTCGGGCGGCGGCGCGGGAGGGGCGGGGGGCGCGGCCGGTGGTGGCGCGAGTGGTGGCGCGAGTGGTGGTGGGATGGGGGGGGCAGGGGGAGGCAGCGGGGCTACGGCGACGACGATCCAGGCCAACCCGCTGCTGGGCGGGCTCGACGCGGGAGGTGGGCCGGGGAGCGGGGCGGTGATGGATGGGTTGCGGATCGTGCCCAATGACCAGAACAACGCGCTGTTGATCTTCGCGACGCTGCAGGAGCAGGAGATTGTCGATGCGATGTTGCGCAAGATCGACATCATTCCGCGTCAGGTGCGCATCGATGCGACGATTGCCGAAGTGACGCTGAATGACCAGTTGCAGTATGGCACGCAGTTCTTTTTCCGCTCCGGGGGGATCAACGGGGCGCTGAGCACCGCCAATGCGACAATCGTCAATCCCAAGCAGATCGGGCTTAACAGCGCGTTTCCGGGGTTTTTCCTGGGGGGGAACGGGCCCGGCGGGGCGCCGTTCGCGCTCAATGCGCTGCAGTCGGTGACGACGGTGAATGTGTTGTCATCGCCGCAATTGCTGGTGCTGGACAACCAGCCGGCGCGGCTGCAGGTGGGCAATTTGGTGCCGTATCTGTCGCAGACCTCGCAGAGTACGGCGAGCACGGGGGCGCCGGTGATCAACTCGATCAACTATCAGCAGACCGGCGTGATCATGCAGGTGCGTCCGCGGGTGAACAGCGGAGGGCTGGTGACGCTCGATATTGCGCAGGAGGTGTCGGACGTGAACCCGGAAAGCTCGGTCAACGGGATCAATTCGCCGACCTTCCTGGAGCGGAATGTGACGTCTCGGGTGGTGGTGCAGGATGGGCAGACGATCGGGTTGGCGGGCTTGATCCGGGATAGCAGTTCGCGCGGCAATGACGGATTGCCGTGGTTGAAGGATGTGCCGCTGCTGGGGCTGCTGGCGGGCAAGCAGGACAATACCCGCGCGCGGACGGAGTTGTTGATCCTGATCACGCCGCATGTGGTGCAGGACCAGCGGGATGCGCGGGCGTTGACGGAGGATATGCGGGACCAGCTCGTGAATGCGGCGATGGTGCCGCAGGTGTTGCGGCGGACGGAGCCGTCGGGGAAGGCGGACCCGAGCGAGCCGATGCGGCGCAAGCTGCGGTTGCAGCCATAGGCGGGCTGGATGGGGGTCCCATATCTCGCCTGCATGGCGGCGGTGGCGGCGTTCTATCATCTGCCGCCGCGGGCCTTGCCGGCGATCCAGCGCGTCGAAGGGGGGGAGGTAGGCCGGGTGAGCAGCAATAGCGATGGGTCGCAGGATATGGGGGTGATGCAGATCAACACGATCTGGCTGGGGCCATTGGCGCGGAGGACAGGGCTGGCGGAGGGGGAGGTGCGGCGGCGGTTGATCGAGGATGCCTGTTTCAACATCGCGGCGGCGGGGGCGATTCTGCGGATTTACCTCGATGAGGAGCGGGGCGACCTGATGCGGGCTGTGGGAGATTATCATTCGCATACGCCGGCGCGGAATTCGGCCTACCAGGCCAAGGTTTTGGAGGCGGCGGTGCAGATGTTTCCGGTGGTGGGAGGGGGGAGGCGCTGAGGGAAGGGGGTTTTTCGAGGGGGAGATTGAAGTTTTTTATCGCCGTGATGGGATCGAATTGGCAGTTTTGGAGGGTGTTTGGTTATAAAAATGATTGTCTTCAGAGGGTTGATGTTGATTTGGAGGGGTGGTCGGGGTATCAAATAAGTGTTTGACAGGTGAGAGTTCCGCGCCTAGAAAGCGCCTCCCGACGGCGAGCTGGTTAATCTGGTTTTGCTCGGTGGGTTTGTTCTTTTACAATAGAATATGGAATGGAAGGGATACGTTGGCGGCGTTCCTTGTCGGTTGTTCTTATGGATGACTGGGTTTGTGGATGTTCATGGGTTGGGTTCATATTGGTCCTGCTTGATGAATG
>CANFKS010000165.1 GCA_947447625.1 Rhodospirillales bacterium | reverse complement strand
TCATGGGCTACCTCAAAAACCGCGCCGACCTCCCCGCCCGCCTCAAGGATCTGCTCGCCGCCGACCCCGAATGCCCCCTGGCGCACTGCCTGCAGGGCTACCTGATGATGCTCGCCTACAAGCAATCCACCGTGCCCGCCGCCCGCGCCGCCGAACAAAACGCCCGCGCGCTGTCCACCCACGCCACACCCCGCGAACGCGCCCATATCGAGGCCCTCGCCGCCTGGATCGACGGCGACATGTTCAAAGCCCTCGCCACCTGGGAACACATCCTCGCCTCCCACCCCCGTGACGTCATCGCCTTCCGCCTCGCCCATTTCATCGATTTCTGGCTCGGCCGCCCCACCGACATGGTCGCCTCCGTCGAACGCATCATGCCCGCCTGGTCCGAAACCGACGGCGCCGCCTACGCCACCATCCTCGCCTGCCGCTGCTTCGCCCACGAGGAAGCCGGCAACCTGCTCGCCGCCGAACCCGCCGGCCGCCGCGCCATCGAAATCGACCCCACCGACCTCTGGGCCGCCCACGGCGTCGCCCATGTCATGGAGATGCAGGGCCGCCGCAGCGAGGGCCTCCAATGGCTCGCCACCCTCGCCCCCCATTGGGACGGCGGCAACAACCTGCAACATCACCTCTGGTGGCACGCCGCCCTCTACAAAATCGATCAAGGCGACACCGACGGCGTGCTCGACCTCTACGACACCCGCTTCCGCAACTGGAATTCCCCCCTCACCATCGCCCAGCCCGACGTCTATATCGACGTCCAGAACGCCTGCGCCATGCTCTTCCGCCTCGAACGCCTCGGCGTCGACGCCGGCAACCGCTGGGCCGAACTCGCCGACAAAGCCGAAGCCCGCATCGGCGATTGCCTCTCCGCCTTCACCCTGCCGCACTGGATGATGGCCCTCACCGCAACCGGGCGCACCGACGCCGCAACCCGCATGATCGACGCCATGCGCGCCTTCGCCCAAGGCCCCGGCACCATCCCGCCCTTGGTCCGCGACTACGCGCTGCCCATCTGCGAAGCCCTGATCGCCCACCGCGCCGGCCGCCATGCCGACGCCGTCGCTCTCATGCGCCCCGCCCTGGGCGGCATGCACCGCCTCGGCGGCAGCCACGCCCAGCAGGACGTCCTCGAACAGATCTTCGCCGATGCCGCCCTCAAATCCAACGCCACCGCCGATCTGTATCTCGTCGCCGAACGTATCGCCGGCCGCCGCTTCATCCCCCTCGAACGCATGGCCGGCTGGCGCGAGGTCGCCAAACACACCGCCCTCTGACATCATCCACCCTCACCCGCCAAAGGCCCCGCCCATGCGCATCGCCATCATCGCCCCCGGTGCTATGGGCGCCGCCACCGCCCGCCGCCTCCACACCAACGGCGCCACCATTGCCCTCACCCTCGAAGGCCGCAGCCCCGCCAGCGCCGCCCGCGCCGCCGGCATGACCATCCTGCCCAGCGAAGCCGCACTCGCCACCTGGGCCGACGCCGTCCTCGCCATCCTCCCGCCCGGCGACGCCCTCCCGCTCGCCCAACGGCTCGCACCCCATCTCCGCCCCGGCACCCTTTACGCCGACTGCAACGCCATCAGCCCCGAAACCGTCCAGCACGTCGCCGCCGCCCTGCCACACACCCGCTTCATCGACGCCGGCATCATCGGCGGCCCGCCCGGCGCCACCGGCCCCGGCCCCCGCTTCTACGCCGCCGGCCCCCACGCCCACGCCCTCGCACGCCTCACCACCCACGGGCTGGACTGGCGTCCGATGGATGCCAGCATGGGCGAAGGCGGCATCGGCGCCGCCTCCGCCCTTAAAATGAGCTACGCCGGCATCACCAAAGGCCTCACTGCGCTCGGCAGCGCCATGGCCCTCGGAGCCCACGCCGCCGGCGCCGCTCCCGCGCTGCACGCCGAACTCATGGCGAGCCAACCCGAACTCATGCGCTTCCTCAACCGCGCCGTCCCCGATATGTTCGACAAAGCCTACCGCTGGGTCGCCGAAATGGAGGAAATCTCCGCCTTCCTCGGTGACAGCCCCGCCAGCCCCATCCACACCGCGATGGCCCGCCTCTACCAACACCTCGCCGCCGACCGCGCCTCCCCGGCGCCCGACGGCCCCATCGCCCGCCTCGCCGCCTTCTTCCCCCAAGCCTGACTCCTGCAAGGATACGCACCATGAGCGCAGAAAACCGCATCATCGAACTCGGCCTGATCCTCCCCCCGCCCCCCACCCCGGGCGGCAACTACGTCCCCTGGCGCATCGGCGGCGGCCTCCTCTTCCTCTCCGGCGTCGGCCCCCGCCTGCCCGACGGCTCCAGCATGACCGGCAAAGTCGGCTCCTCCATCACCATCGCCCAAGGCTACATCACCGCGCGCCAATGCGGCCTCAACCTGCTCGCCAACATGCGCGCCGCCCTCGGCTCACTCGACCGCGTCGACACCATCCTCAAAGTCCTCGGCATGGTGAACGCCATCCCCGAATTCCAGGACCACCCCAAAGTCATCAACGGCTGCACCGACCTCTTCGTCGAAGTCTTCGGCGAAAACGGCCGCCCCGCCCGCTCCGCCGTCGGCATGGGCAGCCTGCCCGGCAATATCTCCACCGAGGTCGAAGCCATCGTGCTGCTCAAGTCCTGAACCGAACAGCCCACAACCCGCAGGGTGCAGTGCCACCAGGCACTGCACCGCGTTCCGGCACCAAAAAACAGAAATCACGAAAGCAAGCGCTTCTTTTTTGAAAAAAAGAAGCAAAAAACGTTTATCCGGTTTTTTCTATGAGAGCCTCAACTTCCCTCGAACCGCGGTGTCCGCTTCGCCATCCACGCCGCCCGCCCCTCCTGCAAATCGGCCGACCGCCCAACCGCCGCCGCCCGCGCGCCAATCTCCGCCATATCGGCATCCCCCCGCGCAATATCGTTCAACGCCCGCTTCATCCCCTGCACCGCCAGCGGCGCATTCGCCGCCAATAGTGCGGCCTTGGCCGCAACAGCGCCAGCCAGAGCCTCCGGCTCCACCAACGACGTCAAAAACCCCACCCGCAGCAATTCCGCCGCATCGAGCCGCTCGCCCAACAAAAACAACCGCTTCGCAGTATCGACGCCGAGCCGGCTGACATAGCGCTGCATGCCGCCGGGATAATAATGCAATCCCAACTTCGCCGCCGGCATGAACAGGCTCATGCCCTGCACCCCGATCCGGAAATCGCACCCCAACGCCAGATCGGTCGACCCGCCATAAACCCCGCCATTGAGCGCCGCAATCGTCGGCACCCGAACCCGCTCCATCCGGTCCGTCATCAAATCGAACCCCGGCGTCGCACTGTCCTCCTTCACCCCGATCTGCTGGATGAAAAACCCGGACGAGAAGGATTTGCCCCGCCCGGTCAGCACCAGGACCCGGATGGCCGGCGTCGCATCGACCCGATCGAACAGGCGCATCATCTCATCGATATCAGCCGGCTCGATCCGGTTGTGCACCGCGGGCCGGTTGAGCGAAATCGTGGCAACAGGGCCCTCCACAGCAAGCGTGGGCAGGCCGGACTGGTCGGTCATGGACAAGAATCCTCGAATGCGTGCCCAACAATCTAGAACAGGACACGGCAACGCGAAATCACCGCAAGGCGACGATTTTTGTTGCGACGGTGGAGACGATAGGGCAAAGAACGTATAATGAACAACCGCGCCACCCCTGTCGAGATCGACCCTGCGACCCTGGCGCAAGCCCAGGCCTTCGCGGCCGAATTCGCGGACCGCATACGTTCCATATTGCTCTCCCTTCACGTCACGGTGGCCGCCCGCTTCCGCATTCTCGGCCTCTTCACCAACCCGCTCTGCAACCGCCTCAACCGCGGCGCCCAACGCATCGCAGCCCTGATGGCCCGCCTTGCGCAAGGCCGCCTCCGCCGCCCCCGCACCACCCCGGCGCACCCCGCCGCCCCGCCCCGCGATCCCCAGCAGCCCTGCTGTCGCCAGCCGCCCCGCTTTCGCCTGCCTCAAGGCCAGGGCTGGCTGGCCCGCCTGCTGCTGCACGAAGCGATCGTCACCGGCCTCCATCTCAATGCCCTGCTCGCTGACCCCGCCAGCCAGGCCATCCTCGCCGCCGTCCCGGCCCTCGCCCGCATTCTCGCCCCGATCCACCGCATGCTCGGCTGGCCCCCCGCCAAATCCGCCCCCGAAACGGCCATTGAACCCGCGCCTGCACCGGTTGGCGAAACGGCTTCGGGCAAACCGCGCCCTCCCTCTCCCAACGCCGCGCGCGCCCCCCACCTGCGCCGCCTCCGTGTCGCCAAGTCCTCGTTTTTTCCAAAACCCGCCTGACGCGGACAGTCTACGCACGAGTCTATTGTTCCGTTTGGTTATCAATCTAGCACTTGTCCCGATCCGCGCGCCGGCGCAGGGTGCCAAAAAAGAGAACCGGAGTCCGAGCCGCCATGACAAACCTTGCCGACCTCTACAACACCGCCGAATTCCGCCGCGCCGCGAAACGCCGCCTCCCCAAGTGGCTCTTCGAATACATCGACGGCGCCACCGAGGACGAAATCGCCGTCCGCAACAACCGCGACGCCATCGAGCGCATCCGCATCCTCCCCCGCGCGCCGCTCGACGTCTCCAACCGCTCTCTGACATCCGATTTGTTCGGCCAGCAAATCGCGATGCCCCTCATCGTCGCCCCCACCGGCGGCGCCGGGCTGATGTGGTACGAAGCCGAACTCGGCATCGCCCGCGCCGCCAAGGCCGCCGGCATCCCGTACTGCATGCCCACCGGCTCCCAGGTCACGTTCGAGCGCGTCGCCCGCGAAGTCGGCGGCCGCCTCTGGTTCCAGCTCTACGTCTGGCCCGCCCGCGAGATCACCTACGCCCTCGTCCGCCGCGTCGCCGAAGCCGGCGCCGAAGCCCTCGTCGTCACCGTCGACACCCCCGTCACCCCCAACCGCGAATACAACGCCCGCAACGGCTTCGGCGTCCCGTTCCGCCCCACTGTGGCGAACCTCACGGACATGACGCTCCATCCCCGTTGGCTTTTCGGCACCCTGCTGAAATACCTCATCGCCGACGGCATGCCCAAAATGCGCAACCACCCCCCCGAGTACAACCAGGCCAGCACCCGCCCCGCCGTCGCATCCCGGTTCGGCCTCAGCGACTCCGTCGATCACGAGGAGATCAAGCGCTTGCGGGACATGTTCCCCGGCAAGCTGCTGGTCAAAGGCATCATGCATCCCGATGATGCCCGCGCCATGCTCGCCCTCGGCGCCGACGGCATCGTCGTCTCCAATCACGGCGGCCGCAACCTTGATGCTGCGATGGCAACCTTCGACGCCCTGCCCGGCATCGTCCAAGCCGTCGGCGGCAAAACCACCATCATCGTCGATTCCGGCATCCGCCGCGGCCTCGATATCATCAAGGCCCGCGCGCTGGGCGCCGACGCCGTGCAAACCGGCCGCGCCACCCTCTTCGGCGCCTCCGTCGGCGGCGAAGCCGGCGTCTCCCGCGTGCTCGAACTCC
>CANFKS010000164.1 GCA_947447625.1 Rhodospirillales bacterium | reverse complement strand
GCTGGCCAAAGACACCGCCCACCAGATCCGCTCGGTCTGCGTCGTCCACAACGAAACCAGCACCGGCTGCACCAGCCGCATCGACGAAATCCGCGCCGCCATCGACGCCGCCGGCCACCCCGCCCTCCTGCTCGTCGACACCATCTCCTCGCTCGGCAGCATCGATTACCGGCACGACCAATGGGGCGTCGACGTCACCATCGCCGGCTCCCAAAAAGGCCTCATGCTGCCCCCTGGCCTCTCCTTCAACGCGATCAGCGCCAAAGCCCTCGAAGCCACCAAATCAGCCAAACTCACCCGTTCCTACTGGGATTGGCACCCCATGATCGCCGCCAACGCCACCGGCTACTTCCCCTTCACGCCGGCCACCAACCTTCTCTACGGCCTCGACGCCGCCATCGCCCTCCTGCTGGAGGAGGGCCTCGACGCCGTCTTCGCCCGCCACACCCGCCACGCCGAAGCCACCCGCCGCGCCGTCGCCACCTGGGGCCTCGAAACCCAATGCGCCGAGCCAAGGCACCACTCCTCGGCACTGACCGCCGTCCGCCTCCCCCAATCCCACAGCGCCGACCACCTCCGCGCCACCATCCTCGCCAATTACAACATGTCCCTCGGCAACGGCCTCGGCCGCCTGAAGGACCAGGTCTTCCGCATCGGCCATCTCGGCGACTTCAACGACCTCCAATTGATCGGCACCCTGGGCGGCATCGAAATGGGCCTCGCCAACACCAACATCCCCCACCACAAAGGCGGCACCCAATCCGCCCTCGAATACCTCAGCACCCACCGCAAATAAGATACCGCCCCCAAAGACCTCAAAAATCCCTCCCCTCCACGCCCCTCACCCCCCCGCTGCTGCCCCACACACGCTCGCCATCAACCGCCGCGCCGCCTCGCCAGCCATCGCAACCGGCGTGGTCGCAAAGCCGATCACCAACCCCTTATGGGCCGCCACCGAATTGAAATAGGCCCCAAACGGCGAAACCGCGAGCCCCCGCCCCCGCGCCGCCAGCACCACTCTCCCCTCATCCACCCCATCCGCCAACCGCACCACCAGATGCAACCCCCCCGGCGCCGCCCGCGCCTCCACCGCCGGGCAATACCGCCGCAACGCCTCCAGCAACGCCCCCCGCCGCCGCGCATACTCGGTCCGCACCCGCCGGATATGCGGCCCCAGCAACCCCTCGCCAATGAACGCCGCCAACACCGCCTGCTGCACCGACCCCGGCCCCCGATCCCCAAGCCCCCGCGCCCGCACAAAAGCCGCCGTGAGCGGTTTCGGAACCACCGCAAACCCAAGCCGCAACCCCGGCGCCAAGGTCTTGCTGAACGTCCCGCAATAAATCACCCGCCCCTCCCGATCGAGCGAAGCCAGCGGCGGCAAGGGCCGCCCCTCCCAGCGGAACTCGGAGTCGCAATCATCCTCCAACACCCAGGCCCCCGCCCGCGCCGCCCAATCCAGCAACGCCAACCGCCGCCCGATCGGCAACGCCCCCCCAAGCGGCGTCGCATGAGACGGCGCGACCAGCACCAGGCGTGCCTCCGGCGCAAGCCGGATCCCGGCTGCCACATCCAACCCTTCAGCATCCGACACCACCGGCACCAACCGCGCACCCGCCGCCCGCAACGCCCCCCGCCCCGCGATGTAGCCGGGCTCCTCGACCCACGCCGGATCGCCCGGATCGATCAACAATTCGGCCGCCACCCGCAGCGCCTGCTGCGTCCCGGCCGTGATCACAATCTGCGCGGGATCGGCAATCAACCCCCGCGTCGCCGCAACATGAGCGGCCACAGCCTGACGCAGAGCCGCCAGACCCTGCATATCCGGATACCCGGTGCCGTCAAAATCCTTCAACACCCGCGCGCTGCACCGCGCCCAGGCCGCCGCCGGGAACGACTCGGCCGCCGGCACCCCAGGCGCAAGCAACATCGCGTGTTCCGCCACCGGCCCGGCCGCGGAAACCGGAACGGCAGCAATCATGGCACCCCGGCGAGACAATTCCGCGCCGCTGGTCTGCGCGGCAGGCCGGGGCTCGGGCGCAGCATCGGGCAGATCGGCCGCAACGAAGGTCCCGCTGCCGATGCGGGCGCAGACATAGCCTTCAGCCGCCAACCGCTCATAGGCCAGCACGACGGTCTGGCGGGCGACTCCGAGTTCCTCGGCCAGATGGCGGCTCGGCGGAAGCCTGGCGCCGCCGGGCAGCGCGCCGGACAGAATGCCGGTCCGCAGCCGTTCGAATACGGCCTGCTGACGGGATTGGTCCGGTGCAACCTGTAGGAATTGGGCGTCCATGGTAGTCCAATGATACCGTATACCGCAGTATCGGCAATCCCTGGAGACCGTCATGTATCTGCGTCCCGTATTCATCGAGCACGACCAGGCCCGCATCGTCAGCTTGATCGAGGCCTATTCATTCGGCCAACTCGTCACCACCGGCGCGGCCGGGATGGAGGCATCGCATGTCCCGTTCCTGGTCTCGGTGGAGGATGGGCACATCGTGCTGTCCGGGCATCTCGGCGCCGCCAATCCGCAATGCGCGGCGCTCGCGGGGGGCCAGGGCTTGGCGACGTTCTGCGGCCCGCATGCCTATATCGCGCCGGGCTGGTACAAAACCCAACCCGCCGTCCCCACCTGGGACTACGCGGCGGTGCATATCCACGGCACGCTCGAACGCATCGATGACGAAGCATGGGTTTCCGCAATGCTGCGCCGCTTGGCCAAGGATGATCCCGCGCAGTTCGACCTCGATGCCCTCGAGGACAAGTACCGCCTGATGATGTACAAGGGAATCAAAGGCTTCCGCATGAAGGCGACGCGGGTCGAAGCGCAGTGGAAAATGAGCCAAAACCGCAGCGCGGAGGACCGCCTGTCCGTCATCGCCGCATTACGGGCACAAGGCAACGATGCCTGCGCCGACCTGATCGCCGAAACATTGTAGCAAACACAACAAGCGGCACAGAGACTCCCTGTGCCGCTTGTTGCACTCTGTATCCAGAGCCTATCCGTCGCAGCGGGAGGCTAGAAGCCCTCGCGCTCCAGCCGCTTGCGCTCCATCTTCCGGGCCCGGCGCACGGCTTCCGCGGCTTCGCGGGCGCGGCGCTCGGAGGGCTTCTCGAAATGGCGGCGCAGCTTCATCTCGCGAAAAATTCCTTCGCGCTGCATCTTTTTCTTGAGCGCCTTGAGCGCCTGATCGACATTGTTGTCACGAACGAGAACCTGCACTTGGCCGCCAACTCCTCTGTCATAGCCGTACCCGGCGGATGATCCGTCGGGCGATGAACACCATCCGAGATGGACGGCAAAAAAGGGTCCGAACGGTCTGCCCGTCCCGGAAGCCGTGCGCTATATCATGCTCGTGCCCAGCGCAAAACCCTCTATTCACATCGAAGCATCGGAGCTGCCATGGCCATCCTGAAGATCGCCCGCATGGGCCACCCTGTCCTGCTGCAAGTGGCAGAGCCCGTAGCCGACCCCACCGCCCCTGAAATCAAGCGTCTCATCGCCGATATGTTCGAAACACTCGACGATATCCAGGGCGCTGGCCTCGCCGCGCCGCAGGTTCACGTGCCCTTGCGCCTGTTCATTTTCCGCGTGCTGTCCACCCGCGCCGCCGGCGATCCGGATGATCGGCCGATCGGCAACACGGTTGTGATCAACCCGAAGCTGACCTTCATCGGCGCACAGAAACAAATCGGCTGGGAAGGCTGCCTGTCGATCCCCGGCATCCGCGCCGGCGTGCCGCGCGCCTGGCGGATCCGCTACGAGGGCGTCGATACCGACAACCAGCCCGTGACCGGCGAAGTAACCGGGGCGCATGCGGCGATCGTGCAGCACGAATACGACCATCTCGACGGCGTCCTGTATCCGATGCGCATGACGGATTTCTCCCTGTTCGGCTTCATCGAAGATCTCGCCAAGGCCGGCGCGCCGGAGTTGTCGCGGGCACGGCCCCTGCCATGAGCGACAGCGACATGATGGCCGACCCGGAGCGCGATGCCGCACTGCTGGGCGCCTTAGCCCATGTCGCCCAGCTCGGCTGGACGATGGAGGCCGTCCGCGCCGCGCTGGCCGAGCAGGGCGCCACCCCCGATGACGCAACACTGCTGTTTCCCGGCGGCGCGGCGGAGCTGGTCGAGGCCTTTGTCGTGCTGGCCGATCGCTGGATGGCCGAGGATGCCGCGGCAGCCGACATGGCGGGGCTCGGCAAGACCAAGCGGGTGCGCGCCGTGATCGGGCTCAGATTGGCGCGGTTGCGGCCTTACAAGGAGGCGGTGCGCCTCGCGATCGGCTTCCTCGCATTGCCGCACCAGGTGCGCCTCGGGCTGCGGCTGACGCGCGGGACGATCGATGCAATCTGGCACGCAGCCGGCGACACGCTGGAGGACCGGAGCCGTCACACCAAGCGGCCGATCCTGGGCGTGGTCTATGGCAGCACGCTGATGATGTGGCTGCGCGACGCCACGCCCGATGACGCGCCGAGCCTCGCATTTCTTGACCGCCGGCTGAGCGATGTGGGCCGCATCGGCAAGCTGCGCGGAAAAATCGAGGCGCGGCTCGGAAATATCATTTGCAGGCAATCGTCATTGGCCTGATGACGGAGCGTCGATCTCTGTCATCGGCGGCGTTAACACTGCGGCTCCAAACCACAAACGGGAAACCATCGACATGCGCATTTTGCTTCTCACCGCCCTCGCCGTTGTCTTCGCTGCCTCCCTCGGGGGCGCGGCCCACGCCCAGTCCGCCGACGCAACGATTGCCGCGCGCAAGGCGGGCATGGACCTGCTGGCAGCAGCCTCGGGCGCGATGAAGCGCACGATCGACGCAAAGACCGACGTGAAGCCCCTGAAAGGCACCGCGGACGCGATCGCCGCCTGGGCGTTGGCCGTGCCGGGGCTGTTCCCGGCCGGGTCGGACAAGGGCGCCACGAAAGCCAGCGCAGATGCGTTCTCGGACCCGGCCGGCATGGCCAAGGCCTCCGGCGCCATGCATGCCGCAGCGCTGAAGCTCTCCAGCGCCGCCGATGCCAATGATGCGCCCGCCTTTGCCGCCGCCTATGCCGAACTCGGCGCGGCCTGCGGCGGCTGCCACCGGACATATCGCCAGCGTTGATCCCCACCGGGCCGGCTGGTCAGCCGGCCCGGATCGCCTGACAAACACCCAGCCCGCCGCTATGCGGTTACCGCGCCGCCTTGGCCTGGGCGATGATCGCCGGGATGTCCATTTTGTTGATCTCCTCGATCAGGTCGTTGGAGACGAGATCGCTGGCCGCCACCTTGGCCGGCACGACGTTCCATTTGACCAGGAAATCGACATAGGCGTCATAGTTGGCGACGATGTTTTCGCCCCATTTGCTGGCGCCACCCGCTTCGAGGCGCCAGTTGGCGGCGCGCGCGTTGAGGGTTTTCGTGTCCTCCGACATCGCCACGTCATCGGCCCGGCCGGTGCCGCGGGTCTGGGGGTAGACGTCCCACAGGATGTGGATGGCGGCTTCGGGGTTGGCGATGGCAAAGATGGTCCCCATCGCGTAGCCCCGCGCGACGGCGATGGCTTCGGCGCGGTTGTTGGCCAGGCGGTCTTCGCGGGCGATCAGGCCGTTGGACGGGAATTTG
>CANFKS010000163.1 GCA_947447625.1 Rhodospirillales bacterium | reverse complement strand
TGCGCCGGCGGCGCCGCGGCGGTCGTGCCCATCACGCTCACCATCCCGGGCTGCCCGCCTTCGCCCACGGCGCTGCTCAAGGGGTTGATTGCGTTGCTTGCGGGATAAGCAAGCCAGCGCTTCTTTTTTTCAAAAAAGAAGCGCTGGCCTCCCCCGTTGACGAACCCCGACCGCACGAACACTCTGCCCCCCCCACCTCGCAAGGCGCCGCCCTTCCATGACCACCGACATCGCCGGCCGCGTCGCCCTCGTCACCGGCGCCTCCTCGGGCCTCGGCGAGCGGTTTGCCCGCATGCTGGCGGCCGAGGGCGCGCATGTCGCCATTGCCGCCCGCCGCCTCGACCGGCTGGAGGCGCTGGCCGCCGAACTGCGCGAAACCGGCGTCACCATCCTGCCCGTTGCCCTCGACATCACCTCGGTGGCGGCCATCCGCGCCGCCGCGGCGCTGATCGAGCGGCACTTGGGCCCGGTCGAAATCCTGGTCAACAATGCCGGCATCTCCCGCCAGGCCCGCCTCGAAACCGTGGGGGAGGACGACTACGACGCGGTGCTCGACACCAACCTCAAGGGCCCGTTCTTCATGGCCCAGGCGGTGGCGCAGCAGATGATCGCCCACAAGATCGAGGGCCGCATCGTCAACATCGCCTCCATCGCCGGCGAGCGCGCGATTGCCCAACTCAGCACCTACGGCATGTCCAAGGCCGGCATGATCCAGATGACGCGCCAGATGGCGCGCGAATGGGGCCGGCACAACATCAACACCAACGCGATCTGCCCAGGCTACATCACCACCGAGATTTCCGCCGATTACCTCAAAACCGAGGCCGGCGCCCGCTGGGTGGCGCAGTTGCCGCGCAAACGCATGGGGGAGGCTGCGGATCTCGACGGCGTGCTGAAACTGCTGTGTTCCGGCACCGCCGCGCGCTTCATCAATGGTGCCATCATTGCCGCCGATGACGGCTTCCTCGCGACCTGAAGGGGCCTGCGCCCCAACCGAGGCCGGGCGCGCCGCCGAAGCCGATTTCCAGCGCGGCAATGCGCTCTGGTCCGCCGGCGCGCATGAGGCCGCCATCGCCGCCTACGCCACCGCCATCGCGCGGGATCCGCAGGCGATCGAGGCCCACAACCATCTCGGCAACGCCTTCCTCGCCCTCGGCCGCGCCGCCGACGCCGCCGAGGCCTATCGCGGCGGCATCGCCCAGGCCCCGTCCCGCGCCGACCTGCGCTACAATCTCGCCAACGCCCTGCTGACCGGCGGCGACGCACCCCAAGCCGAGGCCGCCTATCGCGCCGCCCTCGCGCTCTGCCCCGATCACATCGGCGCCAACAACAATCTCGGCACCGCCCTGCGCGCCCAGGCCCGCCACGCCGAGGCGCTCGGCTTCTACGAGGCGGCCCTGCGCCAGCGCCCCGATTCCGCCGGCACCCTCAACAACATCGCCTCCACCCTGCTGGCGCTGCATCGCCCCGACGAGGCCGTCCCCCTGCTCGAACGCGCCATCGCCCTCCAGCCCGCCTACCCCGAAGCCTGCAATAACCTCGGCGGCGCGCTGCTCGCCCTCGATCGCCCGCAAGACGCCATCGCCTGGTTCGACATCGCCCTCAAGGACGAACCCGGCCTCGCCCAGGCCCGCCTCGGCAAAGCCCTCGCCTTGCTCTGCGAAGGCGATTTCGCCCAAGGCTGGCACCACTACGAAGCCCGCTGGGACGATCCGCGCTTCGCCGAGGCAGCCCCCAACGACCCCGCCAGGCTGTGGTCCGGCGGCGCTGTCGCGGGCCGGCGCATCCTGCTCCATGCCGAACAAGGCCTGGGCGACACCATCCAATTCGCCCGCTACGCCCCCCTGCTGCGCGCCCGCGGCGCCCATGTCATCCTCCAGGTGCAACCCCAGCTCGCCACCCTGCTCGCCCCCCTCGCCGAAACCTGCACCACCGACGCCCCCCCCCCGGCGCATGACCTGCACTGCCCGCTGATGAGCCTGCCGCGCGCCTTCGCCACACGGCTCGATACCATCCCCGCCCAACCCTACCTGCGCGCCGACCCCGCATCCGTCGCCGCCTGGCGCGCCCGCCTCGGCCCCCGCCTCCGGCCCCGCATCGGTATCGCCTGGACCGGCAACCCCAACCACCCCGAAGACGCGCTGCGCTCCATCCCGCCCGCCAGCCTCGTCGCCGCCCTGCCCGGCGCCGAACTGCACATCCTGCAACCCGACACCCCCCCCATCCCCGGCACCCACCGCCACACGCTGCGCGACTTCGCCGACACCGCAGCCCTGCTGAGCTGCATGGACCTCGTCGTCAGCGTCGATACCGCCATCGCCCACCTCGCCGGCGCACTCGGCCACACCACGATCGTGCTGCTGCAATTCGGCGCCGATTTCCGCTGGCTGCGCCAGCGGACCGACAGCCCGTGGTACCCCTCGATGCGCCTGCTGCGCCAATCCGCGCTGGGCGATTGGGGGGGGGTTTTGGCGGGGCTTGGCCGGGTGGTTCACCAATAAGGCAAAGGGACAGGCAAGCGCTTCTTTTTTGAAAAAAAGAAGCAAAAAACTTTTATCCGTTTGGCGAGGTCGGGGCGGGATTTACCACCAGCCGCCATCGACGGTGAACAACTGCGCCGTGCACATCCGGCTGTCATCGGCCGCCAACCACAACACCAGGCGCGACACATCCGCCGGCACCGGCAAACGCTTGAGACATTGCTTGGACAGCGTATCGGCCTCAGCCTCCGGCGTCAGCCACAAGGTCTTCTGCCGCTCCGTCATGATCCACCCCGGAATGACGCAATTGACCCGAATGCCATCCGCCCCGAGATCGCGCGCGAACGAGCGGGTGAGGCCCTCGATGCCCGCCTTGGCCGTGGTATAGGCCGGCATCCCGCCCATCGCGAGATGCCAGGAAATCGAGCCGAAATTGACGATCGAACCACCGCCCTGCGCCTGCATCATCGGCGCCACGGCCTGAATGGTGAAAAACTGATGGCGCAGATTCACCTGCATCCGGTCCTCCCAGTAATCGACCGTCACGGTCTTCCAATCATGCCGCTCGTCATGGGCCGCATTGTTGACGAGCACGCCGATCGGGCCAAGCTGCGCGGCCGCGGCGGCAACCGCCGCCTGCACGGCCGGAATGTCGCGCAAATCGCAGGCGATGAACACCGGCGCAGGATGCCCCGCGGCCACCACGCGCGCCACCAGCGCACGGGCCGGCGCCTCCTGGATATCGACAAACGCCACCTGCGCACCCTGGGCCGCGAAATGCGCCACATGGGCGGCACCGATGCCGGTGGCCCCGCCGGTGATGAACACACTCTTGCCGCGCAGGCTCGGATAGGTCGCGTCGTTCGGATGCATGGCCGGTCTCCCCTTGGTTGGCCCGGCGCGTAACCCACCCCGGCCGCGATGTCCATCATCGCGCACTTGCCTGAAGGCGGGGCAATGGCCTAGCCTTCAGCTATTATAATCGCTCCCGCGCCCCTCCCGGGCAAGCGGCGGGGCAGCAGGGAATATGCCATGGCCAGAAAGAGCGCCCCCGCCGGGATCAACCATCCGCCCCTGCCCGACGGGCTGTCGGCCGAGGCGATGCTGCTGCTCTACGAGCAGATGACGCTGCTGCGCCGCTTCGAACTTGCCGCCCAGATCGCCTGCCGCACCGGGGAGACGCCGGGGTTCCTGCATCTCTATATCGGCCAGGAGGCGGTGGCGAGCGGCGTATGCGCCCATCTCCGCCCGGCGGATTGGATCACCTCGACCCATCGCGGCCACGGCCATGCGCTGGCCAAGGGGATGGACCCGAAAAAACTGATGGCCGAGCTGTACGGCAAACAGGGCGGCGCCGTCGGCGGGCGCGGCGGCACCATGCATCTGTATGACAGTTCGGTCGGCCTGTTCGGCACCAACGGCGTGGTGGCCTCGGGCGCGCCGCATGCGCTGGGGGCGGCCATGTCGGCCCAGTTCCGCGGCACCGGCGATGTCGGCGTGGCCTTTTTCGGTGACGGCGCGACCAATCACGGCGGCTTCCACGAGGCGCTCAACATCGCCGGCTTCCGCCGCGCGCCGGTGGTCTTCGTGTGCGAAAACAACCTCTACGCCACCGCCACGGCGCTCGCATCCGTCACCCTCAACCCCGAGGTCGCCAGCCGTGCGGCCGCCTACGGCATCCCCGGCGTGGCGGTTGACGGCAATGATGTGGTGGCGATGTGGACCGCGGTGAAACACGCCGTCGATCGCGCCCGCGCCGGCGCGGGGCCGACATTGATCGAAGCCAAGACCTACCGCACCGTCGGCCATCACGAGGGTGACCCGGTGACGGGCTCCTATCGCGGCCAGGCCGAGGTCGATTCCTGGACCTCGCGCTGCCCGGTGACAACCTTCCGCGCCCGGCTGCGCGACGAATTCGGCATCGCCACCGAAGCCCAACTGGCCGAAATCGAACAGCGGGTGGATCACGCGGTGCAGGAGAGCGTCGATTTCGCCCGCGCCTCGCCCGAGCCCGACCCGGCCAGCGTCTTCAAACACACCTACGCCGACCCCATCAACCCGCCCGAGGCTGCCGCATCGCGCCCGCCTGGCGTGATGACGGAAACCTCCTGGCTCGACGCCGTGCGCGACGGCATCGCCGAGGAGATGCGCGCCAACCGCAACATCCTCTATTTCGGCGAAGGCACCGGCGAGCGCGGCGGCACCTTCGCGCACACCAAGGGCCTGTATCAGGAATTCGGCGCCGACCGGCTGATCGACATGCCGATCAGCGAACAGGGCTTCACCGGCGCCGCCCTCGGCGCCTCGGCCACCGGGGTGCGCGTCATCGCCGATCTGATGTTCGCCGATTTCCTGTTCGAAGCCGGCGGGCAGATCGCCTTGCAGGCGGCCAAGCTGCGCTACATGTCGAACGGGCAGATGCATGCGCCGATGGTGATCCGCGTCGGCGCCGGCACCGTGCGCTCCACCGGGCCGCACCACAGCGGGACCTATCATCCGATCTGGGCGCATATCCCGGGCCTCATCGTCTGCATGCCCTCCACCCCGGCCGATGCCAAAGGCCTGATGAAAACGGCGCTGCGGGCCGGCGATCCGGTGTTGATGCTGGAGCCCAAGGCGCTCTTCGCCTCCAAGGGCCCGGTGTCGGACGGCGAGCACTACGTGCCCTTCGGCCTCGCCCGCATCGCCCGCCCAGGCCGCCACATCACCATCGCGGCCACCGGGCAGATGGTGCATCGCGCCCTGGAAGCCGCCGCCATCCTGGCCGAACAAGGCATCGAGGCCGAGGTGATCGACATGCGGACCATCCAGCCGCTCGATGTCGACACGGTGGCCGCAAGCATCGCCAAAACCCATCACCTGCTGGTCGTCGACGAGGGCTGGCCGATGATGGGCGTGGGCGCCGAGCTTGGCCAGGCCATGAACGAAATCGCCTTCGACCAGCTCGACGCCCCCGTCGCGCGCCTGCACACCGCCCCCGTCACCCATCCGTTCGGCCCCGCGCTGGAGCGGGCGATCCTGGTCGATGCCGGTCGCGTGGTGGCCCGCGCGCATGAGGTTCTCGCCGGCCGTGCCACGCCCCCCTGGCGCTGGAAAGGCCGGCCCGATGGCGTGCAGGCTCCGATCGAGCAACCCGCTGC
>CANFKS010000162.1 GCA_947447625.1 Rhodospirillales bacterium | reverse complement strand
GCCGAGGACCTCGCCGCGGTCGATATGAAAGGAGACGCTGTCGACGGCTTTGACGAGGCCGGCGCGGGTGGTGAAATGGGTGGAGAGGTTGCGCACCTCCAGCGTGTGCCCGCTCATCGCCTGAGCCGCGGGTTCAGCACGTCGCGCAGCCGGTCTCCAACCAGATTGATCGAGACAATAACCGCAAGAAGCACAAATCCCGGGAACAGGGAAATCCAGTAGATGCCGCTCATCAGGTAGGAGAAGCCATTGGCGATCAGGCGGCCAAGGGAGGGCTGGGTGGCAGGCAGGCCGATGCCGAGGAAGGAGAGCGTGGCTTCCAGGGTGATGGCGCCGCCGACGGCAACGGTGGCGATGACGATCAGCGGGGGCGCGCAGTTCGGCAGCACATGGCGGAACATGATGCGCAGCCGGGAGATGCCGAGGCCAAGGGCGGCGGCGACATAGTCCTTCTGGCGTTCGACCAGGACGACGCTGCGCACGGTGCGGGCATAGACCGCCCATTGCACCAGGATCAGCGCGAGGATGACATTGAACAGGCCGGGGCCGATGAGGCTGATGAGAATGAGCGCGACCAGAATGGCGGGCAGCGAGAGTTGCAGGTCGGCGATGCGCATGATCAGGGCCTCCACCCAGCCCCCCGCCCAGCCGGCAACGAGGCCGAGGGTGGTGCCGATGGCCATGGCGATCACGGTGCTGATGGTGCCGACCATCAGGCTGATGCGCATGCCGTACAGGATGGCGCTGTAGAGATCGCGGCCGAGCGTGTCGCTGCCGAGGAGAAAGACCATGCCGGTCATCGAGGTGCCGCCGGGGGGCTGCTGGGCGTCCATGATGTCGAGCCCCTTGAGGTCATAGGGGTTCTGCGGCGCGAGCCAGTGCCCGATCAAGGCAAGGACGACGAATGTGAGGAGAATGCCGGCGCCGAACAGGGCAAGCGGGGAGCGGGCGAAGTCGATCGCCGCCAGGGCGCCGGGGGAGAGGTTGCGCTCGGCCATCAGGAGGGTCCGCCGATACGCGGATCGAGCAGCCGGTAGAGCAGGTCGACCGCGAGGTTGATGATCACGAAGAGGAAGACGATCGCCATGAGGTAGGCAACGATGACGGGGCGATCCAGCACGTAGATCGACTCGACGATCAGCTTGCCCATGCCCGGCCAGGCGAAGATGCGCTCGGTGACGACGGAGAAGGCGACCAGCGAGCCGAATTCCAGGCCGATGATGGTGACCAGCGGGATCAGCACGCTGCGCAGCACATGGACGACGACGATGCGAACCGGGGCAAGCCCCTTGGCGCGGGCGTAGCGCACGAAATCGGCCTGCAGCGCCTCGACCGCGCCGGTGCGGGTGAGGCGGACGATGAAGGCGGTGTTGCCGAGGGCCAGGGTGGATGCGGGCAGGATCAGGTGGGCGAGGCCGTCGCGGGTGAAGAGGCTTGATTCCAGGCCGAGGAACACGCCGATGTCGCCGCGCCCGATCGCGGGAAGCCAGCCGAGCCAGAGCGAGAAGATCAGCACCATCAGCACGCCGACCCAGAAGGTGGGCAGGCTGAAGCCCAAGATGGAGGTGGCCATGATGGTGCGCCCAACCCAGTGCTCCGATCGCAGGGCGGCGAGCAGGCCGAAGCTGATGCCGAAGACGACCGAGATCAGCAGGGCGGAGACCGCCAGTTCGAGCGTGGCGCCAAGCCGGGAGAACACCAGGCGCAGGGCGGGCTCGTGGAAGATGAAGCTGCGGCCGAGATCGCCGTGCAGGGCGTTGAGCACGAAAAGGCCGTACTGGCGCCACAGCGGCTGATCCAGCCCGAACGCCGCGCGGGTGGCGGCGATTTCGGCCTGGGTGGCATCGGGGCTGACCAGGAGCTCGACCGGATCGCCGATGGCGTTGATGCCGGCGAAGACGATCAGGCTCATGGCGATCAGCAGCAGGACGCTCTGGCCGAACCGGCGAACGATATAGCTGGTCATCGGTTCGGCTGATTCCGGCTAGGCCGGGTCGGCGAGCATCGCCCAGCCCCAGCCGATCGGCACGGCATTGTATTTCACCACGTCCTTGCGGGCGGCGTAGGTGATGACGCTGGTTGCGATGGGGATGACGGCGCCGTCATCCATCGCGGTTTTCATGGCTTGCCCGACCAGCTTGTTCCGGGCGACCGGGTCGTTGGTGGCCTGGGCCTGGAAGACCAGGTCATCGACCGCCTTGTTGGAATAGAGGTGGCGGTTGAACGGACCGTCGCCGGTTTCGGCACTTTTGGTGACCATCAGGGCCTTGAGGCCGTTGATGGCGGTGGTGGCCTGGTAGCTGGTCATGAAGACGCTGTATTCGCGGGCGGTGGCCTTGCCGAAATAGACGGCCGGCGAGATCGACTGCACCTCGGTTGCGATGCCGATGCGCGAGAGGAAGCCGCCGATGGCCGGCAGGATCTTGTCGTCGTTGGCGATAAAGCCGGCGGGGCCGTAGATGGTGAGTTTGAAGCCCTCGGGGTAACCAGCCTCGGCGAGGAGTTTTTTCGCGGCCGCGGGGTCGAACGGGACGGCGGCGAGATCGGCGTTGTAGCCCTCCTCGCTGGGGGCGGCGAGCTGGTAGGCGGGGGCGCCGGCCTTCTGCATGACGCGCTCGACGATGGCCTTGCGGTCGATTGCCATCGACATCGCACGGCGGACTCGGACATCGCGCAGGGGGTTTTTCGCCATCGGCTTGCCGGCGTTGTCGGTGACGGTGGGGGTGGTGTCGCGGGTGGAATCGGGGAAGAGGTAAATCACCTCCTGAGAGGGGGTGAGGGTGAGGGTGATCTTGGGGTCGGCCTGGACGGCGGGGATGTCGGCGGTGCCGACGCCGGAGATGACATCGAGGTCGCCGGCCTTGAGCGCGATCAGGCGGGTGGCGGGTTCGGCGATGGCGCGGAGCTGCACGGTATCCCAGGCCTGTTTGCGGCCCCAGTAGCGATCGTTGCGCACCAGTTCGACCGCGTCGCCCGGCGTGTATTTGACGATCTTGTAGGGGCCGGTGCCGATGGTGGCCTTCATGCTGTTGAAGTCATCGGTGGTCACGCCGGTGTGCAGCTTGCGGCTGAGGATCTGCACCCAGCAGACATCGCGCGGCAGGAACGGGTAGGGCTTCTCGGTCTTCATCCGGACTGTCAGCGCGTCCGGCGTCTCGAAGGACTTCACGAGCTTGACATAGGGGGTGAACAGGCCGGGGCTGTTGGACACGGTGGGGACGCGGCCGAAGGTGAAGACGATGTCGTCCGAGGTCAAAGGCGTGCCGTCGGAGAAGACGACGCCGGGGCGGAGCTTGAATTCCCACGTCGTGTCGTCAACCAGTTTCCAGGATTCGGCCAGGTTAGGCTGCAGGTCGGCCTCGCCGAGCTCGTTGATCAGCGTGTCGAAGACGTGCCGGAGGGCCGAGTTGTTCTGCCCGGTGTTGTGGTAGTGCGGGTCGAGCGAGTTGGGCGTGAGGCCGACGCCGATCCGCAACCGGCGGGGTGCCTGGGCGGTGGCGGGCAGGGGCAGGGCGGCGGCAGCAAGGAGGCCAAGGCTGGAGCGGCGGCTGATCATGACTGGTTCCTATACCGGAAGGGGAGGCGTGCGGCGGGGGGAGACGGCGGCTTCGAGCGCGTGGCAGGCGGCAAGGACGCCGATATCGTCATGCATGGGGCCAACCACCTGGAGGCCGACCGGCAGGCCGGCCGCAGTGAAACCGCAGGGCAGGCTCGCGGCGGGTTGGCCGGTCAGGTTGAAATTGTAGCAGAACGGGCTCCAATCGTGGCGGATCGTGCCATCGGCATCACGCGGGCCGTTCGCGCCGACCGCAAAGGCGGTGCCGCGCATCACGGGCAGAACCAGCAGGTCCCATTTCATGTGGAACGCCCGCATCTTGGCCCCAAGGGCGGCGCGGGCGTCCATCGCGGCAAGGTATTCGGCGAGGGAGGTGCGCGCGCCGCGTTCGGCGGCCTCGCGCAGGCCGGGTTCGAGCAGGGCCTTCTGCGCCTCGCTCATGCCGATCTGGCCCTTGGCGCAGCCGACCGGCCAGAGCGCGCCCATGGCGATGCTTTGATCACCGATGCCGGGATCAACCTCCTCGACGATGGCGCCAAGCGCGGCCATCGCTTCGACCGCGCGGCGCACAATGGCGGCACATTCGGGATCGACCCCGCCGAGACCGAGATCGGGGCTGTAGGCGACACGCTTGCCGCGCAGGGAGCCTTCGGCGACGGAGGCCCAGGGCAAATCGGCGGAGGGCAGGGCGGTCCAGTCCCGCGCATCCCAGCCGGAGATGACGGCCATGGCGAGGGCGGCATCGAGAACGCTGCGGGTCATCGGGCCGGCATGGGCGAGGGTGCCGACCTGGCTTGCGGGCCAGGCGGGGACGCGCCCGTAGGAGGGCTTGAAGCCGAAGACGCCGGTGAAGCTCGATGGAATCCGGATCGAGCCGCCGCCGTCGGTGCCGATGCCGATCGGACCCATGCCGCACGCGACCTGAACGGCGGCGCCGCCGCTGGAGCCGCCCGGCGTCATCGCGGGGTTCCAGGGGTTGCGGGTGATGCCGGTGAGCGGCGAATCGGTGACGCCTTTCCAGCCGAACTCGGGCGTGGTGGTCTTGCCGATGAGCACGGCGCCGGCTTCGCGCAGGCGCGCGGCGAGGGGGGCATCGTCGGACCAGGGGCCATCGGGGCTGGTGGTGAGGGAGCCGCGGCGGGTTGGCATGCCGCGGGTCAGGATCAGGTCCTTGATGCCGACGGGTACGCCGTCGAGCGGGCCGAGCGGCGTGCCGGCAATGAAGCGCGCCTCGGCGGCCCGGGCGGATGCGAGAGCGCCGGAGGTGTCCACATGACAGAAAGCGTTCAGTGGGCTGAACTTTTCACTCTGTCGTAACACCGCCTGGACGACCTCGACGGGCGAGGCGGACTTGGCGCGGTAGTGCGCCGCAAGCTGGTGCGCAGTCGCGGCGCACAAGTCAGTTTCAGCAGTAGCGTACGACATGGAGGGGTTCCCTGGTTCCTTCTCATGATACGCATGAGTGTGGCTGCGGTGGCAAGCCCTGGAAGCGGTGCCGTGGGTGTCGCGCTGCTGGGGCGGAACGTGGAGGCTGATCATACCCAGCGTTCAGCCGGTTGAACAATTGATCGGGCTGTGCTGGCGATGCTGGACGCCAGATGATCCTGCAGGGTTGGATGATCGAGGCAACCACATCATCGCGTCGCACGTGGCGGCAACGCGGGGTGTCCGTGGCGGAAGAGCGCGGCGAGGGCGGTGGATCACTGCGGCTTCGCGAGGAACAGCATGCGATCGAGGCCGTGCTGGCTGGCCAGGGCGGTGCCATCTGCAGCGACCTGCTGGCACGACGCGAACGGGCAAGCGCCGCACTTGCGATCGTCTCGCCAGTCAGCCGGGCGGGCTCCGTATGGCGGGGTGTGTTCCCGGTGCAGGATGGACCATTCGCTCGGCGGGCAGAGAGAGCCTGCTGATCTTCGGCGGAGCGTCGGGAGTCTGAACCAGGCGAACAAACAAGGAGTTGGAGCGGGATGCCTTCGCCTCTCAGAAGGCATCCCGCTCTGGCCGCGATAATGCATGAGGCTCGCCGGGCGGCGGCGTTCTCACGGATTGGCTCGAGAGAAGGTTCCTCCGTTGTGGTTGGAACACCGACATCGCCCGGGTCGTGTTGCCCTCCCCGACAACGGGCAGGGCGGCATGCCCATCCGGGGTACGAACCGAATTTCCAGAAATCGGGCAACACCATTGTCGTCCTCTCACCAGGCCGTCACCGCGCCATGTCCACGGGCAGTTTGGTTCTCAGCTCAGCAG
>CANFKS010000161.1 GCA_947447625.1 Rhodospirillales bacterium | reverse complement strand
ATCGCCGGGATGTCCATTTTGTTGATCTCCTCGATCAGGTCGTTGGAGACGAGATCGCTGGCCGCCACCTTGGCCGGCACGACGTTCCATTTGACCAGGAAATCGACATAGGCGTCATAGTTGGCGAGAATGTTTTCGCCCCATTTGCTGGCGCCACCCGCTTCGAGACGCCAGTTGGCGGCGCGCGCGTTGAGGGTTTTCGTGTCCTCCGACATCGCCACATCATCGGCCCGGCCGGTGCCGCGGGTCTGGGGGTAGACGTCCCACAGGATGTGAATGGCGGCTTCGGGGTTGGCGATGGCAAAGATGGTCCCCATCGCGTAGCCCCGCGCGACGGCGATGGCTTCGGCGCGGTTGTTGGCCAGGCGGTCTTCGCGGGCGATCAGGCCGTTGGACGGGAATTTGGCGATGGAGGACGTGTCGAGCATCCGCAGCTTGGCGCCGGCGGCTTCGATCAGGGCGTAGGCCGTGTCGTATTGGCTCAGCGCATCGACCGCACCTTGGCGCACCAGGGCAGCAGCCTGCCCGCCCTCGCCGACCGCGACGATGCGGATGTCGGATTCCGGATTGAAGCCCTGGGCGGCTGCCAGCGCGCGGGCAACGGGAACCCCGGCAGACGCCATGGCGGTAACCCCGATGCGCTTGCCCTTGAGATCGGCGAGCGATTTGATGGCGCTGCCTTCGGGCACCGCGATGCCGTAGATATTGCCCTGATAGGCGGTATAGAAGTTTTTCACCTTCACGCCCTGGGCGCGCAAAACCACGAGCGGCTCGATCGAGGGCAGCGCATACTGCAGTTCGCCGGTGGCGACGAGCTTGGTGCAGTCGGTGCTGCCGGGGAGCGGTGCCAGGTCCACCTTGAGGCCCGCCTTGGCGAACCAGCCCATTTTGGTGGCGATCGCGAAGGGCGCGGCGGCGGAGCTCACGGTGCGGGCGCACCAGCCCACGCGAATGTTGGTCTCGGCATATGCCGTGGGCGAGGCGAGCAGAAGGGCAGCGAGCAACAGGCGTTTCATGGTTTTCCTCCGAGTTGATGGCCGCGCCCGTTGTTATCCCAGAACACCACGCGGCGGCGCACCGCGGTGACGATGCCGTTCAGCGCGAGGCCGATCAGCGACAGAATGAACAGGACCGAGAACTGCCCCGCGACATCCATCGAGAAGTTCATGGACTGGATGAGCACGCCGAGGCCGGACTGGGCGCCAACGAATTCGGCAACGATGGCGCCGATCAGGGCAAAGATCATCGCAATTTCAAGCCCGGCAAAAATCGACGGCAGGGCGCCGGGCAGGCGCAGCATCCAGAATATCTGGGCCGGCGTCGCAGCCAGCGAGCGCATCAGCGAAATACGGTCCTCATCGGCGGCGCGCAGGCCGGCAATCGTGTTGACCATCAGGGGAAAGAAGCAGACGAGCCCCGCATTGATGACCTTGGATGTGAGGTCGAGGCCAAACCAGACGATGATGAGCGGGGCCAGCGCCACCTTCGGCATCGCCTGAAACATGATGATGATGGGGTAGAGATAATATTCGAACCGGCGCGACAGCGCGACGGCTGTCCCGAGCAGGAAGCCCGTCGAGGCACCAAGAACAAAACCCAGGAAGGTCTCGAGCATGGTGATCCAGATGTTCTCGATAAAGATCCCGCTGCGGAAACCGCGGTAGAGGCCCACGCCAACGGCCGAGGGCGGCGGCAGGATATAGGCCGGGATGGCGAGCAGGCGGGCGGCGGCCTCCCACAGGCCGAGCAGCGCGGCCATCAGGAGCAGGCGGCGGAAGGCTCTCATTCCAGGCCTCCGGTGGCGTTGAGTTTTTCGCGGATACGGCTGACATGCACGCCGAAGGCTTCGGTGTTCATCACCGAGAGCGGGCGCGGCCGCGGGAAGTCGATATCGAGCGTATCGACGATGCGCCCGGGGCGCGGCGACATCACCACCACGCGGTCGGCGAGAAACACGGCTTCGCCGACGGAATGGGTGACGAAGACGATGGTTTTCCGGCGTTCCAACCAGATCCGCTGCAACTCGACATTCATCTGCTCGCGGGTCATCGCATCGAGCGCGCCGAAGGGCTCGTCCATCAGCAGGACGGAGGGATCGTGGATCAGGGCGCGCACCAGGGCGGCACGCTGCTGCATGCCGCCGGAAAGCTGGTTGGGCAGATGGGTCTCGAAGCCTTCAAGACCGACCATGCGCAGCAGATTCATGGCAGTCGCGCGCATCTTGTCGCGGCCGAGGCGCTGGACATCGACCGGGAGCAGGACATTGTCGAGCACGCTGCGCCAGGGGAACAGCACCGGTGTCTGGAACACGACGCCGATGTCGCGCCGCGGGCCTTCGATGCGGCTGCCCTGCAGCCAGGCTTCGCCTTCGGTGGGTGGCATGAGGCCGGCGAGAATGCGCAGCAGCGTGGATTTGCCGCAGCCGGAGGGGCCGACGATGGCGACCAGCGCGCCGCTGGCAATCGTCAGATTGACATGGTCGAGCGCGGTGACGGCGCCGTAGCGCCGGGTCAGGCCCTTGACCGCGATGAGTTCGTCCTGTGGCGGCACCCGCTTTCTCCCTCATGAGCGCGGCGGACCCTAGCGGCGCCGGCAGGAAAACCGAAGCCGTTTTTTGCGGCGCTTTTTGACGTTTGGCAGGGCATGATTGGGGCGAGGCATGGTAGGGTAGGTGGAGCGGTTGGTGGGGCCATCCTGGCGGGCGGGTTCCGCGGGCCGGCCGGAACAGGAATGGGCGAAACGGAGATGCAGGGATGAACAAGGACTGGTTTGCCGGCTTTCTGCCGTTCTGGGCATGGGGCACGACCCTGTGGATGGCGGTCGGGTTCTTCCTGATGCCCGAGGCATTCCGGCGGCCGTTGTTTGTCGACAACCACGATGTGTGGGTGCAGTCGTTCTATGATGTGACGGATATCGACGGGGAGATCGCGCTGAAACTCGGGGCCATCATGGGAGTGCCGGTGGTGTTGGTCACGCTGGCGCTGATCGTGGCGGCGCTGCAGCAGGGCCGGGCGCGGCGGCTGGCACGGATGGCCGGGCCTGGCGTCTGATATCAAGGCCCGGATATCAAAGCCCGGGTTGCTGGGCGGTCAGAAGTCGAGGTTGGCGTAGTGGGCCGGGGGGAACATGCCGGGGATGCGGTCCTCCAACAGGGGGCGGAAGGCCGGGCGGTGTTTGATGCGGGCATACCAGTCCCGCACCGCCTCGTGTTTTGACCAGTCGATATCGCCGAAGAAATCGAGCACCGAGATGTGGGCGGCGGCGGCGAGGTCCGCGAGAGTGAGATGGGCGCCGGCCAGCCAATTGCGGTTTTCCGCGAGCCAGCCGAGATGTTCGAGATGCGGGCGCAGATTGGTGTAACCCTGGCGCAGGGCCGCAGAATCGGGGCCGCCGCGGCCTGCGATGCGGCGAAGATATTTCTGGCCGGCGAGATTGTCGGTCACTTCGCGGGCGAATTTGCCGTCGAACCAAACCACCAGCCGGCGGGCTTCGACGCGTTCGGCGGGATCGAAGCCGAGCAGGCAGATCTCGGTGTAGGTTTCCTCGAGATATTCGCAAATGACCGAGGAATCCGGGATGACCATCCCGTTGTCCTCCATCAAGGTCGGCACGGTGCCGGCCGGGTTGAGGGCCAGGTAGTCCTCGCGCTGCTCCCAGACCGGCTCGACCTGAAGGTCGAACGGCAAGCGTTTTTCGGCCAGCGCAAGGCGGACCTTGCGGCAGGAGGGGGAAAGCGGGAGATGGAGCAGACAGCGCATCCTGCGGTTATGACAGCCGCGCCGCGCCGCGCCAACCGCTTCGCGCACGGACCAGGGGCTTGCCGAGGGGCCGCCGCCGGGGGACGATGGCGTGTTCCAAGGAGAGTCTCCGTGTCGCAAGCCGTTCGTGTGTATGTCGCTCGCCGTATCCTGACGATGAATGCCTCGGTTCCGGTGGCGAGCCATGTGGCGGTGCGCGATGGGCGCATCCTCGGGGTGGGTGGGGCGGAATTGCTGAGCGCATTCGGCGCGGTCGAGGTCGATGAGCGCTATGCCGGCAAGGTGTTGATGCCGGGGTTCGTCGAGGGGCATGGCCATGCGGTGGATGGGCTGATGTGGCGGCAGCCCTATATCGGGTTCTATCCGCGCCGGGCGCCGGACGGCACGCATGTGGCGGGGCTGAAAAGCATCGAGGCGGTGGTGGCGCGGTTGCAGGAGGTCGAGCGCGGGCTGACCGATCCGGCGGCGCCGGTGATCGGCTGGGGGTTCGATCCGATCTTTTTCGACGGGCGGCGGATGACGGCGGCGGATCTCGATGCGGTCTCGTCCACCCGGATGGTGCTGGTGGGCCATGTCTCCGGCCATATCCAGAACGTCAATTCCCTGGTGCTGGAGCGGGCCGGGTTTTCGCGGGACAGCAATCTGGACGGGCTGGTGCGCGATGCGAACGGGGACTTGACCGGGGAGTTGCAGGGCCCCGCCGTGATGGGCCGAGCAAGCCGCGTGGTGGGGGACCCCGGGATATTGCGGGCGATCGATGCGGCGGCGCTGTGGGATTATGCGCGGATCGCGAGCCGCGTCGGGGTGACGACGTCAACCGATCTGTCCAACGGGCTGACGCCCGCCAGCGTGGCCGCGCTGCAGGAGGCGACCGGGGCCGCCGGGTTTCCGCTGCGCCTGGTGCCGGCGATGCGCCAGCGGGATTATTCCCTGGCCGACGGGCTCGCGCGGATCGCGGAATTGAAGGCGCTGTCGACGGACAAGCTGAAATTCGGCATCGTGAAAATCACGGTGGACGGGTCGATCCAGGGGTTCACCGCGCGGTTGCGCTGGCCGGGGTATCACAACGGGGCACCGAACGGGCTGTGGTATGTGGCGCCGGATGAATTGGGGTCGATCGTGGCGGCGTATCACGAGGCGGGGCATCATTTGCATCTGCACACCAATGGCGACGAAGCCAGCGAATTGGCGACCGAGATGATCGGGCGCGCAATCCAGCTGTCGCCGCGGGCGGATCATCGGCACACGTTGCAGCATTGCCAGATGGCGGATGCGGCGATTTTCCGCCGGATGGCGGAATTCGGGATGTGCGTGAATTTGTTCGCCAACCATATCTGGTATTGGGGCGAGCAGCATCGGGCATTGACGATGGGGCCGACGCGGGCGCAGCGGCTCGATGCCTGCGCCAGCGCGCTGGCGGCCGGGGTGGCGATGGGGATCCATTCGGATGTGCCGGTGACACCGCTTGATCCGCTGTTCACCGCGTGGTGCGCGGTCAATCGCTTGACGCCGGCGGGACTTGTGCTGGGGGCGCATGAGCGGATCAGCGTGGCGCAGGCGTTGTATGCAATCACCATGGGCGCGGCGGTGACGCTGAAGATGGACCATCTGGTCGGCAGCATCGATGTCGGCAAGTTCGCCGATTTCGCGGTGCTCGACGAGGATCCGTATGCGGTGCCGGCGGGGGCGTTGAAGGATGTCGGCGTGTGCGGAACAGTGGTGGGCGGGGTGCCTGCCGGCGCATGAGTGCGATTCCGCTCAGCGTGATCGGAGGGTTCCTGGGCGCCGGCAAAACGACGCTGCTGAACCATCTGCTGGCGACGGGGGGGCGGCGCTATGGGGTGCTGGTCAATGATTTCGGCGCGATCAATATCGATGCGGCGCTGATTGCGGCGCAGGATGGCGATACGATCGCGCTGACCAATGGCTGCGTGTGCTGCTCGACGGGCGATGATCTCGGCTACGGGCTGGAGCGGCTGGCGCGGCGGGTGCCGGCGCCGGAGCATGTGGTGGTGGAGGCATCCGGCGTGTCGGACCCATGGCGGATCGCGCAGTTGGCGCTGATCGAGCCGGGGTTCAGCCTGGAGCCGCTGGTGGTGCTGGTCGATGCGGCGGCATTTGTCCGACAGCTCGCGGATCGGTGGACCGGGGATACGGTGGCGCGGCAGCTCGGGTTCGCGGAGCTGGT
>CANFKS010000160.1 GCA_947447625.1 Rhodospirillales bacterium | reverse complement strand
GGTCGCACCGGCCGTGGCCACATAGTACCCGGCATCCGCCGTCGTCTGCGCCGTCGCGCCCGTGCTCGAGACGTAATACCCGGCGGACGCCTGCGTCTGCGCGGACGCCCCCGTCGTCGCAACGTAATACCCGGCAGCCGCCGGCGTCTGCGCCGTCGCGCCCGTGGTGGGGACGTAATACCCGGCGCTGGCCCGTGTATTAGTGGTCCTCCCTGCCGAGGACACGTAACGCCCGACGGGGGCCGGCGTCTGAGCCGTCGCGCCCGTGGAGGGGACGTAATACCCGGCGGACGCCTGCGTCTGTGCGGACGCCCCCGTCGTCGCAACGTAATACCCGCCGGACGCCTGCGTCTGCGCGGACGCCCCCGTCGTCGCAACGTAATACCCGGCATCCGCCGGCGTCTGCGCCGTCGCGCCCGTGCTGGCGACGTAATAGCCGACAGATGCCGCTACGCCAATTGTAGATCCAGGAGGATAATAGAGAGCGGCTACGCTCATGTTACGTCAAACATGGAAATGTCCTGAACTTGGTTTAGCACTACCCAATCGGGACCCAGGGCTTCGCTCGTATCAGGTGGTGGTGTCCCGTTCAATAGGAGCGCTGCCGGTGTGTTCAACTGCCTGAGCGGCCAGGGCGGCATCAAGATCGGCGGATTGCCACGGCTGGCCTGCTACGATTGTTGACCTCTGCGCGCAGTATGATTTACAAGCCCCTCCTAGAAGACGGAATTTGCATTGCTATGTATCAGATTAGACGCCGTTTTCCTGATGCACAGGCGGCCTGGCAGCGCGCCCAGCCCTTCGGGCCCGATAGATTTGGCGCAGCGTTTAAGCTGGGTTGACGATGAACAATATAGTATATTTCTCTGAGCAACTCTACGCATCAGCCACTCGGCGCGTGACCCGGGGCGATCGCGCAGGCGCGTTGGTTCTGCTGGATGAAGCGCTGCTCGCCCACAATCGCAATGCCGCAGCCGCCCAGCTTCTGGCGGAATTGGTGATCAAGACCGACCCTGCCCGCGCAGCGGGCCTCGCCCGGGCGGTACTCGCGGATCAGCCGGGCAACGCCGGCATGATGTCAGTCCTCGGGCAGGCGCTCGATGAACTCGGCGAGACCGCCGAGGCCGTGACGGCCTTCGAACAAGCCGCGGTCCTCGATCCCGGTAATGCGGGGATGCTCACCAATGTCTCGCTGGCGTTGCTGCGCACAGGCCGCGCCCATGAAGCACTGCAGGTGGCGCATCAGGCACTGGCGTGCGAGCCGAACCTCGCGGTGGCTCATGCAAACGTGGGCCATGCCCTGTGTGCGCTCAACCGGCATGAGGAGGCGATTGCAGCCCTGGTCGAAAGCCTCAAACGGGAGCCGGACAATCCGGAAGCACTGACCGGCATCGCCACGGCCCAGACCGCGCTCGGCCTTCCCTCCGCCGCGCTGCTGGCGCTTCAGCGCGTCATCATGATCAGGCCTCGCTCGGCCCGCGCCCATGCGGCGCTTGGCGGGGCATTGCAGGATTTCGGCGCCCATGACGACGCCATCATTGCCCTGCGCCGCGCCGTGGCCCTCGAACCGGACACGGCGAGTTGCGCCAACAATCTCCTTATGGCGATGCAATATGCGCCATCGGTCTCCGAAGCGGATGCGGTTGCGGAGGCTGCCAACTGGGGCGCGCGCCAAAGCATGGTAACGCCCGTCCGACTGGCGGCCACCCCGCGCGCGCCCGAACGTCCGCTGCGGATCGGCTATGTCACCGCCGACCTCTGGTCACATCCCGTGGGTTGGCTCGGCGGCGAGGTTATTGCCCGGCACACACGCCCGGATTTCCGCACCTTCGTCTATGCCAATCAGACTATTCATGATTTCATTACCGAACGGGTTGTCGCGGGCTGCGATGGCTGGCGCGAGATCATCGGCCGCTCCGATGCCGCCGTCGCCGGCCTGATCGCCCAGGATGGGATCGATATCCTCGTCGATCTCTCCGGCCATACCGGCGGGAACCGGCTGGGCGTGTTCGCCCGCCGACCGGCGCCGATCCAGGCAAGCTGGCTCGGCTATTTTGCAACCACCGGGCTACCCGTCATGGATGCCATTTTCATGGATGACGAGCATATCAGGCCAGGCGGTGAGGCGCAGTTCACCGAGCAGGTAATCCGCCTCGATCGCGGCCGGTTCTGCTACACGCCTCCAGCCTACGCGCCCGATCCGGCGCCGCCGCCAAGCCTTGCCGCCGGGGTCGTCACCTTCGGCAGCTTCAATAATGGTGCCAAGCTCAATCGCGCCACACTCGATCTGTTCGCGCGCGTGATGCATGCGGTGCCGGACAGCCGGCTGGTGCTGAAATGGCGCAGCATGATCGATCCTGAATTATCTGCCAGCCTGCGCACCACCATGGCCGCGCACGGCATCGACGGGTCTCGCCTGCATCTTGAAGGCAAGGAGGACCATCTTGCGCTACTCGGCGCCTATGGTCGGATCGACATCGCGCTCGATCCAACACCCTTCAGCGGCGCGCTGACAACATGCGAGGCGCTGTGGATGGGGGTGCCGGTGGTGACGCTGCCCGGCACACGCGCGGTTTCCCGCCAGACCCATTCGATCCTCAGCCGGCTGATCGAGGGCGAGTGGACCGGGTGTCAATGGTCGGCCAGTTCGGAAACCGAGTATGTCGCAGTTGCCGCCGCGCTGGCCAACGATTTCGCGACCCGCAGCCGGCTTCGATACGAACTGCGGGCGATCATGCGCGCCAGCCCACTTTGCGACCCGACGGAATTCGCCGCGAGCCTCGAGCGCGCCTATCGCACGCTCTGGAGGGGATTATGTGCAGCCCCCGTGCTCCCGTGATGCATGCGTCAGTTCGCTATCAGACGCCCAGCACAACCCTCTGCTCCCCCCATTCCACCGGAAACCCCTCCCGCAGCACGTGCACCCCAAGCTCCGCCGGCTGCCGCCCGTCCAGAACCGCCTCGACAATATCCGGCACCAGCAGCGTCAGCATCAGGATGCGCCCGAGATAGCCGCGATCCAGCTTCTCCGCCGCCGCCAACTCGGTGACCGACCCGTAGCGCGCCTCGTCCAGCATCCGTTCCCACCGGTGCGCCCGCGCCAGCGCCTTGATCAACGTGCTATCAATCCGCGCCCGCGGCGGCGGCAGCGCCCCCACCGTCCCATCCGGCGAAACGACGAGTGACCGCCCTCCCCTCTTCCGGATGGTAATCGGCACCCGCACGATGACACTGGCCATCGCGCTCACGCCGCCCGCCGCGCGGCGAAGGTGCCCGAACATGGGCATCGATGGCATCACACCCGCCCAGAAACTGAAATTGGCCGCATGAAGTCTACGAGCGAGCCCCGCTAAGGATGGGAAAATTACCGCAATTCGCACCGAGTGCGCTATCCCTGTTTGCGCAGGGACCGGACGAACCGCGGGCCTGCCTCCGCAAAGCCTGTGTTTAGACAAAATTCGTGCAACGACGGCGCCGTTGATGTGGTCAGGATCTCCAGTTCGCCGCATCCAGCCGAGCGTGCAGCTTGAGCAGCTGCTTTAACCAGCATACGACCGATCCCTCGGCGCCTTTCTTCCTCGCCCACCAGCAGAGTGGTTATCTGTGCGACGAGCCTGGCGGCTTCGAGCGTTTGATACCAATGTAAAACTACCAGGCCGCTCGGGGGCCCCCATTGCAGAGCGACCAAAGCGGTCGCCGAGCTACTCCGCAGAGCGGAGAGGCGCTCTGCCAACGCGTGCTGGTCGATGCCATACCCTGACATCGCCAAAAGCTCAGAGAGACCCGGCGCTTCGGCAGCTGTGGCGGCACGAATCTCCATTCCGTAGCGCAATTTCATCAGCTGTGAGTCTCCGGAGTGAGTTTTGCATTAAGCGTGTCGTCACCTGTTCGTCCACGATTGCCCGGTGGGCTGTTCGCATCAGCATGTAGGCCGAGCTTGTTATGTGACACCATGTATGCCGATGGCTGAGGAGAGGGTCAGCAAATGCTCAGAGACTGGTTTCCGGATTGAGATCTCTTAAACGTAACTTCAATCCGTAAGCACCGCTCTAGGCTCCCCCCACTCCACCAGAACCTCCTCGCGCAACACGTGCACCCCTGGCTCCGCAAGCTGCCGCCTATTCAGGATAGCCTCGACGATGTCTGGCTTCAGCAGAGGGCTTGGGCGCATCCGATCCTGTCCACCGGTCTATTTCCGACCACGGCCTAACCAGGTAACGGAGAGGTCGCTCCGCGGGCGAGCGCGGCAGGCCAATGTTCGACCAGCTTTGACCTGGTCCGCACTGAGGGATGCGTCACTGCGCGGCAACAAGGTGACTTTTCCAGTATTCAACTGGCTGATGCACGTGCCGCAATTGCCGGTAGCGCAGGCATAGGGATAGTCGACGCCCGCTGCGATGGCGGCCTGAAGGACGGTCTGATTGGCCGAGCAATCTATGATTGTCCCGATATTGGCTATCGTGACTCGGAATACCTTCGGGGCGCGTGCCATGTCCCGCCCCCTATGCCATCGCCGGATGGCGGCGCGAGGGGGTAGCGCGGGCCGATCCGAATGCGGGATGATACCAGACGACCGACGGGAAGCGGGTAACGGAGTAGCCGTAGAGCGCAAGTCCTATCGCCGGCTCCATGCCAACCACCTCCGTATCGTGGATGTCATGATCGGACATCGCCATACCGACACCCGCCGACACGATCACTTCCCCAATCCTCTCTATGCTCGCCAATCCCGGTTGGCTGCCGTCGTCGGTGCGGCGGTAGAAGATATGCCGCTCGCGGCCTGATATTCCGGCATTCACGCACCAGATCCCATGGTCGTGAGGCGCTGCCTCCTTTCCCGGCATGTTGATGGTCAGATAGAGACCGAGTCCGTCATTCTCCTCTACCAACAGCGGATGGGTGCGGCCCTGAGCCACCGGGGCGGCAAAATCGGTGACTGGAAATAACTCCAGCCGTTTCGCCAGCGCCGCCAGTTTGAGTTTGGTTGCGTGCAGGGTTGAGGGCGTGATCCCTTCGATCTCGATGATCGCATGGACCTGGTGCAATAGCCGAGCGCAGGCCTGAGCACGACGATCGGCAACTGATGCTTTAGGCATGGCGGCGAACTCCCAGATCGGACGGCGTCAAGGTCAAATCTTGGCGACTTCTCCATGCGCTCGCAAGCTGCCAACATCCGCCCTCGTTAGATCGCTGTTTGTTGTGGGTTGTCATTGGCCCGCTGCGAGGAACCTCGTCTGCTCCCCCCACTCCACCGGAAACCCCTCCCGCAACACGTGCACGCCGAGTTCCGCCGGCTGCCGCCCGTCGAGGGCCGCCTCCACGATGTCCGGCGCCAGCAGCGTCAGCATCAGGATGCGGCCGAGGTAGCCGCGGTCCAGCTTCTCCGCCGTCGCCAACTCGCTGACCGACCCGTAGCGCCCCTCGTCGAGCATCCGCTTCCACCGATACGCCCGCGCCAACGCCTTGATCAACGTGCTATCAATCCGTGCCCGCGGCGGCGGCAGCGCCCCTACCGTCCCATCCAGCGAAACGATGAGCGACCGCCCTCCCCTCTTCCAGATCGTAATCGGCACCCGCACGATGACGCTGGTCATCGCGCTCACGCCGCTCGCCTCTCAAGACCAGCCGGCCGCAGATCCCGCATCAGGCTCGCCAGCCCCTCCAGCCGTAACCTAATGTCCGCACCGGTCGGGCTGACGTCCACCCGCTCGACCAGCAGCCGCACGATCCGCGCCTGCTCGGCGGGAAACAGTTCATCCCACAGCGGGTCCAACCGCTCCAATGCCTCGCGGGCCTCCACCTCGGTCAGGTCCCGATCATCCGTCCGCGCCGCTCGCCACGTGCCCATCACCACCTCGGGCTGCCGCAGTAACGCCCGGACCTGGTCGATCACCGCCGTCTCGATCTCCCCAGCCGCGATGCGCCGGACCAGGCAGCCGTCGTCCGTTCC
>CANFKS010000159.1 GCA_947447625.1 Rhodospirillales bacterium | reverse complement strand
GGTCCGGCTGCCGCTGCCGCCGGCCGACAAGCAGGGTTCGATCTATGAGAACCAGAAGGGCCTGGCCAACCGGTTTTTTGCGGCGGCGGCGCAATAAAGCGGGATGGTTTTTGGCGATTCCGCCAAAAACCATCCCGCTCCAACTAGAGCCTGATGATTTTTGGTGGAATCACCAAAAATCTGAATCAGGCGATCAAATAAAGAGTTAGAGCGGGATGCCTTCGCCTATCAGAAGGCATCCCGCTCTAACGGTTGGCGCCGGGTTCCCACAGCACATCGGCGGCCCCGTTGTCGTTGACATGGCGGCCAAGCACAAAGAGGTGGTCGGATAGGCGGTTGAGGTAGCGGATCACGGCAGGGTTGACGGCCTCGACATGGGCGAGGCCCACAACGCGGCGTTCGGCACGGCGCACCAGCGTGCGGGCGAGATGGGCGTGCGCCGCGGCTGTGGTGCCGCCGGGCAGGATGAAGCTGCGCAGCGGCGGCAGCGTGGCGTTCATCTCGGCGACTTCGGATTCGAGGCGCAGCGAGGGCGCGTCGGTGAGGCGCAGCCGGTCACCGGCCTCGCCGGGGACGCAGAGATCGGCGCCGACGTCGAACAGGTCGTTCTGGATGCGGGCGAGCATGGCATCGGTCGGGCCGGCGCAGTGCAGGCGGAGCAGGCCGATGGCAGCGTTGGCCTCGTCGACCTCGCCGTAAGCTTCGACGCGCAGCGCGTCCTTCGGCACACGGCTGCCGTCGCCAAGAGAGGTTTCCCCCTTGTCGCCGCCGCGGGTGATGACGCGATCGATGCGAACCATATGAGCCTCAACGTTGAAATTCGATGATTTTGTCGACGGTGGAGGGTGCTGGTGTGCCGTCGTCACGCCGTCCGGGTTGGAAGCGCCACGTGAAGATGGCCTTGCGCGCCTCATTGTCCAGGTCGGCATAGCCGGATGAGGCGAGAACATCGATCGCGGTGACGTGACCGTCGGCGGCGACATGGATGCGCAGGCGCACACTGCCTTGTTCGCCGCGACGATAGGCGTCGGGCGGGTAGATCGGGGGGAAATTGCGCGCGTCCTCGCGGGCGGGCGTTGCGGCCTGGTCGGCAAAATCCTCCAATCTTAGGCCGAGGCGGCCCGGGTTGACATTTGGCGGACGGGTGGAGGGCTGAGGAGAGGGGGGGACTGGCGTCGGGGCGGCCGGCGGCGGCGGTGGCGGCGGGGGGGCGGGAGGTGACGGGGGTTGCGGCGGGCGCGGCTGGCCGTCCGGCGCGGCTGGCGGTGCCGGCGGAGGGGGCGGCGGGGGTGGGGCTTCAGGTGCGGGTTCAGCGTCGGGCGGTGGCGGCGGGGGCAACGCCGGGGCGGGCTCGGGCATGCTGCCGTCATGCTGCTCGCCAAGGGCGATTTCGATGCCCGCGGGTTCGGGGGCGTCCTGCGGAGGCTGCCAACGATCGACCAGTGCTGCGATGGTGCCGAGCAGGCCGAGGATCAGCCCATGGAACAGCAGCGAGGCGGCGAGGCCGCGCTTCATGGCGGCAGCAGCCGTGGCATCGGGTCGCGCCCGAGGGGCAGGCCGAAGCAGCGCGCGGCGATGGGCAGAGCAGCCTCTGGGGTGGTGTCGGCCAGGACCTGCCCGGCATCGATCACCAGCATGCGGCTGGCGTAGCGGGTGGCGAGGTCGAGCGCATGGACCACGAGGACAACGCCGGAGCCAGCGCGGGCGGTGGCGCTCAGCAGGGCCATGATGGCGTGCTGGGCGGCGGGGTCGAGGTCGGCAGTTGGTTCGTCGAGCAGGAACATCGCGGGGTCGGTGGCGAAGGCCCGGGCGAGCATGGCGCGCCGGGCCTGACCGCCGGAGATGCGGTCGATCCTGGTGTCGCGCAAGGGGGCGATGCCGCAGAGGTCGAGCGCGCGGTCGACCGGTGGTTGCGCGCGATCGCCATGCGGCAGGCGGCCGAGCATGGCCAGTTCGCCGACCGTGATGCCCCAGGCCGAGCGGGCGCCTTGCGGAACATAGGCGCAGCGGCGCGGGTCGCGGGGCGGGGTGCCGGGGAGCAGGCCTGCGAGAGCGCGCAAAAGGGTCGATTTACCAGCACCGTTGGGGCCGCAGATGGCGACGCATTCGCCTGGTTGGATGCGCAGGTCGATGTCGTGAAGGATGGTGCGATCACCGAGGCGCAGGGCAGCGCTGCGCAGTTCGATCATGGCGCGGACCGGAGCGCGATGCGGATCAGCAGGGGCGCGCCAAGCAGGGCGGTGATGACCCCGAGGCGCGGTTCCTCCGCGAGCGGCAGCAGCAGCGGCAAGGCGCGGGCGGCAAGATCGGCGGCAAGCAAAAGAGCGGCGCCCGCCAGGGTTGCGGCGGGCAGCAGGGCGGCCGGCCGTTCGCCGAGCAAAGGGCGCAGCAGATGCGGGACGATAAGGCCAACGAAGCCGATGCCCCCCGCCACGGCCGCGCCGGCTCCGACGGCAAGGGCCACGCCGAGGGAGGTGGCGCGCAAGGTGGCGCCAACGGGCCGTCCCAGACTGGCGGCAACCTCTTCGCCCAAGGCGAGCGCGTCCAGCCCAGGCCCGGTGCGCAGCAGCACGGCGGCGCCGGCGATGATGGGAGGGGCCGCAAGGGCGAGATGGAGCAGCGAGCGGTCATCCAGCCCCCCCATCAGCCAGAAGGTGATTTCGGCGAGCGCATAGGGGTTGGGTGCCAAGGTGAGCGCAACCGCGAGGAGCGAGGCAGCGATTGCCGACACCGCGACGCCTGCCAGGATCAGCGATGGGCCGGAGGGCGCGCGCCCGGCTGCCAACACCAGGGCGGCGCAGCCGATGGCGGCGCCGATCATCCCGCCCAGCGGCAAAGCAGGCGCAAAAGCCTCGGAAATCCCCCAATAAAATGTCACCACCGCACCAAGCCCGGCACAGCCCGCGATCCCGAGCAGGCCCGCATCAGCCAGCGGATTGCGCAGCGCCCCCTGCAACACTGCGCCGGACAGGCCAAGCCCGCCGCCGATCAGCAGGGCGAGCAGGGTACGGGGCAGGCGCAATTCAAGGATGATCGCAGGGTCCGGCCACCCGAACCCGGCGCCGCCGGTCAGCAGGCCAAGGACGAACAGGAGGGCGATCAGGCCAGCCATTGCGCGGATCATGGCGTGGCCAGCGTGGCGGCGGCCTCGGCGGTCCAGGGGCCGGCGCAGGTGAGGTCGGCTGTGCGCCACATGCGGCGCGCGATGGCGGCCAGCGCGGGATGGCGCAGCAGGTCGGTCGCCAGCGAGGGATAGTCCGGGGCGACGGCAGCGGCGATCAAGGCGGGGGGATGGGCGGCGATGGCTTCGAGGCCGAGGCGGCCCGAGCGCGGAGCAGGGGTGAAGCCCGCGGCACGGATGACACTCTGTTCGAGCGAACCCTCGCCCGGCACGTAGCCACGCGGTTCGAGGGCCAGGACTTCGAGGCGGGGATGCACGGGGATGCCGGCAAGGCGGATGTCCATCTGGGCGATCAGACGCTCGCCCTCGCCGATCGCGCCGAGTGCCGCGGCAAAGCGGCGGGTTTCGGCGCGGATGGCCGGGAAGTCCTGCGGTAGGGCGGTGCGCAGGATCGGCACACCATGCCGCGCCAGCACCGCCAGCGTGGTTTGCGCACCGAACGGCCCGGCCAGCACCAGATCGGGCCGCAGCGCCAGCACGGCTTCCGCATCAGGGCGCACCCAGGCGATACGGGCAGCTTGCGGCGCCACCGTGGAGAGCGCGGGGTCACGGGCCAGCGGGCTCAGTGCCACGGCCCGGCCGGGGGCGAGCAGCATCAGATACTGGTCGGTGCAGAGATTGAGCGAGACGATCCGCGCAGCGGCGGGCATGGCGGGCGGCGCCGCGCTGGCGGACGTTGCAAGCAGCAGCAGCGCCGCGAGCACGGCGTTCACAGAACGAGGATGCCCCGGTGCTTGGCCTTGCCCTCGGGCTCGACATGGATGGTGATCATCAACCCCTCCATCTCGGCCTTCAGCGCGGCCTCGATCCGGTCACAGATCGCGTGCGCGGACGATACGGTCATCGCCCCGGGCACCACGAGGTGGAATTCAAGGAACGTCAGGCGCCCGGCATGGCGGGTGCGCAGGTCATGCGCCTCGATGGCGCCATCGGCATGTTCGCCGACGATCGTACGAATACGCTCGACGATCACCTCGGCCGGCGCCGCGTCCATCAGGCCGCCGACGGAATCGCGGATCAAAAAGAAGCCGGCCACCAGGATATAGACCGCGGTGGCCGCGGCGATCACCGGGTCAAGCCACGGCAGCCCGGTCAGCACCACCAGGCCCACGCCACAAAGCACGCCGATGGAGGTCACGACATCGGTCGCCAGATGATGCGCATCCGCCGTCAATGCGGCGGAACGGTGAATTTTGCCCTTGCGGAACAGCAGCATCGCCCACAACAGGTTGAGCACGGTGGAGGCCGCGTTGAGCGCCATGCCCTTGCCCATCGACGCAGCCTCGATCGGCGCCGGGGCCCAATAGCTGTGCCAGGCGTGCTGCAGGATCACCAGGGCGGCGACCACGATCAGGACGCCCTCGATGACAGCAGCGAAAAACTCTGCCTTGTCATGCCCATAGGGATGGTTGGCATCAGCCGGCTTGGCAGCAAGGCGCAGCGCCAGCCAGGCGACGACGGAGGCGGCGACATTGACCACCGATTCCGCCGCGTCAGAAAACAGCGCAGCGCTGCCGGTCACGGCCCAGGCGGCGAATTTCAGCGCGAGGACGATCAATCCCAGCACGATGCTGCCAACGGCGATGCTTTGCGCCTGCTTCATGTGCTTGATAGCTCCATTGCGTAACGCCGCCGCGTGGGCGCAGCTGCCAGCGAGATGCCTTATGGTCGCGGACGGTGTCCCGCTCGCACTCTTTGTTTGGTCGCGTCATTGACAGGGCACGGCCGGGCCGCCGCGTCGGAGCACGCTGTAGCAAACCTGAGCCGCAACGTCATCCCTCTTCCCCGGAGCGGTTCCACTTAATCCGTCCCCTTCGCGGCCGCGTAGAACCGCTCCAGCTCTTTGTTTGATCGCCTGATTCAGACTTTTTGCGATTCCGCCAAAAATCATCAGGCTGCTAGGGCGGCGGGGCAATATAAGCGCGGCGGCGGGCGTAGGACAGCCAGATCCGGCGATGCGCGAGATAATCCGCGCCGATGATCATGTCGATGACGCCCGGCGGCAGTTCGGTCACCACCAGAGGGCGGTTGTTGAAGCGCTCGCCGGCGAAGTCGATGGTGCCGAACCGATGCACCGCCGCGCGAGTCGCGCCCGGTCCGATGCCGGCCAGCATGGTGATGCCGTCGCGGCTCAGCACCTCGGGCGTGACCCCCATCGCCAGCGCGGCGCGGCTCGACAGCAGAGACACCGCGGCGCCGGTATCGAGCAGGGCGTTGAGCTTATAGCCATCGACCGTCACCTGCACGGTAAAGCGGCCCCGCTCGGAGCGGCTGGCATCCATCATCACGGCGCGCGGCGCCCAGTGCGGCGCCACGGTGTCGGGGCAGAGACGCCCGGCATAGAGGGTGACGATCCGGTTGGGCAGATCGAGGTCGACCTCGAAGACCGACAGCACGGAGACCCCGAACAGCCCGTCAACTCCGGTGCCGGCGATGCCGGAATTGGCGGCGAGCAGGCGCACCCGGTGCGGCGGAACCACAAGGTCTCCGATCCGCATATCCCGCACGACTCCCGCAAAACTGCGCGTGGTGCCGCCAATGCCGACGCCGGTGTAGACCGCACGAGTGTCGAGATCGATGCCGAACTTGGTGACCGCCTGTTCCGTCAGCACCACCGCGTCGGCCCCGGTGTCGAGCACGAAGACGGCCGGCTTGCCCGAGATGCTGCCGAACACGAGCGGCACGTTGCCGCGCATCGTCACCGGGATTTGCACGCGCGGGCGCACGCCACATGTGTCGAAATCGAAATCGTCATCGGGATGCGGCGTTGCGCAGCCGGCAAGCAGCAACAGCAGCCCGATCAACGCGAACAGAGGGCGCACGGGCTAGTCGGACACGAGGAGCGGCGGCGCCTTGCGAACGCGGAGCCGGCGGATGCGCCGCGCATCGGCGTCAAGCACACGAAATTCGATGCCGGAGG
>CANFKS010000158.1 GCA_947447625.1 Rhodospirillales bacterium | reverse complement strand
GGATACCAACAACGCAGCCTATGACGAAACCATCAAGCTGATCCGTTTCGTTGACGCGCTGAAGAAGAAATCCTCGTCCTAGAGCGCGGTCGCCAGAGGTGGACTCACACGGCTGCGCGAATCACGCGATAGAACAAAGGTCTAGAGCGTTTCCGCGCGGCCGCGAAGCGTATGGTTCACATGGAACCGCTCTAGCCCGATGGGCCCGGCCGTGATGTCGCACGTCAATCACACCGTTCCGGTCCTGCCCGATGGCCAGCTTGCCCCGCTCGCGCGTGCCTATGGCGCGGCGGTGGCGGCGAAGCGGCGGCAAATGGTGCTGGGCGGCGCAGTGTTCATCTGCGCCGTTCTGCTCGCCGGCCTCGGTGCCGAAGTGAACCCGGAGCTGTTCTGGGACAAGCTCGGCAATTTCTTCGATTATTTCGTGCGGCTGGCCTATCTGGACACTGGCGACCCGGTCTGGACCGATCCGGCCGAGTGGTTCTGGGGATTGCGCAAATGGGCGCGGCTGCTCGGGGAGACGATGCTGATCGCCTATATCGGCACGCTGACCGGGGCCGCGCTTGCGTTCTGCGCGTGTTTCTTGTGCGCAGCGAACCTGACCGGCTCCGCCGTGCTGCGCAGTATGGTGCGGCGGTTGCTGGAGTTTTGCCGCACGGTGCCGGACCTTGTGTTTGCCCTGATTTTCGTGGTGGCGTTCGGGCTCGGGGCGCTGCCGGGGATCCTGGCGTTGACGATCCATACCGCGGGGGCGCTGGGCAAGATGTTTGCCGAGGTGGTGGACAATATCGACATCAAACCGGTCGAGGGGGTCGCAGCCTCGGGCGGGTCGTGGTTCGCGCGGGTGCGGTTCGGAGTGGTGCCGCAGGTGTTGGCCAATTTCGTGAGCTATACGCTGTTGCGTTTCGAGATCAATGTGCGCGGCGCCTCGGTGGTCGGGTTTGTCGGCGCGGGGGGGATCGGCGAGGAGTTGATCGTGTCGATCCGCAAATTCTATTACGCCGATGTCAGCGCGATCCTGGTGCTGATCGTGCTGTGCGTGATGCTGATCGATGTGCTGACGGAGCGGCTGCGCCATCGGCTGGTGCGGATGGAGGGCGGGCATTGAGCCGGGTGGTGGTGCCGGAATACGGCTGGCGGACGCATGGGCCGGCGGTGGCGGTGCTGGCCGTTCTGATGTCGGTTTACGCCGCCGGGTTCGTGCTGCTCGATATCCGGTTTGACCGGATTTGGATCGGTCTCGCCCGGCTGGGCGATATCGTGCTGCTGATGATGCCGCCCAACCCAGAGACGTTCAGCCGGTTTCTGGTCTATCTCGACGCCCTCGGGCAGACGCTGGCGATTGCGTTTCTGGGCACCATCACGGGCGCGCTGTTCGCAGTTCCACTCGGGTTTCTGGCGGCGCGCAATATCGTGACCAACCGGGTGGTGCATTTCCTGGCGCGGCGGTCGCTCGATACGGTGCGTTCGATCGACACGCTGGTATGGGCACTGATCTGGATCAATGTTGTGGGGCTGGGTCCGTTCGCGGGCGCACTGGCGATTGCGAGCGCGGATGTCTGCGCGCTGGCCAAGCTGATGAGCGAGGCGATCGAAACGGCCGACCGCCGCGCGGTGGAGGGGGTGATGGCCTCGGGGGGAAGCCGGGCGGCGGCGATCCGCTTTGGCATCGTGCCGCAGGTCTTGCCGGTCTTTGCCAGCCAGATCCTCTATTATATCGAGTCGAACACGCGCTCGGCGACGATCATCGGCATCGTGGGCGCCGGAGGCATCGGACTGTATCTGTCCGAGCAGATCCGGGTGCTGGAATGGCAGCAGGTGTCGTTCCTGATCCTGATGGTGCTGGTGACGGTGGCGCTGATCGACGCGGTTTCGCGCATGCTGCGCCGGGCGATCATCGGGCGCAGTTGATCGCGGCAAGCCGGTGGGGGACAATGCCGGCCGGCAACCGGGGGTGGCATGATGACGGACGGGTTGGATATCGGGCGGCTTGAGGCGTGGTTCGCCTCTGTGGTGCCGGGGTTTGCCGGGCCGTTGCGGGCGACGCGGTTTGCGGGCGGGCAGTCGAACCCGACGTATCGGCTTGATGGCGCAAGGGCGAGCTATGTGTTGCGGCGCAAGCCGCCGGGGGTGTTGCTGCCGAGCGCGCACCAGGTGGATCGGGAATTCCGGGTGATGAAGGCGCTGGCCGGCACGGGCGTGCCGGTGCCGCGGATGGTGGGGCTCTGTGATGACCCTGCGGTGATCGGCTCGATGTTTTTCGTCATGGAGCATGTGCCGGGCCGGGTGTTCATGGATGCGCGGCTGCCGGGCATGGCGCCGGCGGCGCGGGCGGCGGCGTATGATTCGATGAATGCGACGATCGCAGCGCTGCATTCGGTCGATGCCGGGGCGGTGGGGCTCGGGGATTTCGGGCGGCCGGGGGCCTATATGGCGCGGCAGATTTCGCGCTGGACGAAGCAGTACCGGGCATCCGAAACGGTGCCGATCCCGGCGATGGACCGGCTGATCGAATGGCTCGGGGCCTACACGCCGCCGGAGGGGCGGGTTTCGATCGTGCATGGCGATTATCGGATGGACAATCTGATGCTCCATCCGACGCAGCCTCGCGCCGTGGCGCTGCTGGACTGGGAGTTGTCGACGCTGGGCGATCCGATCGCCGATTTTGCCTATCACGTCATGGTGTGGCGGATTGCGCCGGACCTGTTCCGCGGGCTGGCGGGGGAGGATCTGGGCGCGCTCGGCATCCCGTCGGAGGCGGCGTATGTGGCGCAGTACTGCGCGCGGACAGGGCGGGCCGCCATCGCGGACTGGGAGTACTACATCGTCTACGGCATATTTCGCATCGCGGCGATCCTGCAGGGGATTGCCAAGCGCGCGCTCGACGGCACGGCGGAGGCGGCTGATGCGGTCGAACTCGGTGCGCGGGCGCGCCCGCTCGCCGAGCAGGCCTGGGCGATCGCGCAGGCCGTGCGTTAGAGCCTGATGATTTTTGGTGGAATCACCAAAAATCTGAATCAGGCGATCAAACAAAGAGTTAGAGCGGGATGCCTTCGCCTATCAGAAGGCATCCCGCCCTAGGCAATCTCGGCCCGATACGCCGGGCTGAGATCGACGATGGCCGGGGTCACCGCGCACTGCGCGAGGAAGCGCAGCAGGTCCGACGGCGGCATGATCAGGGTGGCGGTGTTCACGAGCGGGTGAACCAGCACGGCCTCGGCGTCCAGCATGGCCGCGTCGAGCACCAGACGCACCTGCTTCTCCCTGTCGTTGATCATCGCCAGCGGCGTGACCGAGCCGGGTTCGACGCCGAGGATGCGCACGAGGTCATCGGCCGAACCGAACGAGATGCGCTTGGCGCCGATGGTGGTGGCCAGGATCTTGGTATCGACGGAGCGCTCGGCCGGGAGGACGACGAGCCAATATTGCTTCCCGGCGTCCTTGATGAACAGGTTCTTGACGCCGAGGCCGGGCAGCGCGTCCCAGAACGCATGGGCGTCCGGCACGGTGCGCAACGGCGGATGTTCCACCATCTCCGGATCAAGCGCCAGGGTGGCGAAGGCGGTGGCCAGGATGTGGTGCAGGTGCATGGGGCTCTCTCAGGCGCCGAAGCGGATGGTGATGGCGCCGAGCACGCCGAAATCGGCGCGCACCCCATCATGCGCAGAGATCGGCATCGGCGTAACGCAGGTGCCGGTGGTGATCACCTGCCCGGCGCGCAGCGTGATGCCGAGGGCCGAGACTTCATTGACCAGCCAGGCCAGCGCGACCCGCGGATCGCCCAGCACATTGGCGCCGATGCCATGCCGCGGCGGCCCGTCCGAGACGGTGGCGACCACGGGATGGGCCGCGAGGTCGATGGCGCGCCAATCGGCCGTGGCGGCGGCGCCAAGCACGAAATAATGGCCGCAGGCGAGGTCGGCAATCAACTGCAGGGCCCCGGCCGTGGCGAAGTCGCGATACCGGCTATCCGGGATTTCGATCGCCGGATGCAGGCTGGCCACAGCGTCGAGACAGGCCGCCACGTCATAGGGCGCGCCGCGCGGCGGCAGATCGGCGCCGAGGCGAAAGGCGAACTCGGCCTCGGCCACCGCCATGTGGTTGGGCGTGAACGGCACCGTATCGCCCTCGGCCACCACCCGCTCGGCGAAGATCCGCCCGGCCAGCGGCCCGTCCACGCCGATATGGCGCTGCCCCGCAAGCGAGGTGGCGGCGATTTTCCAGCCATAGACCGGCGCCGCGCTGAACCGCTCCAGCCCGGCCTGGATGGCATAGGCCTGGGCCCTGCTGCGCGGGCGCAACGGCGCGGGCAGGGCGGCCATGGTCTGCCCGGCTTGCCAGTGTTCGTGGATCAGCAATGCGGCGGCGTCTTGGATCATCATCGCGTCATAGCGGAACTGTGCCGCTTGTCACCAGAGGCTGCCCCCCGATGCGCCCCCGATGCGCCCCAGATGCGCCCCAGATGCGCCATTGACGGGGCCGCGCCGGGTTGACCATGCTCGGCGCAGGGAACCACAAGGAAACGGCCATGACAGGTGCAAGGCGGACGACGGGCAGGCGCCTGTTTCTCGAACTCTTGAAGCAGGAGGGCGTGAAGGTGCTGTTCGGCAACCCCGGCACCACCGAACTGCCGCTGATGGAGGCTTTGGCGGGCGAGGATGAGCTGCGCTACGTGCTCGCTCTCCAGGAATCGGTGGTCATGGCAATGGCCGATGGCTATGCGCGGGCCACCCGCGGCATCGCCGCCTGCAATGTCCATGTCGCGCCCGGCCTCGGCAATGCGATGGGCATGCTGTTCGATGCGCAAAAGGCCGGCTCCCCCATTCTGGTCACGGCCGGCCAGCAGGCGCAGGGCTTCGGCATCACCGAACCCAACCTCTATGCGGAATTGCCCGAAATCGCCGCCCACATGACGAAATACGCCGTCGAGGCGCGTTCGGTGCGCGATCTGCCGGTGCTGCTGCACCGCGCCGTCAAGACCGCTCTGGCGCCGCCGAGCGGGCCGGTGTTCGTCTCGCTGCCGGTCGATGTGATGAATGCCGAGGCCGATGTCGCCCTCGGCGCGCCCAGCCGGATCGCGCCCCACGGCCCGGCCGACCCCGCCGAAGTCGCCCGCGCTGCCGCCCTGATGGCCGGCTGCGAACGCCCCGTCATCATTGCGGGGGATGCGATTGACCAGTGCGGCGGCGCCGCTGCCCTGATCGCCTTCGCCGAAGCCCTGGGCGCGCCGGTGTATCTCGAAGGCGAAACCTCGACCCTGCCGTTCCCGCCCGCGCATCCCCTGTTCCGCGGCCCCATCATCCGCCTCGGCAGCGCCATCCGCCGGATTCTCGACCAGCATGACCTGCTGTTCTCCGCCGGCGCCGATCTTTTCACGCTCTCCTTGCCGCCCGAGATCGACCCGGTGCCGCCCGGGCTCGCCATCGTGCATCTCGATACCGACCCCTGGCAGCTCGGCAAGAATTTTCCGACCGCGAGCGCCCTGCTCGGCGATCCCCTGACCACCCTGCCCGCCCTCACCGATGCGCTCCATGCCCGGCTCGATGTCGCCGGCGCCGCGCGGCGGGATGCGAGGCGGGCAGCGACAGAGGCTGCGATCGCGGCCGATTTCGCGGCGCTCGATGCCCGCGCCACCGCCGAGGCCGACCGCTCGCCGGTTTCGCCGCTCGCGCTGATGCAGGCGGTCGGGCGGCATCTGCCGGAGAACGCCGTGGTGGTGGATGAGACGATCTCCTCGGGCGCGGGGCTGTTCCAGTTCCTGCGGCGGGCAGCCCCGGGCAGCCTGTTCGGCATGCGCGGCGGCGGCATCGGCTGGGGGTTGCCGGCAGCGGTGGGGGTGCAGCTCGGCCTGCCCGACCGGCGCGTGGTCGCGCTGGTGGGCGATGGCAGCGCGATGTATTCGATCCAGGCGCTGTGGACGGCGGCGCACGAGAAGATCCCGGTCATTTTTGTCATCATCAACAACAAATCCTACCGCATCCTCAAGCAGCGCGCCGCCGCCTCGCGCGGGGCCGCGGCGCAGACCGGGCGCTATGTCGGCATGGAACTGAGCGAACCCGCCATCAGCTTCACCGGCCTTGCCGCCTCGATGGGCGTGCCGGCAGTGGCGGTGAACACGATTG
>CANFKS010000157.1 GCA_947447625.1 Rhodospirillales bacterium | reverse complement strand
GCCTCTGGGGAGGCGGGGTTGGCTGTCGGGCCGGGGGGTGCGGGGCGGGGTTGGGTGGGTTTTGGGGCGGGATTTGGGGATGGTGTTGGTTTGCCAGCGGGCGAAGAGGGTTTCGAGGCGGGTGGCGGTTCGGTTGAGGTGGTTCCAGACGCGCATGAAAAGGGCCGTGCGGGCGCGGTCTCGCGCCGCGATGGGGGCGATGACGGCTTGGAGGCCGTGCATGATGGCGCGGAACAGGGTGCCGAAACTTGTCATTGTAGTTAGTTTTAAATTATGACTTTTCTCGCGTCAAGCGCGCTGCTTGCCGCAGATGGAACCAAGACTGATTCGGTCTATATGGATGGGGGTCCAGGGGCCTCAGGCTCCTGGCGGGTCCAGGGCAGCGCCCTGGCCTTGCTCTCTTCTGATGGAGGTGACGCGATGTCCGATGTTTTGCTGGGTTTGCCTCCGATGCTGTTCATGCCGAAGAAGCAGGTGGCGCGGCCGGCGACGACGCGCCTGGCGGTGGTGAGCGAATATGAGCCGGCGGGGGATCAGCCGCGGGCGATCCGTGAGCTGGTGGCGGGTGTGGAGGGGTTGGAGCGGGACCAGGTGTTGTTGGGGGTGACGGGTTCGGGCAAGACGTTCACGATGGCCAAGGTGATCGAGGCGGTGCAGAAGCCGACGTTGATCCTGGCGCCGAACAAGACGCTGGCGGCGCAGCTCTATGCGGAGATGAAGTCGTTTTTTCCGGATAATGCGGTCGAGTATTTTGTTTCGTACTACGATTACTATCAGCCTGAGGCGTATGTGCCGCGGACCGATACGTATATCGAGAAGGATTCGCAGATCAACGAGCAGATCGACCGGATGCGCCATGCGGCGACGCAGGCGATGCTGGAGCGCAACGATGTGATCGTGGTGGCGTCGGTGTCGTGCATCTACGGTATCGGGTCGGTCGAGACCTATGCGAAAATGGTGGTGAAGCTGGAGGTTGGCGGGCGGATCGACCGGGACCGGCTGGCCAAGGGGCTGGTGGAATTGCAGTACCGGCGCAATGACGCGGCGTTTCAGCGCGGCACGTTCCGCCTGCGCGGCGAGGTGGTGGATATCTATCCGGCGCAGTACGAGGACCGGGCCTGGCGGGTGGTGTTGTTTGGCGAGGAGATCGAGGGGATCAGCGAGTTCGATCCGTTGACGGGCGAGGTGACGGCAAAGCTGGAGGCGATCACGGTCTATGCGAATTCGCATTATGTGACGCCGCGCCCGACGCTGACGCAGGCGGTGCAGGATATCAAGGTGGAGTTGAAGGGCAGGCTCGACCAGTTTGTCGCCGAGGGGAAGTTGCTGGAGGCGGAGCGGTTGCAGCAGCGCACGACGTTCGACATCGAGATGATGGAGACCACGGGATCGTGCAAGTCGATCGAGAATTATTCGCGGTATTTGTCGGGGCGCAAGCCCGGCGAGCCACCGCCGACCTTGTTTGAGTACCTGCCGGAGAATGCGCTGCTGGTGGTCGATGAGAGCCATGTGACGGTGCCGCAATTGGGGGGGATGTATCGGGGGGATTTGGCGCGCAAGTCGACCTTGGCGGATTACGGGTTCCGGCTGCCGTCGTGCCTCGACAACAGGCCGTTGAAGTTCGAGGAATGGGAGCGGTTCCGCCCGCAGACGGTGTTTGTGAGCGCGACGCCGGGGCCGTGGGAGATGGAGCGGACGGGGGGCAGTTTTGCGGAGCAGGTGATCCGGCCGACCGGGTTGATCGATCCGGTGACGGATATTCGCCCGGTGGAGAAGCAGGTCGATGATTTGCTGGCGGAGGTGCGCCTTGTCGCGGCCGCGGGGGGGCGGGTGCTGGTGACGGTGCTGACGAAGCGGATGGCGGAGGATTTGACGGAGTATATGAACGAGAACGGCATCCGGGTGCGGTATCTGCATTCGGATGTGGATACGCTGGAGCGGATCGAGATCATCCGGGATTTGCGGCTGGGCGTGTTCGACGTCTTGATCGGGATCAATTTGTTGCGCGAGGGGCTGGATATTCCGGAATGCGCGCTGGTGGCGATATTGGACGCGGACAAGGAGGGGTTTTTGCGGTCCAAGACATCGCTGATCCAGACGATCGGGCGGGCGGCGCGCAATATCGATGGGCGCGTTATTTTGTATGCGGACCGGATGACGGAGAGTTTGCGCTACGCGATCGAGGAGACGGAGCGGCGGCGCAACAAGCAGAGGGCCTGGAACGAGGCGCATGGGATCACGCCGCTCGGCATCCGCAAGACGATCGGCACGGTGCTGGAGAGCGTGTTCGAGCAGGATTATGTGACGGTGGCGCCGGTGAAGGGCTCGACGGCGGAGTTTGTGGGCAAGGATTTGAAGGCCTCGATCGCGGTGCTGGAGAAGCGGATGCGCGCGGCGGCGGCGGATCTGGAGTTCGAGGAGGCCGGGCGGTTGCGCGACGAGATCAGGCGGCTGGAGGCGTTGGATCTGGGGCTGGCGCCGCCGCCGGTGGCGAGTGCGGTTTCGCGGGCGAAGAAGGATTGGATGCCGGAGCCCTTGGGGCCGGGGGGTGGGGGGTATGATCCGAAGAAGATGAAGGGGGGCGGGCGGCGGCGGCGGGGGGCGTGACCGGAGGCGGTGTTGGGGGGGTGACGGGGGGGTGTCAGATGGTCAGACCGCCGTTGACGTGCAGGCATTGGCCGGTGATGTAGGCGGCGTCGGGGGAGGCGAGGAATTGGATGGCGGCGGCGACTTCGTCGGGCAGGCCCTGGCGGGCCAGGGGGACGGATTGCAGTTGTTTGGCGAGTTTGGCGGGGTCCATGGCGGCGTGGGTGCCGGGGTCCTTGCGGATGAAGCCGGGGACGACGGCGTTGACGGTGATGGTGTCCGGCGCGAGGGCGAGGGCGAGGGATTTGACGAGGGCTTCGAGTGCGGCCTTGGCGGCGGCGGAGGCGGGGAAGGCGGTGACGTCGGGGCGGTGGACATGGGCGACGAAGCTGGAGACGGCGATGATGCGGGCGTTGCGGCGCTGTTGCAGATGGGGGGTGGCGGCGCAAGCGAGGCGGAAGAAGGCCCATTCGATGGCGGCGGTGGAGCGGGCGTAGATCGCGTCGGTGAGGTCGAGGAAGGGGGTGCGGTCGGCGAAGCCTGCGTTGCTGACGAGCGCATCGAGCGCGCCGCAGCGGGCGATGGTTTCGTCGATGAGATGTTGGGGGGTGGCGGGGTCGGACAGGTCACCGAGCATGACATGGGCTTCGGCGCCGGCGGCGCGGGCTGTGGCTGCGACCGCTTCGGCGTGGTCGCGGTTTTTGCGGGTGTGGAGGACCAAGGCCACGCCGGGTTGGGCGAGGCGGCGGGCGGTGGCGGCGCCGATGCCGGAGGCGGCGCCGGTGATGAGGATGATGCGTTTTGCGCCTGGCATTGCGGCCTCCGTTGTTGGGGGTAGGATCGGGCGGGCAAGAGGGAAACACAACCATGGCCGATTTGCCGACTGCCGATGATGCGACGCGGGACTATTTTCTGGGATGGCTCGACCGGTTTGCGGGGTATGTGCGCGCGGTGGATTATGCTGCGGCGCGGCCGTTGTTTCATCCGGATACGCTGGCCTTCGGGACGTTCACCAATGTGATCCCGGGGTTGCAGGCGTGGATCGACACGCAATGGGACAATGTGTGGCCGAAGACGGCGGATTTCCGGTTCGATCTGGCGGGCGCGTTCGTGCTGGCCGAGGCAAGCGGGACGATGGCGGTGGTGATCGCGCCCTGGGATTCGACGGGGTTCCATGAGGATGGCAGCGCCTATGCGCGGCCGGGGCGGGCCACGATGGTGTTTCACCGGGCAGGGGGAGAATGGGTCTGTGTGCATTCGCATATGTCGCTCAACCGGGGGGTGCCGCAGCGGAGTTTTGCCAACCGGGCGGTGAAGGCACGTTGACACCCCTCGCGGGGGGTCGCACTTTCCGGGCTCGGCGCGAGGGAGCGGGATGATGACACATCAAGGCGATAGCGGTTCGGACAGGCGGTTGCGCAGCCGGCGGTGGTTCGACAATCCGGCCGATCCGGCGCTGACGGCGCTGTATGTCGAGCGCTATCTCAATTACGGGCTGACGCGCGAGGAGTTGCAGGGGGGCAAGCCGATCATCGGCATTGCGCAGACGGGCTCGGATTTGTCGCCGTGCAACCGGCATCACAAGGATTTGGCGTGGCGGGTGCGCGATGGGATCCGCGATGCGGGGGGGATACCGCTGGAGTTTCCGGTCCATCCGATCCAGGAGACGGGCAAGCGGCCGACGGCGGCGCTGGATCGCAATTTGGCGTATCTCGGGCTGGTCGAGGTGTTGCACGGCTATCCGATCGACGGGGTGGTGTTGACGACGGGGTGCGACAAGACGACGCCGGCGATGCTGATGGGGGCGGCGACGGTGAATATTCCGTCGATTTCGCTGTCGGGCGGGCCGATGCTGGATGGCTGGTGGCAGGGCCGCTTGTCGGGGTCGGGCACCATCATCTGGGAGGGGCGCAAGCTCTATGCCGAGGGGAAGATCAGCTACGAGGATTTCATGAAGATGGTGGCCTCGTCCGCGCCGTCGGTCGGGCATTGCAATACGATGGGGACGGCGAGTTCGATGAATTCGCTGCAGGAGGTGCTGGGCATGTCGCTGCCGGGTTCGGCGATGATCCCGGGGCCGTATCGCGAGCGCGGGCAGGCGGCGTATGAGACGGGGCGGCGGATTGTCGGGATGGTGCATGAGAATTTGCGGCCGTCGGACATCATGACCAAGAAGGCGTTCGATAATGCGGTGGTGGCTGCAGCGGCACTCGGGGCGAGCTCGAATTGCCCGATTTCGATGATTGCGATCGCCCGGCATATGGGGGTGGAGCATTCGCTGGAGGATTGGCAGCGCTGTGGGCCGGAGATTCCGCAGCTGGTGGATTTGCAGCCGACCGGTCGGTTTCTGGGCGAGGCGTTCCATCGCGCGGGCGGGGTGCCGGCGATGCTGAAGGAGCTGATGCGGGCGGGCAAGCTGCATGGCGATGTGATGACCTGCACGGGCAGGACGCTGGCGGAGAATTTGGCGGGTGTGGCGGATGGGGACCGGGAGGTGATCCGCGCCTATGCGCATCCGATCAAGGCGGCGGCGGGGTATGTCGTGCTGTCCGGCAATATCTTTGACAATGCGGTGATCAAGATCAGCGGGATCGATGAGGCGTTCCGCACGCGCTATCTCGCCAATCCGGAGCGGCCCAACGTGTTCGAGGGCAAGGCGATCGTGTTCGAGGGGCCGGAGGATTATCACGCGCGGATCGAGGATCCGGCCTTGGGTGTGGAGGCGCAGTCGGTGCTGATCATCCGCAATGCGGGGCCGGTGGGGTATCCGGGATCGGCCGAGGTGGTGAACATGCAGCCGCCGGCTGCGATGTTGAAGCAGGGGATCGATGCGCTGCCGACGATGGGCGATGGCCGGCAGTCCGGCACGTCGGGCTCGCCTTCGATCCTCAATGTGTCGCCCGAGGCGGCGGTGGGCGGCGGGTTGGCGGTGTTGCGGACGGGGGATCGGATCCGGATCGACCTCAATACGCGCAAGGTGGATGTGATGATCCCCGAGGCCGAGATGGCGGCGCGCAAGGCGGCCTGGGTGGCGCCGGTGTTGCAGAACCAGACGCCATGGGAGGAGATTTTCCGGTCCATGGTGGGTCAGATGGGGACCGGGGCGTGTCTGGAGCCGGCGACGTTGTATTTGAATATTCTGGAGACGCGCGGCGAGAGCCGGGACAACCACTAGGACATCATGACGGTGAGCGAGACGAACGGGCGGCGGCGGACGGTCGAGATCGATTTGGATGAGCGGGCGTATCTGTTCCCGTCGGGCAAGGCGCTGACGCGGCTGGTGCTGGGGGCGGAGGGGCGGACGATCGATGTCGACGGGCTGTTTCCGTTCAACGAGGCACGGACGCGCACGCGGATCATATCGCTCGATATCGCGGACGCGAAGGACCTGGGGCGGCGGCTGGTGGATGCGGTGTATCAGGCGCGGACGCAGCATGTGGTGTCGGACGGGGTGAGGGTCGCGATCACGGTGTTGACCAACGGGTATCAGGTGCAGTTCGGGGATCTCAACCGTTCCGTCGATCTGTTCCTGAGTTTCGGGTGCATCTGGCGGGTGTGTCACGGGTTGTTGCGGGCGGTGGATTTTATTGCGCCGATCGAGGCGAACTAGGGTGGGAGGCCTTCTGATAGGCGAAGGCATCCCGCTCCGGCTCTTTGTTTGAT
>CANFKS010000156.1 GCA_947447625.1 Rhodospirillales bacterium | reverse complement strand
CTTCGCAACCAGCGCCAGCGCTCGCTCCCGTAGATCATTCGAATATGGTCGTGGCATCGCTACTGGCCTCCTATACAGCCAGCAACTTGAATCAGATTTCAGATCGCGCCGGAATCCCTAGATTCAACCTCTTGCAGACACGCTCTAGGCGAAAATGCCTGCTCCCCGATCGGTGCGCCGAAGATGTTCCTGCCCGAGCTCCGATCTCCGCCGCTGTGCCATGGAATCGCCGATGACGTCAGCGTGAAGCATGTCCCCCGGTTGCGTCGGGCGCGCTCCAGAACCTGTCCGTCCAGCGCCGGGTCGGCAGCGCATTTGCGGCAGCGCATTTTGGGCAGCAGATCGGGTGGCAGGCACGGCAGAATGCCCGGCCGCAGGCAGGGCAGGGACAGAAGGCTGCTGGAACGACCAGATGCAGCGCGTCGTCGCAGACCATGCCTGGCCGTTCCGTCGACGCTGTATAGGCGCAGGTCGGGGTCTCCAGCCGGCGGGCCAAAGGGTTCCAGTCGAGCAGGATGACCCGGTCTGCCTTGCGCCGCCGAATTTGGACCGCAAAGCGATGCACGGGCATGACAAGTTCCAGCGTCTGAACCCACTCGACGGTCACGCGTGTCGCATACTGGCGCGCGAGATCATCGAGTTTTGCACGGTACTCACGCCCGATCGCCGCGGCTCTCTGCTCCTCCCGCTGCCGCCGCGGATCGCCCTCCGGCAAGGCGAGAGCACGGCGCATTGCCTCGCGGTGCAGATCGTTGTGGTAGCCGTGCAGGCGGCCCTGGTCCCGACCAAGCCGGCGGTGCATGCCTGCGATGAAATGATCTAGTTTTGCATCGAACCGGGGCGGCAAGGCCCGCGCGATAAGGTCGAGCACGCGCGATCGATCCCAGAGCGCTGGGAGCGCAGGAGCTTCCGGCACTCCGCGATCGGCCTCATCATCGCCGGAGAAAGGAGCCACAAGATCGGCTGCGTCGAGGCTCAGGGCGAGCGTGGCGAGCGTGGCGTCCAGCAGCAGCGCGCCGGTCGCGAGGTTGACACCCAGGCGCACTATGAAGTCGCGCTTGTCGTCCGATACGGCCGATGCGCGGAAATCCAACAACAGATAGCGTGTCCAGGCCGGGGTCACGCCGAGCAGGCGGAAGGTCGCGTTGTCGAGCACGAGTTCGTGACCGAGCAGGCGCTCCGGGTCGTTGGGCGCCCGGCCCGGTGCGGACAGGACGCGCCGAGCATAGCGGCCCTGGGGGCCGAGTAGCCGAGCAAACCGCTCAAGCCAGTCCCCCTCCAGGCCAACCCGCTCGGCCGCTGGCGGCAGGGTACTGCCGAAACCCACACGGGAGAGCTCGGCAACCCCGAGCGCGCGCTGCACCGGCGGTGGCGCGAGCACCTCCAGGCCCTCCGGCTCAATCGGCTCAACCAGCGCGCCTTCATGACGCAGCAGGGTCTCGACGAAACCCTGCATCCTGCCCGGTTGCTCCGATCGACCGTCCGACTGAGGTACGCTACGCGGCATCGAGGTCATTCCCGAACAATGCGTCGTCGAGTTGCTTGACGTCCTCGTAGTCCCGCCGCGCGGCGAGAAGCTGGTTTTCGAGCTGGGAGAACGCTGCCGCACGCGCCTGTTCGGTGCCCTGCAGCCAAGCGTCCAGCACCAGGGTGGAGAACTCCTGCTGTTCGTCGACCTCGCCGAGGATGGCGCCGACCTCGCCGACCACGAGTTCAAACATATTGATCTTCTCATCAAGGATCCGCAGCACCGCGTCCTCGATCGTGCCGGACGTCACCAAGTTGAAAATGAACACCTCGCGGGTCTGGCCGATCCGGTCAATCCGCCCGATACGCTGCTCAATGGCCATCGGGTTCCAGGGAATATCAAAGTTGATCAGGGTGTTGCAGAATTGCAGATTGCGCCCCTCGCCGCCGGACTCGGTGCAGAGAAGAACCGGGACGCGATCGCGGAACGCGTCTACCGCCGCATCCTTCTGCGGCCCGGACATGTCGCCGGAGAAGAGCGCAAACGGCATCTTCTGGCGTGTTAGCCGCTTGGCGAGATGCGCCAGACTATCGCGGTGATGCACAAAGACCAGTTTCTTCTCAGCCGGATTTTGCGCAAGCAGTTGCAGCAGGGCGGCTTCCTTCGCACCTTCAGTGATGGCGCGGGTGCGCTCGAGCAGGCTGGCCCAGCGCGTATCGCCCGGCATGCGCTCGCCGATCCGGGCGATCGCCGCAGCCGAGGCCGCTGGCGAGGAACCCGCGGCGGCCAGCAGGTGCTGCAGCGACAGGCGATGCGGGCCCACGGAACCAGGCTGGCCGGCTGCCATCTCGCGGACCAGGGTGGACAACTCATCGTAGCATTGCGCCTCCATCATCCCGGGGATCGTGCGCAGCGTGGACGCTTGGCGCCGCGGCATGTGCAGGGCCGCGAGCGCGCGGGTGTTTCGCACCATCACGCTGCGCATCAAGTCGCGCAGCCGCTCGCGGTTGGCGGGCTCACGCGGCTTGCCAGGAACCATATAGACGGAGCGGAACTCTTTTTGAGTCTTGAAGATACCGGGCTGCAACAGCGTCAGGAGATTGTAAAGTTCGAGCAGGCTGTTCTGCACCGGTGTCGCCGACAGGAGGAGGAGAAAGCGCTTCTGCAGGCTATTGACCAAGCGGTAGCTCGCACTCGCCTGGTCACGCAGATGATGGGCTTCGTCGACCACCACCACGTCGTAGCTCAATCCGGCGAGCGTCTCGGCCTGTTCCTTGCGCCGCGCGACCGCGATGGACGCGATCACCCGCGGTTGGGCCCAGAAACCGTCGGGATCGCTGCGGAGCATGGCGTCATGGCTGGTGGCGAAGTCGATGCCGAACTTGCTGGCCATTTCGTCGCGCCATTGTCCGACCAGAGAGGCCGGTGTGAGGATGAGGATACGCTCCGCCATGCCGCGCAGGATGTATTCCTTCAGCACCATCCCCGCCTCGACGGTCTTGCCAAGGCCGACCTCGTCGGCCAGGAGGACCCGACCGCGATAATTCTTGAGTACCTTGCGGACCGTCTCGATCTGATACCAGTGTGCCTCAACGCCCTGCAGCGCCGGCAGGCAGAGCAGTTCGTCGAAGCCCTCGAACAGGCTGAGCCGAACCAGTTCACTGCGCAGGCGGAAGGCGGCCGGGTCGGCGGGCGCATCGGCGCCGGCAATCTCGATGGCGGTGGGGTTGGCGAATTCGAACGCGATATCAAAGCGCGCATCCAGCCGCGGCAGATCCGCCACCATCGGTGGCGCCGGCGCAGCAGTAACGGTCTGGCGCGTGTTCGCTCGGGAGGGGGGAGGCCGAGATCCCGGCTGCGCGTCGGACTTGGCTGCGCGGGCGATAGCCGGGGAGGCCCGAGCCTGCAGCCGTTGCTCGTGGGACCGCAGTCGCTCGACGCGGATCTGGCGCAGCCCGGCCAGGAACCAGTCCCGCATGACGGTGTCACCCACGAACCAGGCCAGCGCCGCGCGGTCGGTATGCAGATTCTCGGCCTGCAGCATCGTCCAGGCCCGGGTGAACTGTCCTTGCTGGGCGATGGCGAGGGCGGTGAGCAGAACCACCGGCTTGCCCGGTATGTAACGCTTACCGTAGCGCTTGAGCACACTAAGAGCACGCTCCGGAACCCGCGCAGCCACGGCGGTCAGTGCCGCGAGCAGCAGCAGCTCTGGATCCGTCGGCCACGCCCGCAAGCCTTCCTCAGCGATATCAAGCGCCTGCGACGAACGCTCGGCCAAGGCATCGCGCAAGCGGTTGTGCCATAATTCAGGTCCAGGCGGCGTGGCAGGCGGCGGGTCCGCTGGCAGATCGAGGCCAGGCAGATGCGACTGGGCGGCCGGGTCATGCGGCGTCCGGTCACCCTTGGCTGTGACTGGGGCAGCGATGGTGCGCCGACTCGGTTTCTGGGTCATCTTGCGGGGATTATCCATGCAGCCTCTTTGGGCGCAAACAGACGCTGGGCACATGGCGAGTTTGCCATCCGTGTATGGGATGTTGATCAGGCCTGGCTGCTGCCCCCGTATGAGCACCCATTGCGATTACCGGGCACATCAAACAGGCCAGAGGCTTCCGCCGATTCCTCCTGCGTGGCCTCAAAAAGGTCAAAACCGAGTGGGCGATGATCTGCACCGCCCACAACCTCCTCAATCGGCACGAAGCACAAGCGTGAGGAGACTACCCTCAGACCCAAACTGCTTCGGTGGCGGGCACCGTTCTCGGACAAGCTCTAGCCTGGCAGTTCGATGAAGATATCGCCGTCCACAACCTTGGTGCGATAGGCCCGCACATCCTCGTCGATCGGCGCGCCCTGGCCCTGCCCGTTGGTCACATCGAATTGACCGGCATGCAGCGGGCACTCGATCAGGCACCCCTCGAACCAGCCATCGGTGAGCAGCGCGAAGGCATGGGTGCAGACATTGTCAATGGCGTGGACAGTCCCGCCCTCGACATGGCAGAGCGCCAATTGCAGCCCCATCGTCTCCACCGCCACGGCGGCGCCTGCTGGGACATCTGCCAGCTTGGCAACACTGATCCAGTTTTCGGACGAACTCATGTATGCACCTTATAAGGAGGACTCGGATGCGCCAATTGTGCCGCAGGGAGCCGGGTTTGTCGCGGGGAGGATGACGGATGAGCGATGAAGCAGCGGTGATCGTTGGAGGCGGCCAGACCGCCGCCCATGCGGCGATGAGCCTCCGCGACGCAGGCTTCGCGGGGTCCATCACGATGCTCGGCGAAGAGCCGCACCCGCCGTATGACCGTCCGCCGCTCTCCAAGGCGATGCTGACCGACTCACCAGCGCCTGCCCCGGTTCCCTTCCACAGCCCCGAGAGAGTTGCGGAGCGCGGCATCACCCAACGCCTCGGCGCCCGTGTCGAAGCCATCGACCGCGCGGCCGCACGGGTCCATCTCGCCGATGGCGGCGCTCTCGCCTATGACCGTCTCCTCCTGGCCACCGGCGGCCAGGCCCGCCGCCTCGCCGTCCCTGGCGCGGAAGCCGTGCTCACCGTGCGCACCCTTGAGGATGCCGCGGCGATCCGCGCCCGCATCGGACCCGGCACCCGCGTCGCCTGTATCGGCGCCGGCGTCATCGGTCTCGAAGTCGCTGCCTCCGCCCGCGCGTGCGGCGCGGAGGTGACGGTGCTCGAAGCCGGACCCTTCTGCATGGGCCGCTCTCTGACCCCCGAGTTTGCCGCCTGGATTCGGGCACTGCATGAGGCCAACCAAATCGCATTTCGCTTCGGTGTCCGCATCGAGGCGATCACCCCCGACGGCGTCCTCTGCGCCGACGGCCCGGTGCCGGCCGATGTGGTGATCGCCGGCATTGGCATCACCCGCAACATCGCTCTGGCGGAGGCCGCCGGTCTCGAAGTCAACAACGGCATCGTGGTTGATGCACTCTGTGCCACCAAGGATCCGGCAATTTTTGCCGCCGGCGACGTTGCCGCCTTCTGGCACCCGTTCTATGCGCGCCGGATGCGCCTCGAAGCCTGGCGTCACGCCATGAACCACGGCATCGCCGCCGGGCGTGCCATGGCCGGCGCTGGCGTGGCCTATGACGATATCCCCTGGTTCTGGACCGATCAGCACGGCGTGAACCTGCAAGTCGCGGGACTGCCGGAGTATGGGGTGCGCACGGTATTGCGCGGCGATATGGGCTCCCCCTCCTTCGCGGCCTTTCATCTCGATGCCGCGGGTGCGGTTGTCGCCGCGACCGGCGTCAATGCGGCCCGCGAGGTGCGCGCCGCCCAAGCCCTCATCCCGCTGTGCCGCCCGGTCGATGCCGCTGCCCTGGCCGATCCCGCAACCAACCTGCAGAAACTCGTCGCTGAGGCACGCCGGGGTTAGGGCGTGATCGCTAGAGTCTGACGATTTTTGGCGGAATCCCCCAAGTCTGAATCTGGCGATCAAACAAGGAGTTAGAGCAGAAAGCCTTCGCCTGTCAGAAGGCATCCCGCTCCACAGTGAGAATCACGTGCAGCGTGGATCACGCGACCGGTGATTGCGCCTCTGCCGATCACGCTCCAGGCTGGCAGCGGTGGCAGGAGGAGGAAAAGGCGGATCCCGGAGGAGAGTGCTGTATGGATCCCCGGGCGATTGCGGGGTCACATCATGGGACGGGTGTGAGGGCCAAGGTGGGCAGGGGAATCGGGTGAAATTTTCATGCTGCGATCAAGCTGACCAGGAAATCATCATCCCATGCTGCAACCTTGCGCCTCAGGCGCAAGGAGTCCTTGGTGGATGCGGTTCGCAGCAGATTGTGAG
>CANFKS010000155.1 GCA_947447625.1 Rhodospirillales bacterium | reverse complement strand
GCGTCGCCGGTGCGGTTGCCGGTGGCGATGCAGACATCGGCGTCGAAGAATTCGGCGTCGCGCGCCATTTCGGCGATTTCGCGGTCGGCCACGATCGCATGGGCGCCGTGTTTGACATGGACGTCGGCGAAAATTTTGATGTCGTTGGCGCGCAGGCTTGCGCGGTAGCGGGCGGCGGAGCCGGCGGGGCCCTCGATGAAGCCCTCGTTGGCGACATAGGCGTTGGCCCATTGGTTGACGCGCACGAAGCAGGCGCCGGATGCTTTGGCGACTGCGAGGGCCTGGTGGGCGGCGTTGGCGAGGATGTTCACGCCCGTGGGCAGGCCGGTGGCGGCGATGACGCGTTCGGTCAGGACGGCCATGCAGGCGGCGGTTTCGGGGCCGAGCTGGTCGGGCTTGGCGAAGGGGATGTCGCCGTGGTTTTCGACGATGAGGCCATCGACGCCGCCGGCCCGGTAGCGCGTGGCCTCGGCAACGGCGAAGGCGATGAGGGAGGCCATGCTGGCGCCGTCATAGGCGGGGGCGCCGGGCAAAGCGAGGCAGTGGATGACGCCGATGACGGCCTTGCGGCGGCCGAACAAGGCCTCGATGGCATGGGGCTTGGTGCGGAAAACCGGCTTGGCGGGCATTGGGCGGTCCTTGATTCGGGTGGCGATTAGGCCGGGAAACGGGTGCGGGATGCAAGGCGCCGCCGGCGCGGGGGGAGGGAGCGAGGGCGGGCCGCTTGGAGCCTGCTTCGATAACCAACCGGAACATTTAAGTCGCACGCATGCCGGGCGGCGCTCAGGTGGATTTTTTGCCGAGGCGGGCGGCGGACTCGGCGGCGAGGATTTTTGTCCAGGATGGGGGGCGGGGTTTTGATGAGCCGGGCTTGTGAAGGCGGGGGTTGTAAAGGCGGGGGGCGCGCGGTTGGAGCGCACCCGGTTGAGGCGCACCCGGTTGAGGCACATTGCGAGGGGGGCGGGGTTTGCGGGTGGTGGGGAGGCCGAGGAAATGGCGGATCGGGTTGAGGATGCGTTGGGCGGCGGGGTGGGCAGCGAGGAGGTCGGCGATGCCGGGTTGGCTCAGGAGATGGTCGAGCGCGCTCGCGATGCAGGCCGCTTCGTGGCGCAGGGGGTTGGCTTGCATCGCGTGCAGCAGCCAGGCCTTGCGGCTGGGCAGGCGGGGTCGGAGGGCAATGGGGGGTGTTTGGGTGGGCCGGGCGGCAGGTTTGCGGGCGGGGCGCGGCGTGTGGCCGGCGGCGATGCGGGCCATGAGGGCGGTGAGGCGTTGGCCGGCCCGGTTGAGGCGGCTGCAGAGGAGGCCGATGAGGGGGGCGCGGCGCGGATCACGCAGCAAGGCATGGGCGATCAGGGCCATGAGATTGCGCAGCAGCACTGACATGCTGTCGGCAAAAGGCATTGCCATATCTCGCAGATGGGCTGGGACGGGCGCGCGGGTCATGTTATTAAAATTAATCTCTCGTGTGGACCGGCGCAAGGAAATTCGCGCCATCGCGTGGCTTTGCAGGGAGGGATTGAAGGCGTAGCGTGGCTGGGTTCTCCACTGACGAAAGCCGTGATCCATGACCGATGAAGCGATGCTTGCCCGTTTGACCGCCGGCGTTGATGCCGTTTTTGACCGCCAGGTGACCTGGTTGCAGGACATCGTGCGGTTCCCGTCGCGGCGGGGGGAGGAGGCGCCGCTGCAGGATTGGATCGCGCGGGATTTCGCCAAGCGGGGCTATGCGGTGGACCGCTACACGCTCGGCGATGTCGGGTTGCAGGCGCATGAGAAGGCGGCGCCGATGGTGGATGTCGATCCGGCCGGCTCCGTGCAGGTGGTGGCGGCACATCGGGCGAAAGTGGCGGGCGGGCGCAGCCTGATCATGCAGGGGCATATCGATGTGGTGCCGGAGGGGCCGGAAGGGATGTGGACGCATCCGCCCTATGCGGCGACGATCCGCGACGGGTGGCTGTATGGGCGCGGCGCCAACGACATGAAGGCCGGCGTGTCCTGCATGGTGTTTGCCATGGAGGCGCTGCGGGCGGCGGGGCTGGCGCCGGCGGCGGATGTCTACATGCAAACGGTGACGGAGGAGGAGAGCACCGGCAATGGCGCGCTTTCGACGCTGCTGCGCGGCTATCGGGCCGATGCGGTGCTGATCCCGGAACCGACGGGCCATACGATCACGCGGACGCATACGGGGACATTGTGGTTCCGCCTGCGGGTGCAGGGCGTGCCGGTGCATGTGGCCATCGCGCAGGACGGCAGCAACGCGATCATGTCGGCGTATCACCTGATCCAGGCGCTGAATGCGCATACCAAGGTATTGAACGAGGCGGCGAAGACGGATGAATGGTATTCGGTGATCCGCGATCCGATCAAATTCAACCCGGGGATCATCCGCGGCGGGGACTGGGCAAGCAGCACGCCCTCGTGGTGCGAGGTGGATTGCCGGATCGGGCTGTTGCCGTCGATGGACGTCAAGGACGCGATGGCCGGGGTGGAGGCCGCGGTGCGGGCGGCGGTGGCGGGGGATAATTTCCTCGCCAACAATCCGCCGGAAATCGTGTGGCACGGGTTCCAGGCCGATGGCTATGTGCTGGAACCGGGCAGCGATGCCGAGGCCGTGCTGGCTGCATCGCATGGGGCGGTCCATGGCACGGCGATGGAGGACCGGCGGACGACGGCGGTGAACGATACGCGCTACTACGGGCGCTACTACAATATCCCGGCGCTGTGCTACGGGCCCAAGGGCGAGGGCAATCACGGGTTCGACGAACGGACGTCGCTGGCGGATCTGCGCAAATGCACGCTGACGATGGCGGCATTCATTGCCGATTGGTGCGGGGTGGTGGCGGTTTAGGGATGGTTGAGTAAAGGAGGAAGGCCACTACTTCTTTTTTGAAAAAAGAAGCAAAAAACTTTTGTCCCGCTGCCTGTGGGGGAAAGTTTTTTTGCTTCTTTTTTTTCAAAAAAAGAAGTGCTTGCTTCCCGCCGTGCCCCATTGTGCCATAGTGCGGCACAACCGGCGGCGTTCGATCGCCGGGTCATCACGTCGGGAGCGGTCCATGAAGCGTCGCGGTTTGATTGCCGGTGCGGGAAGTCTGATGGCGGGGGCGGCTTTGGGGCAGCCGGCGATCGGGGGCGGATCAAAGACGTTGGTGTTTGTGCCGACGACGAATCCGCCGAGCTACGATCCGGTGTGGACGACGGCGCAGGCCACACGAACGCTCGCGATGATGATCTATGAGACCTTGTATACGCGCGATATCGCGTTGAATGCGCATCCGCACATGGTGGAGGGCCATCTCGTCGAGGATGGCGGCAAGAGATGGACGATGCGGTTGCGCGCGGGGCTGCGGTTTCATGACGGCACGCCGGTTTTGGCGCGGGATTGTGTGGCCTCGATCCGGCGGTGGATGGTGCGCGATCCGACGGGGGCGGCGATCAAGGCGCGGCTCGATGCGCTGGAGGCGGTGGATGACCGGACGATGGTGTGGCGGCTGAACAAGCCGTTTGCGTTTTTGCCCGATGCGCTGGCCAAGACGCAGCCGACCTGCGTGATCATGCCGGAGCGGCTGGCGCAGGACCCGTTCAAGCAGGCGGCGGAGGCGATCGGGAGCGGGCCGTTCCGGTGGGTGGCGGACGAATTCGTGAGCGGCAGTCGGGCGATGTTTGCAAAGAACGAGGCATATGTGCCGCGTGCGGAACCGGTGGAGTACGGGCGGGGCGGGTATCATGTGAAGGTCGATCGGGTGGAGTGGCGGGTGATCCCGGATGCGGCAACGGCGGCGGGGGCGTTGATGCGGGGCGAGGTGGATTGGCTGGAGATGCCGTTGCCGGATTTGTTGCCGAGTTTGCGGCGGGCGGCGGGCGTGCGGGTGGAGCGGCTGGATACGCATGGGATATTCCCGGTGATGCGGCCGAATTTCCTGACGGGTCCGACGACGAATGTGGCGGTGCGCAAGGCGATGCTGTGGGCGATCGACCAGACCGACGAGATGGTGGCGGTGATGGGCGAGGATCGGGAGGGGTTTCGCGCGCCGGTGGGGTTTTTTGTGCCGGGGACGGCGAGTGCTTCGGAGGCGGGAATGGCGGTTTTGCGCCAGCGGCCTTCGGATGATGCGATAAGGGCGCTGTTGAAGGCGGGGGGGTATAATGGGGAGCGGATCGTGTTCATGCATCCGACGGACCCGCCGGCCTATGACTCGCTGTGTCAGGTGGCGTTGGCGGCGTGGCGCCGGGTGGGGCTCGTGATCGATGAGCAGACGACGGATTGGGGGACGGTGACGCAGCGGCGCAACAGCAAGGAGGCGTTGGACAAGGGGGGATGGTCGGTGTTTCCGTCGGGGTTTCCGGCGGTGGATTTCGGCAATCCGGTGTTGGCGACGGGGCTCAGGACGAACGGCAAGGATGCGTGGATCGGGTGGCCGGAGAATGCGAAGCTGGAGGGGTTGCGGGATCAGTGGATCGACAGCACGGACGCGGCGGAGCAGCGGCGGATTTCGGCGGCGATCCAGACGGAGTGCTTTGATTTCGTGCCGTATATTCCGTTGGGGCAGTATATCCAGGCGACGGCGTGGCGCAGCACTGTGACGGGGTTGTTGCGGGGGCCGGCGCCGGTGTTCTGGAATGCGGAGAAGGGATAGGGCGGGCTGACCGGCTCTGGTCAGCCCGCGCTAACTCTTTGTTTGATCGCCTGATTCATATTTTTGGTGATTCCACCAAAAATCATCAGGCTCTAAACAGCGCCAGCGGCCATGAGCCGGTGGGCAGCGCCGATCACCCCGGCGTGCCCATCGGTTCAGCCCTGGGCGACGGCCTTGAAGCGGCGGAGGACGTCGATCTGCTGGTCGAACGTGGCCAGGCGATACATCGGGTAGAGCATCACCATTTGCGCGCCGAGGCGCTTCCAGCCGGCGGCGGCGCGGCCCCAGGCGTCTTCGTCGGGCTCATTGACACGGAGCCAGCCTTCGAGGCCGAACGTGGCGGGGTCACGCCCGAAATCGCGGAGATGGCTGTGGAGTTGGGCGAGTTTGGCTTCGCCTGCTTCATCCGGCGCCATGATCGGCATCCAGCCGTCGCCGATGCGCGCACAGCGCTTGATGACGGCATCGGAGGCGCCGCCGAACCACACGGGGATGGGGCGCTGGACCGGGGGGGGCACGATGTTGACGGCTTCAAGCTTGTGGTATTTGCCGTGGAAGGTGACGAGATCGCCGGTCCAGAGGCGGCGCATGACGTCGATCTGTTCGGCCTGGCGGGCGCCGCGGGTGTTCCATTGCGTGTCGAGCGCGTCGTATTCGATGGGGTTCCAGCCGACGCCGACGCCGAGGCGCAGGCGGCCGCCGCTGAGCAGATCGACCTCGGCGGCCTGTTTGGCGACGAGGCCGGTCTGGCGTTGCGGCAGGATGAGGACGCCGGAGGTGAGTTTGATGGTTTTGGTGACGGCGGCGAGGAAGGCAAGCAGGGTGAAGGTTTCGTGGAACGGGTCGGTCTCGTTGTAGAGGGGTTTGAAATCGCCGCGGGCGGCGGCGCCGAAGACATGGTCGGCGACTTCGATATGGCTGAAGCCGAGGTCTTCGGCGGCCTGGGCCCAATCCTTGATCTTGGCGGGATCGGAGCCGATGTCGCGGGTGGGGAATTGGGCGTTGAGGAGCATGGGGGGCGGTTCCGTTCGGTGTTTTCGGGACGATATCGGATATGGCGGCGGGTGAGGAGTGGGGGTCAGGCGAGGAGGGCGCTGGCGCGGTGGCGCAGCAGGGCGGCGGCGTCGGCGGCGAGGCGGGAGATGATGGCGGCGGCGGGCTGGATGGTGCTCAGCAGGCCGATGGCTTCGCCGACGAAGATGCCGGCCGCCTCGCTGCGGCCTTCGGCGAGGGCAGCGAGATAGGCGCTGCGGAGCCCGGGGGCGGCGGCACGGTGTTCGGCTTCGAGGCCGTGCCAGCGGTCGATGAATTGGGTGCGCAGGACGCGGCCGGTGAATTCGGGCGGCCAGTCATAGCCGCGGGCGATGTCGGGGGTGATGACGCGCAGCGTGGCATCGCCGTCTGCCGCGAGGGCGGCCTGCTGGTGGTTGGGGTGGATCAGGCATTCCTCGGCGGCCCACAGGCTGGTGCCGAGCATCACGCCGTCGGCGCCGAGCATCATGGCGGCGGCCATGCCGCGGCCATCGGCGATGCCGCCGGCGGCGACAAGGATTGTATGGGGGCTTTCGGCGGCCAGGAGGTCGGCGATTTCGGGCACCAAAGTGAGGGTGGCGCGGGTGGCGCCGTGGCCGCCGGCTTCGGCGCCCTGGGCGACGATGATATCGGCGCCGGCGGCGAGGGCGGCCCTGGTGTGGGCGATGGTCTGGACCTGGCAGATCAGGGTGCTGCCGGCGGCGCG
>CANFKS010000154.1 GCA_947447625.1 Rhodospirillales bacterium | reverse complement strand
CCACCAGGGCGGTCAGGGCAGTTTGCACATTGGCGGCCGTGTCGCTGATCGTGAACGACGATGCCGCGCTTTGCAGCGCGGCGGCTTGGCCAACGGTCGCGCCCGTAACGATCAAACTGTAGGAACTGGCGATTTTTGCCAGCACCGCCGTGTCGGCGGCATAGGCCGCCCCCGTAAGCGTGATCGTGGGCGTGGCAGCATCGGTCAATAGGATGGCGGTGAGCTTTGTGTCCGCGACCAGGGCGCTCAGTGCATTTTGAACATTGGAAGCCGTATCGCTGATCGTAAACGAGGATACGGACGTTTGCAGCGCGGCAGCTTGACCGACCGTGGCGGCGGTAGCGGCCAAGTAATAAGGGCTGGTAATTTTGGCGAGCGCGGCCGTATCGGCGGCGTAGGCCGCAGCGGTGAGCGTGATCGTGGGCGTGCCGGCATCCGTTAGGGTGATGGCAGTCAGCTTTGTGTCCAACAGCAGGGCGGTCAAGGCACCTTGCACATTGGCGGCCGTGTCGCTGATTGTGAACGAATATGTCGCGATTTGCAGCGCAGCGGCTTGCGCAACGGTGGCGCCGGTGACGACCAGGTTGTAGGGATTGGTGATTTTTGCAAGAGCCGCCGTGCCGGCGGCATAGGCCGCACCCGTGAGCGTCATGGTGGGCGTGCCACCATCCGTCAGGGTGATGGTGGTCAACTTCGTGTCTGCCACCAGACCGGCAAGCCCAGCTTGCACATTGGCGGCCGTGTCGCTGATCGTGAACGACGATGCCGCGCTTTGCAGCGCGGCGGCTTGACCAGCGGTGGCCCCCGTTACGACCAGGCTGTAGGTGCTGATGATTTTCGCCAGCGCCGACGTGTTGGCGGCATAGCCCGTACCCGTGAGCGTAATGGTGGGCGTGCCGGCATCCGTCAGGGTGATCGCGGTCAGCTTCGTGTCTGCCACCAGGGCAGTCAGGGCATTTTGTACGTTGCCGGCCGTGTCGCTGATCGTGAACGCCCATGCCGCGGTTTGCAGCGCGGCAGCTTGACCAACCGAAGCCCCCGTGACGGCCAAATTATAGGCAGTGGTGATTTTGGCCAGCACCGCCGTGTCGGCGACATAGGCCGCCCCCGTGATCGTGATGGTGGGCTTGCCGGCGTCCGTCAGGGTGATCGCGGTCAGCCTCGTGTCTGCCACCAGGGCAGTCAGGGCGTTTTGTACGTTGGCGGCCGTGTCGCTGATCGTGAACGCCAATGCCGCGGTTTGCAGCGCGGCAGCTTGACCAACGGTGGCAGCCGTAACCGCCAGGTAGTAGTCGCCGGCAATTTTTGCCAGGGCCGCCGCACCGGCGGCATAAGACGCTCCCGTCAGGGTGAGTGTGGGCTTGACGGCATCCGTCAGGGTGATCGTGGTCAGCTTCGTGTCTGCCACCAGGGCGGTCAGGGCAGTTTGCACATTGGCGGCCGTGTCGCTGATCGTGAACGACGATGCCGCGATTTGCAGCGCGGCAGCTTGATCAACGGTGGCAGCCGTGACGTCCAAGGTGTAGGGGCTGATAATTTTGGCCAATGCCGATGCGTCGGCAGCATAGGCCGCACCCGTGAGAGCAAAGCTCGGCTTGCTGGAATCCGTCAGGGTGATGGCGGTCAGCTTTGTGTCCGACACCAGGGCCGCCAGTCCAGCTTGCACATGGGAAGCCGTGTCGCTGATCGTAAACGACGATGCCGCAATTTGCAGCGCGGGAGCTTGCTCGACGGTGGCACCCGTAACGACCAAGTTGTAGGCACTGATAATTTTTGTCAGCACCGACGTGTCCGCGGCATAGGAAGCGCCCGTCACCGTAATGGTGGGCCTGCCGAAATCCGTCAGGAATATTGCGGTCAGCTTCGTGTATGACAGCAGGGTGGTCAGAGCATTTTGCACATTGTAGGCGGTGTCGCTAATCGTGAATGAAGGCACATAAGGGTTCGACTGCAACGAAGCCGCGCCGGAAATCGATGACATGTGTTATAAACTTTCGCAACCCGTTGTTTCGCCCGAACACTGTATCATCACATACATCTATGTTCAGTTCAACGGTTACGCTGCGACAGGTGCGCCACGAATATGCACAACAATAATTTTCGATTTGCGACATTGTTATATTTAACATACAAAAACTAAATTACTGACTCGGCCGTCACTCCATAGGCATCGGCGGTCTCTGCCGCACTGCCGTCAGACGGTCGGCGTCAGCGCGCGACAAAATCAGCCCCACGGCGGATTGCCGCTTTCGCTCACAACCCTTCATTGATGCGTCGAACTTCACAGCGAGCGCAAAGACGATCCGCAAAGCAGGCTTGCCCCGTCGCGCCGCCATCCGCAGGCTGGAGCAGGATGCCTTCGCCTGTCAGAAGGATTGCCGCTCTAGAGCCTGATGATTTTTGGTGGAATCACCCAAAATCTGAATCAGGCGATCAAACAAAGAGCTAGAGCGGGATGCCTTCGCCTGTCAGAAGGCATCCCGCTCTAGCGCCGCTTCGAGCCGGCCGCCGGTTTGTGGATCGCCGCTCGCGCTGAGCGGTGCGATCGAACTTCCGGCGTTGCAACGGATGGTTCTATAACTGGCTCGGACTTCGAACTGCGGCGGCCAAGTGCCGTTGTCTTGGCCGGGACCTTCAGGTCGGCCTTGGTGGACCGCGCTGATGTTGCCGGCGCAGCCTTGCGCTTCACGGATACCCTCTTGGCGTCGCCTGCCTGCCTGGGCGCCGCCTTGTCGCTTTTGGCAGGCTTGCCAGGCGTTCGAGCCGTTCTGGGAGATGCCGTCTTTGCCGGCACATCTTGCTTGGCCCTTTTGGGGTGGCCAGCGGGAGCGGCATCCATCGGCGTTTGCGGCGCCGGGGCGTCGCCATCCTCCATATCGAGGTCGAACAATGCGGCAAGCCCGTCGCCCACGAGGCGTTTTTCCCTGTCGGGACGCTTCCCGTCGCCCGGCAGAGCCCCGCCGATGCCCCCCAGAAGCTCGGCGGCATCGACCGCGCGCAACCGAAACAACAACTCAGGGCTCAGGTCGAGCCGTGCTCCGATGCCATAGAGCACGGCCGCGATGTGCTTGCACATCGACGCATAGTCCGGGCAGCTGCAGGTGAAGCGGATTTCCGACGGACGCGGGAACAGCCCGGTATCCTGTCGGCAGATTCGCTCCATCACGCCTTTTGAGAGACGACCCTGCAGCAATTCCACCAGGGAATCGATCCCGCCGGAGCAGTCCGAGCACAGCAGTTTCCACCGCGCCTTGGGCACCTCGCCGAAGGTCACATTCACCGTGTAGATCTCCGACCCGCTGACCAGCGCGGTCACCTTGCGCGGCGCGATCTGCAGATCGAGCACGGCGCCGTTGCGCACATAGGTGCGCCCTCGGCCCAGTCGGTTTTCATAGTCGCGGTAGCTCTCCAGGTTGTCGCACCACGCCTTCCCCCAGACCGACTTGGCAATCGCGCGCCCCTCGATCTCGATTGGCGACAACGCGATGCCCTTCTTCCGCACTCTCTCCATCTCGCGCGCGGCCTTGCGCCTGCGTTCCGCCACAGAAACATAGGGCGCCCAGCCCCCATCGTCGCGCGACATGGCTCTACTCCCTCATCGCAGCGTGGAGATCCAGCGCAACCATGCGCAGGATGTCGGCATCTGCCATCTCGGTCAGATTGATTTCGCCGCCTCCCGCCAGCAGTTCATCGGACAACCCCTTCTTGGAGTCGATCAAGGCGTCGATCTTCTCCTCGACCGTGCCGCGGCAAATAAACTTGTGCACCAGGACATTGTTCTTCTGGCCGATCCGGAACGCGCGGTCGGTTGCTTGGTTCTCGACGGCAGGGTTCCACCAGCGATCGACATGCACCACGTGCGAGGCCGCGGTCAGGTTCAGTCCAGAGCCGCCAGCCTTCAGAGACAGGACAAAGAACGGCACCGTCTCGTCCTCCTGGAATTTTTGCACGAGGGCCTTGCGGTGCCGCACCGCCGTCTCCCCATGCAGCACCAGCCCGGGGCGTCCGAAAATCCCGCCGAGAAACCCCGCCAGCGGTCCGGTCATTTCGCGGAACTGGGTAAACACCAGCATCTTCTCCTGCCGCGCCGCGACCACCTCGCCGATCTCGCGCAGGCGTGCCCACTTGCCGCTGTCCTCTTCGGCCCAGACGTTGTCGTTCAACCATTGGGAGGGATGGTTGCAGATTTGCTTCAGCCGCATCAGCATCGCCAGGACAATCCCCTTGCGCTGGATCCCGCCGGTTTCCTCCAGGCTGCGGGCCAATTCGTGCACCGCCTGGCCATACAGCGCCGCCTGCCGGCGGCTGAGGCCGCACAACGCCTTGAGTTCGGTCTTGTCCGGCAGGTCGGCGATAATCGATCGGTCGGTCTTCATCCGGCGCAGGATATAGGGCCGCACCAACGCGCGCAGCGGTCCGTACGGATTATCCGGCCGCTCGGCCAAGCCCTTGGCATAGCGGGAGAACTGCCGAGCGTTGCCCAGCAGGCCGGGGTTGATGAAGTCGAAGATCGACCACAGGTCGCCCAGGTGGTTCTCAACCGGCGTGCCGGTCAGCGCGATCCGTGCGTTTGCCCGCAAGGCCTTGACCGCCTTGGTTTGGCGCGCATGCGGATTTTTTATCGCCTGCGCTTCATCGAGCACGACGAACTGCCACTGCGTCTCGGCAAACAGCGCCAGGCGCAGAAGCGTGCCGTAGCTCGTGATCACCAAATCGTGCTCCGCTGCCCGTCCTGCGGTAAATCCCTTGATTGCGTCCGCAGGCATCGCCGAGGGATGCACAATCACCGGATTGAGGCCCGGGGCGAATTTCTCGATCTCCGCTGCCCAGTTACCCAGCAGGGAGGCCGGGGCCACCAGCAGGCTCGGCCGGGCCAAGCCGCCGCGCGCCTTTTCGACCAGCAGCAGCGCGAGCAGCTGGACCGTTTTGCCGAGCCCCATATCGTCAGCCAGGCAAGCACCGAGGCCCAAGCTCGACAGCATGTGCAACCATTGCACGCCGGCACGCTGATACGGCCTGAGCGTTCCCTGCAGGGCCGGGCCCGGATCGATCCCGCCGCCATCCAGCGTGCGCAGACCTGCCAATGCCTGCGCCAGCCAGGGCCCCGCCGTCACCAGCGACCAATCGGCATCCACTGCCGCCGGACCATCCTGCACGAGCGCGGCACCGGCCAGCATCCGCATCGCCTCCGCAAAGCCCAAACCCTCCCGCTCGGCGAGGTCCTGGGCCGCACGAAACTGCGCCATCGTGCGCTCGAACCGCGGCCTGTCGATCTCCACCCATTGGCCGCGCAACAAGACGAGGCCATCGGTGCCGGCGAGCAGCGCCTCCACCTCCTCATCGCTGAGCGGCCCGCCATCCAGCGTCACGCCCATCCGAAAATCGAGCAGACCGTCCATGCCTAGCGCGGAGGGCGCCCGGCTGCCAACCGTCGCTGTCACCTGTGGTCGGGAAGGGCGATTGGCCCGCCAGGCAGGCGGCATGCGCACGATAATGCCGGCGCTCTGCAGATCGACCACACTGTGCAGCAGGCGCGCGGCCTCGGCCACGCTCCAGCGCAGGGGATGGAAGATGTCCCCGGCCTCGATCATCGGCTTGAGCCAGGCGCAGCGCTCCGCGGCGCGCTGCACGGGCAGGAGCAACGAGAGCAGCCTGTCCCGGTTCGCCGACCCGGCATAGTCGCGCAACGCCTGTCCGAGCGGTACGTGCTGAGCCTTAGCCTGGGCCGAAAGCCGCGTCGTGTAGGTCGCCATGAAGGCAAACGGCTGCTCGGCGTCGCGGCGGTTCTCGGCAAGATTGAAATGCACCCGCCCAACCAGGGTCCAGGATGGGTGAAGGCTGGTCAGGAAGCTCTGCAAATCCATTCCGGCCGCCGCAAGCGATGCGGCAAAAGCCTGCGCCATGGCGGTCCACAGAGCTGAAAGAACCTCCGGGGCCAAGTATTCGGCGCCCGCCATCAACGGGGCGGTCAACACCCATGAAGCGAGATCGGCGGCCGTTGGTGGCGGAACGACCGGCACAATGAACACAGCGTCTCGGTCGGTCCCGAGGGCCTGCAGACAAAGCGCACCGACATACCGCGCCGCAAATCCGCGCCACCAGCCGAATACGGGGGGCAACGCCTGCCCAGCCTCGCCGGCGCCCAGCCGCACCAGCCCGTACCCAGTTCCCTGAGCAAACGCATCGGCCAGGCGTTTCAACGCCGCGGCGTCGATCTCAGGCGCATCGTCCTGCTCATCGACGACCAAGCGCCCCTGAGGTGTCAGTCGCAGTGCGAATCGGGCCATTCAGTATGGTAATCGATGAACCAGCCCATCTGCAGCCATTTCAACGCACGGGAACCATTCGTGCAGCGTGACCTCAAAATGGCGTGCGAGACTGTCGTGATAGATGTCATTCGGCTCCAGATTTTATCTGTCTTTT
>CANFKS010000153.1 GCA_947447625.1 Rhodospirillales bacterium | reverse complement strand
GCCACCAGGCACAACACCACCGATGCCGCCACATTGAGCCCGGCGCCCACCCAGTCCCCGGCCCGCATCAGGTCCCAGGTCTGCAGGCTGAACGCCGAGAACGTCGTATACCCCCCGCAGATCCCGGCCATCACGAAGGCCCGCGCCCCCACCGAGCCCGGCAGCGGGCCGCCGGGCAACGTCAGGGTGCCGAAAAACCCGATGACGAAGCTGCCGAGGATGTTGATCATCAGCGTCCCCCAGGGAAACGCCTCGCCCAGCAGCCGTGCCGCCAGCACTGCCGTCCAGTAACGGCCCATCGAGCCCAGCGCGCCGCCGAGCCCGACCCACAGCGAGGTGACCAGCATCAGCGTGCGTGATGCACCGGCGCCAGCCCATGCACCGGCGTCGGGATGCCTTCGAACCGCGCTTTCAACTGCAAGGCGAGGTAGCGCGAGTAGTGGCGGGACTGCGCGAGGTTGCCGCCATGGAACCACAACCCGTCCTGTTGCGTAGGTTTCCACATGTTGCGCAACTCGCCCTCCCACGGCCCGGGGTCCTTGTTGGTGTCCGAGCCGAGGCCCCAGCATTTGCCGACCTTGTCCGCCACTTCGGGCGAAATCAGTGCCGCCGCCCATCCGGTCATCGAGCCGTAGCCGGTCGCATAGACGATGAGATCGGCCGGCAGTTCCTCCCCGCTCGACAGCACCACCGAATGCGGCCGGATTTCCGCGATATCGACCCCGCTGCGCAACCCGATATCGCCGGAGGCGACGAGGTCGGAGCCGCCGACATCGATATAGTAGCCGGAGCCGCGCCGCAGATATTTCTGCGACAGGCCGGACCCGTCATCGCCGAAATCGAGTTTGAACCCGACCGCGCGCAACCGGTCGTAGAAGGCGGCATCGTCGCGCTGCAACCGCTCCGTCACGACCCGCTGCACATCGGGCAGCAGCTTGTAGGGCATCGACGCCATCGTCAGGTCGGCGGTATCGACATCCACGCCGCGCGCCACCGCCTGCTCCGAATAGAGCCCGGCATCGCCGTTGCGCCGCAGCATCGAGGCCCGCGCCACCATCGTCGAGGAGCGCTGCAGCATCGTCACCGCAGCGCCGTATTCCCACAGATCGACCGCGATATCATGCGCCGAGTTGTTGGCGCCGACGACGATGCATGTCTTGCCTTCCCAGCCCGGCCCGCCCGGATGGGCGCTCGAATGGTGCTGCCGGCCCGCGAAGGTCTCGGCGCCCTTGATCTGCGGCATTTCCGGCACGCCCGACATCCCGGTGGCGAGCACGATATGGTGCGGCCGCAGCGTCACCTTGGTGCCGTCGCGATCGACATCGACCTCCCATCGCCCGGCCGCCGCGTCGTAGCGCGCGGCGCGGCAGGTGGTCGATGTCCAGAAATTGAGTTCCATGATCCGGACATACATTTCGAGCCAGTCGCCCATCTTGTCCTTCGGCGTATAGACCGGCCAATGCGCGGGGAACGGCATATAGGGCAGATGGTCGTACCACACCGCATCATGCAGGCAGAGCGACTTGTAGCGGTTGCGCCACGCATCCCCCGCCCGCGGCAGGCGATCGACGATCAGGCTCGGCACGCCCAGCCGCTCCAGCCGCGCGCCCAGCCCGATGCCGCCCTGCCCGCCGCCGACGATGAGCACGAAAGGCTGCTCGCTGCCGCCCAGATTGGCCTCGATCGCCTCGCGCCGTTCCAGCCATGTCTGCCGCCCGCCCTTGACCGCGCCATGAATAACGCCTTCCTCGCGCGTGGGGCCCGAGCGTTCCTCGTGGCCTTTCAGTTCGCGCATCGCGGTAAAGAACGTCCACGCCTTGCCGCCCTTCAACCGCACATGGCCGCGCCCGCGCGCCACCGCGGTTTCGAAATCGAACCACGCCGCGGTCACATCGCCCTCGACGGTGGCGGTCTCGCGCAGCGTGAACCCGACCGGGCGCAGCCGCGCCAGCACCTCGCCCAGCATCGCCGCGATCGCATCGGGGCCTTCGAGGGTCACGATATTCCAGGTGAAGGCGACCAGATCGCGCCACATCCCGTCGCCGCCGAAGCAGGCCCCCGCCGCCGCTGTATCGCCGCGCGCCAGGGCCGCCTCGAAGCCTGCGAGCCATGCTTTGGCCTGTGCGGTCGCCTCGTCTGCCATCTTGGGATTCCTCCATCTATGTTAAAGCTAGTTTCCGGGGCCTGCGCCCCCAATGCAACCCAAGGACCATGTCATGCTCACAGGCCAGATCGCACTCGTCACCGGCGGCTCGCGCGGCATCGGCCGCGCCACGGCGCTGGCTTTCGCCGCCGCCGGCGCGGATATCGGCTTCTGCCACATCGATGATGCAGACACCGCCGCAGCCACCGAGGCCGAAATCCGCGCCCTCGGCCGCCGCGTCGTCTCGGCCCGCGTCGATGTCGCCGACATCGCGGAGTCCCGCCGCTTCGCAGCCCAGGTCGAGGCCGCGCTCGGCCCGATCGACATTCTGTTCAACAATGCCGGCTCCAATATCACCAAGCCCTTCGAAGACATCACCGAGGCCGATTTCGATGGCGTCGTGGATGTTCATCTCAAGGGCATGTTTTTCATGGCGCAGCACGTCTATCGCGGCATGCGCGAACGCGGCCGCGGCTGCATCATCAATGTCGCGAGCCAGCTCGGCATCAAGGGCGGCCCCAATATCGCGCCCTATTGCGCGGCCAAGGCCGGCATTGCGGGCTTCACCCGGGCACTCGCCTGGGAAGCGGCGCCGCGCGGCATCCGCGTCAACGCCATCGCCCCGGGGCCGATCGACACCGACCTGGTGCGCCGCCGTCCGCTGGAATGGCAGGAGGCGTTCAAGGCCCGCCTGCCCGCCGGCCGCTTCGGCACGGCCGATGAGATCGCCGCCACCGCCCTGCTGCTGGCCGGCCCCCATGGCGGCTATTACGTGGGCGCGACCCTTTCGCCCAATGGCGGCGATGTGATGCATTGATCCAAGTGGTTTCACCGGCGCGCGATCCGCTCTAAGTGAGCCTGATGGACGATCCGCGAACCGCTGCGCGCGCCTGGCTGCGCATCCAGACCAAACTCTCCCGCACGGCCGCGCTCCCGGTCGTGGCGTGCGGCCTTGTGGCTGTGCTCGCGGCGATCCTCGGCGCCTGGTGCGCCGCCGCCGCCCTGGCGCAGGGCCTTGCCGGCAAGGGCATCGCGGTGATGCCGCTGCTCGGCTTCGCCGCGGCCGGGCTTGTTCAGGCCGGGATTGGCCTCGTGTCCGAACAGGCCAGTTTCAGCGCCGGTGCCACCGCCCGCCGCCGCCTGCGCGGCGATGCGCTGGACCGCCTCCTCGCCGCCGGCCCCGCGGTGCTGCGCGCCAGCCATTCCGGCGCCCTGACCGCCACCGTGATCGACCGGATCGAGGCGGTCGATCCGATGTTTGGCCGCTATCTGCCGGCCGCGGTGATGGCCATGGCCGGCCCTGCGCTGGTGGCGCTGGCTGCCCTGCAGGTCGACCCGGTGGCCGCCCTGATCATGGCATTGGCCGGTCTGCTGGTGCCGGTGGCGATGGCGCTCTCCGGCATCGGCGCGGCCAAGGCGGCACGGCAGCAATTTGCCGCGATGAGCCGCTTGCAGGCCCGTTTCCTCGACCGCATCAAAGGCATCGCCACCATCGTGCTGGCCGGGCGCACGGAGTCCGAGGCCGTGGCGCTCGGCCTTGCCGCCGATGATTTGCGCCGGCGCACGATGCGCGTGCTGCGCATGGCCTTTCTCTCCTCGGCGGCACTCGATCTGGCGGCTGCCGCGGCCCTGGTGCTGATCGCGCTGCGCTATGGCGCCCAATTGCGCGACGCCAGCCTGGCTGATCCCGGAATGGCGCTGTTCGTGCTGCTGCTGGTGCCGCAATTCTTTGCCCCCCTGCGCGCCTTCGCCGCTGCCTACCAGGACCGCATGCATGCCATCGGCGCCGCCGAGGCGCTGACCGAATTGCCCGCATCGCCGCCGCCGCCGCCGGTGCTGGATGTGCGTCACGTCGCAGCCCAGGGGATCACGATCGCGTTCGAGGCCGTGTCGCTGAGTTGGGACCCGGCGCGCGGCAAGGCGTTGGATGATGTGAGCTTCCGCGTCAATTCCGGAGAGACGCTGATCCTGGCGGGGCCGTCGGGTTCGGGCAAATCGAGCATCATCGAGATACTGCTCGGTTTTGTTGCGCCGGATAGCGGCAGGGTGACGTTCAACGGCGCCGATTTCGCCTCGCTGGTGCCGGCCGCGCAGTCTCGTCTGACCGCCTGGATCGGGCAGCGGCCGGTGCTGTTTGCCGGCACGGTGCGCGAAAACATCCGCTTTGCCCGGCCCGAGGCCAGCGATGCCGAGGTCGAGGATGCCGCGCGGGCGGCGCGGGTCGAGAGTTTTACCGCCGTGATGCCGCATGGCATCGATACGGTGATCGGCGACGGCGGATATGGTCTGTCCGGCGGGCAGGCGCAGCGGATCGCCATTGCGCGCGCATTTCTGAAGGATGCTCCGGTGTTGCTGCTTGATGAACCGACCACGCATCTCGACCCCACGACCGAGGCCGAGGTGTTCGAGAGCCTCAAGCGCCTGACGGTCGGGCGGACCACGGTGCTGGCGAGCCACGCGACGGCAGCGCATGCGTTTTCCGGCCGGCGGATCGATTTGCGGCTTGGCCGGGTGGCCTCGTCCAGAGGTGCGCCATGAAGGCGCTGGTGCGGATCGCCCGGCTGTGGCGGCGGCGGGCGGTTTGGCTGGCGGCAGGCGCTGCGATTGCGGTGGCGGGGTTGGCGGCGGCGGTTTGGATGATGACGATTGCCGGCGCGCTGGTGGCGGCTGGCGGCGTGCTGGCAATGGGGGCTGGGTTGCGCGTTCTGGGGCCGGCGCGGGTGGTGCTGCGGTATGCGGAGCGGCTGGTCAGTCATGATGCGATGTTCCGGGCGATCGCGGATTTGCGGGTGTGGTTTTTCCGCGGCGTGGCCGGATCGTCGGCGGGGGGGCTGGGGTTCCGCCGGGCAGGCGATGTGGTGTCGCGGCTGGTCAATGATGTCGAGGCGTTGGATGGGGTGTATCTGCGGGTGTTGATCCCGCTGGCTGGCGCGGTGTTTCTGGTGCCGGTGCTGCTGTGGCAGATCGGGCAGGGGAGTTTGGTGCTGGCGGTGGTTGTGGTGGGGTTGTTTGGCGTGGGGGCGTTCTGGTTGCCGTGGCGGGCGGGGCTGGTGACGTTGGCGGCGGGGGAGCGGTTGGGGGCGGCGATGTCGGGGTTGCGGGTGTCGGTGCATGACGCGCTCGCGGGGTTGCGCGAAGTGCGGGCGTTTGGCGCACAGGGGCGGGTGCTGGCGGATATCCAGGTGCGCGAGGGGATTTTGATGGCGGCGCAGCGCGATGTGGCGGGGCGGGCGGCGCGGGCAGGGGCCTTGGCGGTGTTGTGTGCGCAGGCGGGGGTGTTGGCGGTTTTGGTGGGGGTCGGGTTGGATCCGGCTTTGGCGGCGAGTGCGTTTTTGGCGGTGGCGGCGTTCGAGGCGATCGGGGGGTTGCCGCGGGCGGGGGTGGCGGCCGGGCATGCGGCGGCGGCGGCGGCGCGGGTGTTGGAGGGGGCGTCCGGGGAGGCGGCGGTGGTGGATCCGGCGGTGCCGGCGGCGGCGCCGCGGGGCAATGCGTTGCGGTTCGAGGGGGTGCATTTCGGGTGGCAGGCCGACCGGCCCACGGTGTTCAACGGCTTGACGCTGGATGTTCCGTCGGGGAACCGGATTGCGCTGCTGGGGCCTTCGGGGATCGGCAAGTCGACGCTGGCGGCGCTGGCGTTGAAGGTGGCGGCACCGCAGGCGGGGCGGATTCTGCTGGGGGGGGTGGATATCGCGACGTTGGATGCCGCGACGGTGCGCGGCAGGATCGGGTGGTTGTCGCAGTCGACGCATTTGTTTGCCGATACGATCCGGGCCAATTTGTTGCTGGCGCGGCCGGAGGCGGATGAGGCGGCATTGTGGGAGGCGCTGCGGGCGGCGCGGATTGCCGATATGGTGGCGGGGTTGCCGGCGGGGTTGGATAGTTTTGTCGGCGAGGCGGGCAGCGGGTTTTCCGGGGGGCAGGGGCGGCGGTTGGCGTTGGCGCGGGTGCTGTTGTCGCAGGCGCCGATCCTGATCCTGGATGAGCCGTGCGCGGGGCTGGATGCGGAGACGGAGAGGGCGTTTTTCACGACGCTGAATGAAAGTGCGGCGGGGCGGACGGTGATCCTGATTGCGCATCGGCTGACGGGGGCGGAGCGGTTGGACCGGATATGGCGGCTGTCGGACGGGAAGGCGGCGGCGGCGGCCGGTTGATAAACAATCGAAACGAATTGGACGCGGGTCGGGCATGCGGGTCTAGAGGATTCTGACAAAATGAACGAAGCGGGCGCGCGGTTTGGCGGGCTCGGGTTGGGGTTGTGGCGGCGGCGGAGGGGGTGGAGGTTTGATCGCGCGGGGTTCGTGGCCGATGCCGAGGGCGCGGCGGATGGGGTTGAGGAGGCGGTGCAGCGTGGGGGCTTCGGCCAGGAGTTCGGCCATGCCGGGTTCGGCGAGGAGGGTTTCGAGGTGCATCCGGGTGAGGGCGGCCTCGTGCTTGAGGGCGCGGAGCAGCCAGCCCGGGCTGGTGGGCAAAGCCAGGGGGATGCTGGTGCGCGGGGCGCGGATCCGGTTGCGGCGCAGGTCGGGGCGGGGGGCGCGGTGTTTGCCGGTGGCGATGCGGGCCATGGTGGCGGCGATGATGCGGGCGGCGCGGTTGAGGCGGTTGCAGAAGCGGGGCGTGAGGGCGGCGAGGCGCGGGTGGCGGCCGAGGCGCAGGGCGATGAAGCCGATGAGTTGGGCGATGATCGCGCTGAAGCGGG
>CANFKS010000152.1 GCA_947447625.1 Rhodospirillales bacterium | reverse complement strand
GCTTCGGGTCGTAAGAAGGACGGTCTCGCCTGGGTTGTTGGGACGCAGTACTCCACTGGCCCCTACACGGTCGGCACGTCTTGGTACCAGTTCGACTCGCAGGGCTCGAACGCCGGCACGGGTAACCGCAAGGAGCGTGGCTTCGCTCTCGGTGGTCAGTACACCGTCGTGACCGGCTTCGACGTGTTCCTCGAATACCTCTGGGGCACGCGCGAGCAGAAGGGCGTGAACTTTGTTGATGGTGGCCTCGGCTCGGCGGCCAACAACAACAAGGTCAGCACTTCGATGCTGATGCTGACCGGCCTCTGGCGCTGGTAAGTCTGGCCCGAAAGGTCCGGATGAAGGATGGCGGGACCTCGGTCCCGCCATTTTTTTGTGCTGCCGGTGTGGCGCGGGGCGGGGGCAATTGGGGCGTTGGTGTGATGAAGAGTGTATCTTAAAAAGCACAGTGTGTCGGAAATACCATCACACTGCTCTATGAACGATTGTGGGCCGGGCTGAGTCCGTCCAAAAGCCCGCGCAGGTTTGGCGCCCCACTCGGTTGGGGCTCTGTCACGGGGGACCGGGATAGGGCGCTGCGGGAACGGGGCGGAACCTGCAAACATGGAGGACTTAATGCGCACCTATCTTCTCGCTTCGGCGGCCCTGTTGGGCCTCGTCGCCGCGACGTCGGCTCAGGCCGCTACGTTCGCCCCGTCTGACCCGAGCCGCAACGCGTCGGCTTTCGGCGCGCCGCAGACCAAGCCGGAACCCGGCAAGATCATCGTCCACATGGGCGGCCTCGTTGACGTTGCCGCTGCCTACTCGCAGTCTGGCCCCGACAAATCGGCCGTCAATGGCTCGAAGAACGCGACCGCCGGCATGGACGGCTATTTCCGTCTGTATTTCGGCTTCGACGGCAAGCTGACCAATGGCATGATCTACGGTGCCAAGTCGGAAATGCGCACGAACTTCCAGAGCAACGTCGGTTCGACCTCGACCTCGGGTGGCTCGTTCCAGTCGACCTGGTCGACCCGTCGCGCCTATGGCTATGTTGGTGGGGACAGCTGGGGTATCCTCCGCATCGGCCAGGGCGACGGCCCGATCTCGCTGTTCACCGGCGGCGGCATCACCACGGGTGAAGCCTTCTCGACCGGCGCGTGGAACGGTGACGCCTGCGCCTTCGTCGGCGCTGGTTGCATTGGCTGGGGCTTCCTTGCCGCTGGCGGCGAATATGTGACGAACAAGGTCACCTATGTCTCGCCGTCGTTCGGCGGCCTGCAGGTCGGCGCCAGCTTTTCTCCCTCGACTGCGTCTCTGAACGCCAATGGCAGCGGCAATGCTTCGGCCACCGGCAACCCGACGCAGATTACTTCGACTTCGGCGACCGACACCGTTCGTGCGAAGAACATCTTCGAAGTCGCCGCGCGCTGGCAGGGTAACCTCGGCCCGGTGGCCGTGGACACCACGGTCGGCTACCTCGGGTCCGACGTTGTGAAGCCTACCTCGGGCGCTGCTCTCCCGACCGGCGTGACCAGCGTGAAGGGCCTCAGCGATATCGATGCCGGCCTGTCGCTGAGCTATATGGGCGCTTCGGTGTTTGGTCATGTGACGACCGGCGCATCGAATGGTGGGGCGACCGGCACTCGCGTGCAGCTTGCTTCGGGTCGTAAGAAGAACGGTCTCGCCTGGGTTGTTGGGTCGCAGTACAGCTCTGGCCCCTACACCATCGGGACGTCTTGGTATCAGTATGACTCGCAGGGTTCGAACGCCGGCACGGGTAACCGCCAGGAGCGCGGCTTCGCTCTCGGTGGTCAGTACACCGTCGTGACCGGCTTCGACGTGTTCCTCGAATACCTCTGGGGCTCGCGCAACCAGAAAGGCGTGAACTTTGTTGATGGCGGCCTCGGGTCGGCACTGAACAACAACAAGATCACGACTTCGATGGTTATGCTGACCGGCCTCTGGCGCTGGTAAGTCTGGCCCGAAAGGTCCAGATGAAGGGTGGCGGGACCCCGGTCCCGCCGCTTTTTCGTTATGCTGCCGGTTTGCGGGTGGTGCTGCTGATGCACTTGGGTTGGCGCGCAGCCGAGGGCAGTGTAAAAGAAAGCGCCGCGGTCCAGCGCCGCTTCTCCTGAGACGGATTTTTCCATGCCGATGCGTGCAGTTTTCCTGCGTTCCGGACTGAGTTTCATCGCCGCTTCCAGCCTCGTGCTGCTCGCGGGATGTGGTGGCATCAAGGCAAAGGCAACGGATAACGACGATCTTCTTGACTACCGCACGAAGCGCAGCGGGAGCATTCTGGGCGACGAAGGCTTCATTATCGGCGGCAAGAAGAATGCGGCCGATGCGGGCAATACCGGGATTGGAGTGAATGCGTTTCTGTGGCGCAGTTCGCTCGACACTTTGGCGTTCATGCCGTTGGCCTCGGCAGATCCCTTTGGCGGTGTGATCATCACGGATTGGTATCAACCATCCGTGAGTGAGCGTTTCAAGGCGACGGCGTATATCTTGACCCGGCAGCTTCGCGCCGATGGTCTGAAGGTTTCGATTCATCGGCAGGTGTTGCAGGGCAATCAGTGGGTGGATTCGCCCGTGAGCCCCGCCACGGTGACGGAGATGGAGAACAAGATTTTGGCGCGTGCTCGTGAGCTTCGCACCGAAATTTCTGGAAGCTAGACGAGGGGGTTGCACCGAGGCTCTGGTGGGAGGGCTGGCTGGGCCGATCGATAGAGGGGTGTCGGCGCCATGGCGAGGCCATTGGGTTGACGTAAATTTCTATTGGCGGTGTCGGCGGGGTGTTGGCGCTGGTGTGTTCAGAGCTTGATGTGGTTCGTCTTGCTGTTGGGCTGATTCTGGCCGATACATGGGACAGGATCGGTTGGGCGTGAGAGTTTTATGAGCGTTTCTGTTGGTGATGTGCCGGCGGCGGTTGAGCCGCGGTTTGATTTTGCCCGCGCGGAGCCGCGCTGGCAGGCGGAGTGGGACGCGCGCGGCGTGTTTCGTGTTGCGGACGTGCCGACGGATGGCAAGCCCAAGTATTATGTGCTGGAGATGTTCCCGTATCCGAGCGGGAAGATCCATATGGGCCACGTGCGGAACTACACGTTGGGCGATGTGGTGGCGCGCTACAAGCGGGCGCGTGGATTTTCGGTGATGCACCCGATGGGGTGGGATGCGTTTGGATTGCCGGCCGAGAATGCGGCGCGGGAACGCAAGACACATCCTGCGAAGTGGACGTGGGAGAACATTGCCACCATGCGCGCCGAGTTGCAGCGCATGGGGTTGTCGCTTGATTGGACGCGGGAGTTTGCGACCTGCGATCCGGCCTATTATGGGCACCAGCAGAAGCTGTTCCTCGATTTTTTGCAGGCTGGCCTGGTCGCGCGGCGCGAGAGTTGGGTGAACTGGGATCCGGTCGACGATACGGTGTTGGCCAACGAGCAGGTGATTGATGGGCGGGGCTGGCGGTCCGGCGCGCTGGTCGAGAAAAAGCTGCTGTCGCAATGGGTGTTAAAGATCACGGATTATGCGCCGGAGTTGCTCGCGGCGTTGGATGGTTTGGATCGGTGGCCCGAGCGGGTGCGGCTGATGCAGGCGAACTGGATTGGCCGCAGCGAAGGCGCGCGGTTGCGGTTTGACTTGGCGGTGCCGGCGGGGGGGATTTCTGAGGTTGAGGTTTATACGACGCGGCCGGATACGCTGTTCGGCATGTCGTTTCTGGCGATAGCGCCGGAGCATCCGTTGGCGGAGGCGGTTTCGGCCGCCAATGCTGAGGCGGCGGCGTTTGTGGCCGAGTGTCGCCGGATGGGGACGAGCGAAGCTGTTATCGAAACAATGGAAAAGCGGGGGTTTGACACGGGTCTTCGTGTTAAGCATCCGTTCATTGCGGATACGACGTGCCCGATTTGGGTCGCGAATTTCGTACTTATGGAATATGGCACGGGTGCGATTTTTGGCTGCCCTGCGCATGACCAGCGTGACCTGGATTTTGCCCGGAAATATGATCTTTCAGTGCTGCCGGTGGTGTTGCCGGTGGGCGAAGATGCGGGGACGTTTTCCATCGGCACGAAGGCGATCGATGGTGCCGGTGTGATTTTCAATTCAGGGTTCCTGGATGGGCTGCAGGCGCCGGAGGCTGCGAAGCGGGCGGTGATCGCCGAGCTTGAGGCGCGGGGTGTTGGGCAGGGGGTTGTGAACTGGCGGCTGCGCGATTGGGGTGTGAGCCGTCAGCGGTATTGGGGTTGCCCGATCCCGGTGATCCATTGTGAGGCGTGTGGCGTTGTGCCCGTGCGGGATGCGGACCTGCCGATCCGGCTGCCTGATGACGTGACGTTCGACCGGCCGGGTAATCCGCTCGATCATCATCCGACCTGGAAGCACGTGAATTGCCCAGCCTGCGGCAAAGCGGCGCGGCGGGAGACGGACACGTTTGATACTTTTGTCGATAGTTCGTGGTATTTCGCGCGGTTCTGTAGCCCGCATTCATCAGCCCCCGTGGATCGGGCGGCGGTGGATCATTGGATGCCTGTTGATCAGTATATTGGCGGCATCGAACACGCGATTCTGCATCTGCTCTACTCGCGGTTTTTCTCCCGGGCGATGGAGAAGACAGGCCACATGGGGCTGGGCGAGCCGTTTGCGGGGCTGTTCACCCAGGGCATGGTGACGCACGAGAGCTACAAGCTTGGGAGCGGCGGGAGTGGGGCGTGGCTCTATCCCGAGGAAATCGACAAGCGCGGCGACGGAACGGCTGTGCATCGGGAGACCGGCGAGGCTGTGACGGTAGGCCGGGTCGAAGCGATGTCGAAGTCCAAGCGGAATACGGTGGATCCAGGGGCGATCATTTCGCGCTATGGGGCCGATACCGCGCGGTGGTTCATTCTCTCCGACAATCCGCCGGAGCGGGACATGGAGTGGACGGAATCGGGCGTGGTGGGCGCTTATCGCTTCACGCAGCGGTTGTTCCGTCTGGCCGAGAATGTGGCTGGGCTGGTTGTTGCTGCGACGCCTGAGGCGATCGGGACGGCGGCGCGCACTCTCCGGCGGGCGACCCACCGGGGGATTCAGACGGTGACGGAAGCGCTCGAGGGGTTTGCGTTCAACGTTGCTGTGGCGCGGATCTACGAGTTGTCCAATGCCATCGGGGATGCGGAGAAGGCGGCAACGGGGGTGGATGTCGCGGGGCTTGATTGGGCGCGGCGCGAGGCGGTGGAGATGGCGGCGCGGTTGGTGGCGCCGATGATGCCGCATCTGGCCGAGGAGGTTTATGCGCGGCTCTATCCGGGGAGTGACGGGATCGTAGCCGAGCTTCCTTGGCCGGAGGCTGATGCGGGCCTGGCCGCGGCGGAGTTGGTGACGATCGCGGTGCAGGTGCTTGGTAAATTGCGGGGCACGATTTCGTTGCCGCCGGGAAGCGCCGAGGAAGATGTTCTGGTTGCAGCGGCCGCGGAGACGAACGTGGCGCGGTTGTTGGAGGGCAAGCGGATCGTCAAGCGCGTGTATGTTCCCAACAGGATCGTGAATTTTGTCATCGCGGGATAGCCGCACCCGGGCTTTCCCCTGGACCCGGCGCGGGATGCTGGGGGTGAGCTTGTTGTTGCTTGCGCGTTGCGGATGGCAGCCGGTGTATGCCACCCGCTCGGATGGGATGGCGGGTCCGGCCGAGCAGGGGCTGGCGAATACTGCGGTTGGGTTGATGCCGGAGCGGAGCGGGCAGTTGCTGCGCCAGGCGCTGCAGACCCGGTTCGATCGGGCGGGGAGTGGGGCGGCGAAGCTCTATGATCTGAGCGCGCAGTTCAGCCTGGCCGGTGAAGGGATGAATATCGATCAGAACACGTCGATTCCGAGCCGGCTGCGGTTGGTTGGGACGGCCAATTGGTCACTGGTCAGTCGGGATGCTCAACGCAAGACGCTTGCCAGTGGTGTGGCGCGCGCGATGGACGGGCTGAATTTCTACGATCAGCAGTTTTTTGCGGCGGATATGCAGAGCGAGGCCGTGCAGCGGCGGTTGGCTGGTGCGGTTGCCGAGCAGATTACGTTGCAGCTTGCCGCTTGGTTCAACCGGCACGCAGCCGCCGGCTGAGGGGATGAAGCTCGATGCGCGGCAGATCGAGGGTTTCCTGCGTGACCCAGGGGCGGCGCAGGTGGTGCTGCTGCATGGAGAAGATGTTGGGCTGATCCGGGAACGGGCCAAGCGGCTTGTGGTAGCCGTCACGGGGGCGGCGGATGATCCGTTTCGGGTGGTTGAGTTGGATAGGGAGAGCATCGGGGCGGTTCCCGAGGAGATGGCGTCGATGTCGTTGACTGGGGGGCGCCGGGTGGTGCGGGTCCGCGATGTCAGCGATGGTGCGAATGTGATTGTCGAAAAGGTGTTGGCTGGCAAGGCTGAGGGGCTTCTCGTGCTTGAGGCGCCGGGTCTGGGCAAGGGGAAGCTGCGGACACTCGTGGAAAAGGCCGCGCGGGCGGTGGCGATCGCTTGTTACCCTCTCGAAGGCCGCATGCTCGAGCAGGATATTCGGGCGACGTTGAGTGCCGCTGGGGTCAATGTCGAAGCTGATGCGTTGGGTTGGCTTGCTGCGCATCTGGGGGCGGATTTGGCGGTGACGCGGTCGGAGATCGAGAAGGTGGCGCTGTATGCGGGCGAGGGTGGGAGGATTGATCTCGATATGGCGCAATTATGCGTTGGAGATCTCGCTGGATTGTCGCTGGACGATGCGTTGTTTTCGGCGACGTCTGGGGACGTTGGTGGGGCCGATCGGGCTCTGGAGCTTGCCATGGCGGAAGGTGCAACGGCTGTTGGGGTGTTGCGCGCTGGGTTGATGCATCTGCAGCGGCTACAAAGGGCGCGCGGGGCGATGGGCACGGGTCTTAGCGCTGGGGAGGCGGCAAAGGGGGTCCGGCCGCCGCTGTATTTTCGCCGCGAGGGGCAGTTCGTGCAGGCGCTCGGGCTTTGGTCGGAGCTGTCGCTCAGCCAGGCTTGTGTGCGGTTCTGGGAGGCGGAGCGGGCCTGCAAGCGGACAGGCACGCCCGGGGAGACGATTTGCCGCAGCGCGGTGATCGGATTGGCGCAGCGCAGCGCGGTATTCAGGCGCCGCTAGAGCGGGATGCCTTCTGATAGGCGAAGGAATTTTGCTCTAACTCTTTGTTTGATCGCCTTGTTCAGGCTTTTGACGATTCCGCCAAAAATCATGAGGCTCTAATCTCGGGTTAGGAGCGTGATCAATCCGTCGAGTTGGTCGAGGGTGCGGTAGC
>CANFKS010000151.1 GCA_947447625.1 Rhodospirillales bacterium | reverse complement strand
GAGGCAGATCGTGCCCGTGCAGCTGTGCTGACGATGGCGGGCTGGACGAGCAGGCGGATTGCCGCGGCGTTCGGCGTTCGGGAAGATACGGTTCGGCTCTGGCGCAGCGATTTCATGACGGGCGGCGTCGAGGCGTTGAAAGCCATTGTCGCCCCTGGTCCTGCGCCGGCGAAGAGCGAAGAGGCACTGCGGGTAGCCATGCCGCTGCTGGATGGACGTGTTCGGCGATGCCAAGATGACCACCACCCTCTTCGATCGCATTACCCACCCCTGCGACATCCTGGAAACCGGCAATGACAGCTTCAGGTTCAAACAGCTGAAAAACAGCCAAAATCGCGATAACCAACGGGAAATTTTTCAACACTGATTGACGGTTCGAAAAAAGCGCGCGCTTGAGAGCAGCCTTGCGGCGCTCCTCGCCGCCACGAGCATTTGTCCACTGGCGCGGGACCTGCAAGCCAAAATCAACCGAGCTGGAGGCCAGCTTCTGACCTTCTGCAATTATCTCGGCGAGGTGGAGGCCACCAACAACGGCTCGAAGCGCAAGCTGCGACCCTGCGTGATCCAGCGAAAGCTCACCAACCGCTACCAAGCGCTGTGGGCCGCCAAGGCCGAAGCCGAGATGATGACCCTCATTCCCAAGGGTGACACATTCCATCCGCGATGGACCTACACGATCTCTTCGAGAGGCCCCAACTGACTCGGTTGTCTGTGGGCATCGCCTAAGCCGTGCGCCGGCCGAGGTTCCAGCCGAGGGCGCAAACGCGCCGGTTGAGTGCTGCACTGATGACAGGAGACGTCAACGGCACCCAATTTCCAACGGCTCGACGGGCGTGACGATCCAGCGCATTGCTGCACCACTCGGCCTGTTCTATGAACGCAGAGAATGGCCCGGCTGGTTCACTTGCAGGGCGCCTCGGCCGGAACGCTGTCACCGATCTGGTTAGGATCGGCCAGGACCATGGGAGAAAAAATCGTGGCAGTGATCGCAACGTTACGCACCGCCTTGACGGCAGTGGCACTCATGCTGATCGGTATCGGATCCGCCACCGCCCAGGGGAGTGTCGTTGTGTACTGCGGGGTCGACGAGGCGTGGTGTCGCGCGATGACCACGACGTATGAGAAACAGACGGGGGTCCACGTCGATATGACGCGCCAGTCTGCGGGCGAAATTTACGCCCGGCTGCGCGCGGAGAAGGAAAATCCGCGCGGCGACATCTGGTGGGGCGGCACCGGAGATCCGCATCTCCAGGCGGCTGACGAGGGCCTCACGGAGGAATACAAGTCCGCCATGCTGCCGCAATTGCAGGACTGGGCGCAGCGTCAGGCTGAGCGCTCGAAGTTCCGCACAGTGGGGATTTATCTGGGCGCGCTGGGTTTCGGCTACAACAAAGAGGAACTGGCGCGACGGAAGCTGGCCGCGCCGGCGTGTTGGTCTGATCTGGTAAAGCCGGAATTCAAGGGCGAGGTGCAGATGGCCGATCCCAATTCGTCCGGCACGGCATGGACCACGCTGGCTACAATCCTGCAGTTGATGGGGGAGGAGCCGGGGTTCGCCTACCTGAAGAAGCTGCACGCCAACATCAACGAATACACCAAGGCCGGCGCGGCGCCGGCGCAGTCGGCCGGCAAGGGCGAGACCTTGATCGGCATCGCCTTCCAGCATGATGTGATCGATGTCGCCAAGCGGAACTTCCCGGTGCAGGTCGTCTCGCCATGCGAAGGTACCGGCTATGAGATCGGCTCACAGAGCATCATCAAGGGCGCGCGCCATCCCGAGCAGGCGCGGAAATTCTACGACTGGGCGCTGACGGTCGACGCGCAGAAAATCGGCGCCGCCAATCGGAGCTACCAGATCCCGTCCAACGCCGCGGCACCCATCCCGCCCGAGGCGCCTGACCTGAGCAAGATCAAGCTGATCGAGTATGATTTCGCCAAGTACGGCTCGTCGGCTGTGCGCGTGGCGGTGCTGGGGCGGTGGAGCGCCGAAGTGAAGAACGCGCCGCGCTGACGGGGTCCGGCGTGATCGGAGCGCAGCAGCAAGAGGCGGGGCTGAGCCGCGCCTGGGTTGCGTTCGGAGTTTTCGCGCTGGCGGTGCTGCCCTGGTACGGACTTGAGACGCCGATGGCGAGCGTGCTCGGGTGGCGGGCCGAGGCCGCGCCGGCATTGTTCCAGGGGCGGTCCTGGCTGTTGCCGCTGGGGATTCCCCTGGTGATGGCGCTGACGGGACGGCCGGGCTTCCTGATGGCAGCGGGGGTGTGTGGACTGGCCTGGATGCTGGGGGAAGGGGTGGTGATCGGGCCACGCGGCGCCGGGCTGACCCAGCCGGCGATGGGGTGGGGGGCGGCGGCCTATGCGCTTTGCTGCGCCGCGCTGGCCTCGATCGGGCTCGCCCGGCGCGGCTGGTGCCGGGGGGATGTGTTTGTCGTTGGGTCGTTACTGACGGTGCTCGGGCTGATCCTGCTGTTTGTCGGCTATCCGGTTGTCCGCATCCTAAAATCCGCGTTCGAGTCCAATGACGGGGGCTTCGCGCCGGCCTTGTTCGCGCAGAAATTCTTCAGCGCCGGGATCTGGGGGCTGGACTGCCTGGACGGAGGCAAGGCGTGTGGCGTGGCCTGGAACACCCTGGCCGAAGCGATGCTGGTGGGGGTCCTGGCAACCGGGCTGGGTCTCGCGTTCGCGCTCGTCGCGGTGCGGACGCAGTTGCCGTTCCGCCCCCTGGTGCGGCTGCTGTCGTTGCTTCCGGTGATCACGCCGCCGTTCGTGATCGGCCTGGCGCTGATCCTGCTGTTCGGCCGCGTCGGGGTGGTGACGAATTTTCTGGGTGAATATTTTGGGATTCCGCGAACCCGCTGGATCTACGGGATGGCGGGGATCACGATTGCACAGGTGCTGGCCTTCACGCCGATCGCATTCCTGGTGTTGTCCGGCGTTCTCGCCGCGGTGTCGCCGAGCCTGGAGGAGGCGGCACAGACCTTGCGCGCCGGAAGATGGCATGTGTTTCGCACCGTCACCTGGCCGCTGATCCGGCCAGGGCTGGCCAATGCGTTCCTGATCTCGTTCATCGAGAGCCTAGCCGATTTCGCCAATCCGTTGATGCTCGGCGGCAATTTCAATGTGCTGGCGACGGATATCTTCTTCGCGGTCGTCGGCGCCGCGCATGACCAGGGGCGGGCCGCGGTGCTGGCGCTTGTGCTGCTGGTGTTCACGCTGACCGCCTTTCTAGCCCAGCGCGCCTGGACCGGGAGCCGGAGTTACGCGACGGTGACGGGCAAAGGGGATTCGGGGCTGTCGGCGCCACTGCCCAAGGCGTTGCGTCTGGCCTGCCTGTCCGTCGTGTTGCCGTGGCTGGTGCTGACGATCGTGGTCTATGCCATCATCCTCGGCGGCGGTTTCGTCGTCACCTTCGGACGCGACTACACCCCGACCCTTCACTATCTGCTGACCGCGTTCTCGATCGATCACGGCGTCGGCGGCTGGTTTCTCTCGGGGTCCGGCTGGCGCAGCTTCATCACCACGATGGAACTGGCCGCGATCGCCACGCCGGTGACAGCGGCTCTGGGGTTGCTGACCGCCTACCTGCTGAACCGGCAGAGCTTCGCGGGCAAGAGCACGTTCGAATTCCTAGCGATGATGAGCTTTGCCATTCCCGGCACCGTGATCGGCATCAGCTACATCCTGGCCTTCAACGTGCCACCGGTAGAACTGACCGGTACCGGGGTGATCATCATCATCTCATTTGTTTTCAGGAATATGCCCGTCGGCATCCGGGCCGGGATGGCATCGCTCGCGCAGATCGACCGCAGCCTCGACGAGGCCTCGATGACTTTGCGCGCGCGTTCGTTCCGGACGCTGCGCCTGGTGATCCTGCCGATCCTGCGCCCCGCGATCATCACAGCGATGGTCTACAGCTTCGTCCGTGCCGTTACCACCGTGAGCGCGGTGATCTTCCTGGTCTCCGGCGAATACAACCTCTCCACCGTCTATATCGTCGGCCGCGCCGATGTGGGCGAGTATGGCGTGGCACTGGTGTATTCGGCGGTGCTGATCGTGGTGATGGCCGCCGTGCTGGTCGGGATTTCAACCCTTGTCGGTCGTCAGCAGATCGGCCGGCGCGGCATGCTGGGCGCTGCCCCGGCTTCGGAGATGGTCTGACCCATGGGCGAAACCGCCGTCACCTTCAACCGTGTTGTCAAACGCTACGGCGCTTTCACCGCGGTCGACGACATCAGCTTCACCATCGAGAAGGGCACGCTCGTCACCCTGCTCGGCCCGTCCGGCTGCGGCAAGACCACGACGCTGCGCCTGGTCGCGGGGCTTGAGCATGCGACGGCGGGGCGGATCGAGATCGGCGGGCGCGATGTCACCGCGCTATCCGCCGCCGAGCGCGATGTCAGCATGGTCTTCCAGTCCTACGCCCTGTTCCCCCACATGAGCGTGCTGGAGAACGCGGCCTATGGGCTGCGCGCGTCAGGCATGAAGCGGGGCCAGGCCGAGGCGATGGCACGGGAGAAGCTGGCGCTGCTGGGTCTCGCCGGCTTTGAATCCCGGCTGCCTTCGGAACTCTCCGGCGGCCAGCAGCAGCGGGTCGCGGTGGCGCGGGCGATCGTGCTGGAACCCAAGGTCCTGCTGTTCGATGAGCCGCTCTCGAACCTCGATGCCAAGCTGCGCCGCCACGTCCGCGAGGAAATCCGCTCCCTGCAACAGGAACTGGGTCTCACTGTGATCTACGTCACGCATGACCAGCAGGAGGCGCTGGCCGTTTCCGACCGGATCATCGTCATGCAATCCGGCCGCATCGCCCAGGACGGAGCGCCGCGCGATCTCTATGAACGCCCCGCCAACCGGTTCATTGCCGACTTCATCGGTGACGCTAATCTGCTGCCCGTCACGCTCCGCCGGACCGCCGGAGCAATGGCCGAGGTCACGCTGGGCGGGCTGACCCTGGTGGTGCCGCATCTCGGCGCCGTCGACGGGCCGGCGGAACTGGCGGTGCGTCCCCAGGCGGTCCGGATCGGCGCGGCGGAGGGCGTGGAGGCGACCGTCGTCAAGGCAGCGTATCTCGGTAGCCACATGGAATACGACGTGACCATCCACGGCCTGGACGCGCCGATTTTCGTCATGGACACCGACGTGGCCCACCCCCGTGCCCCCGGCAGCAGAGCCATCTTGGCCTTCGAACTCACCGGCGTGGCGGTCGTCCCGCCGGCCTGATCTCAGGCGGGAGCCTCGCCGTCGATATCCCCGGGAGCCTGCTCGAGCACCGTGTAGCCGATCGCCGAGAGATGCGAGTTGATCCGCTTGAGATCCCGCAGCGCCGCCAGATGCAGCGAACTCGCCTCCATCGCATCCGGGCGATCCGGCGCCAGCCGGGCGAGGTGATCCCGCGTGGCGGCACGTTCGCGCTCGGATAGGCGCCGCTTGGCATCGACCAGTTCGCGGGCGCCGCGAGGGTCCTCGGCAAGAAAGGTCGAGAGCGCCAGGCGCAGGTCGGACAATACCAGCGCATGGAAAGCCACGAGGTCGGCCTCGTCGGCGGCGGCGAGGCTCAGGTGGCGCTTGGCCTTGCGCCGGGCGAGCTCCACGAGGTTGCGATCGATGATGTCGCCGACATGGCCGAGATTGACGACGAAATCGAGAATTTCCCGCAGACGCTTGGCATCCTGGGCGGACATCTCGTCGGTCGGGATGCGGGTGAGGTAGGTGACCAGGGAGTCCTGCAGTCGATCGAGCGCCTTGCCCAGCCGGACGGTCTCGTCCACCGCCGCGCGGTCGTGCCCAGCGATCCCCTCGAGCACCAGGCGGAGCATGGTCTCCACCCGGTCGCCCATCCGCAACGCTTCCCGCGCGGCGTTGGACAACGCGAGATAGGGGGTCTCAAGGGCGGCGTCGGCGAGGTAGAGCGCACGGGCAGGATCGTCGCCCACAGGCGCTGCCGGTAGGAGCCACGTCAGCAGCCGGGCCGCCGGCTCAAGCGGCAGGATCAACACGACGGCCAGCACCACGTTGAAAGCGATATGGAAATCCACCGCCTGCGCCCCGGGGAACGGCGTAATCTGCGCAAACACGCGCGCGAGAAGCGGCAGGAACGGCAACGCCACCAGGCAACCCAGTGCGCGGAACGCAAGATTGCCGACCGGCAGGCGCCGCGCGGTCGGATCAGCGCCCGCGGCCAGCACCGGCGGGATCGTCGAGCCCAGATTCGCGCCCAGCACCAGCGCGAAAGCCGCGACGGGGGTAACGGCCCCGGCGGCCGCCAGCGGGACGATCATCAGCATCACTGCAACGCTGGAATGGGCGGCGAAGGTGAGCGCGCCGGCCAGGATGATGTCGAGCACCGGCTCGGCGGTAAGCGCCTCCAACAGCGCGCGCAGCACTGGCGCCGCCTCGGCGGGCTGCATCGCCTCGACCAGCAGGCGCAGCGCCAGCAGCATCAGCCCAAGCCCCATGCCGACGCGCCCGATATTCTGGATCCGCGCGTTCTTCACCCCCTCGCGCCCACCACGCTTGAAGGCCGCATAGCCCACCGACAGCAGGATCGGCGAAACCCAGGAAACGTCGAAGGTCAGCACCTTGACGATCAGCGCCGTGCCGATATTGGCCCCCAGCATCACCGCCAGCCCCGGCACCAGCGCCACCAGCCCGCCGGCGGCGAAGGAGGTCACCATCAGCGCGGTCGCGGTGCTCGACTGCAACAACGCCGTCACCCCCATTCCGGCGAGGACGGCGGCGAAGCGGTTGTTCAGCCCCATGCCGAGCAGGCGCCGCAGGTCCGAACCGAACGCCCGCACGATCCCGGTCTGCACCATGCGCGCGCCCCAGAGCAGCAGCACGACGTGACCGATCAGTTCGATCAGGAGGCGGGTGGCGGACATAAGGGCGCGCTGCTCCCTTCAGGCCGGATCGAGGAGAACGCCGAGATAGCTACGATCATCCGACCAGCGCCCCGCGGTCGAGCCCTTTACACTGAGGAATGCGCCGGTCTTTGACGGATCGAGCCGCTCGGTGATCTCGAAATCCGCCTCCCAGGCGGCAACGCCGAAACCCTCGGCAGCGCGGGCATATCCGTCGGAGAACAACTCCACCGAGCCCACCACCGCGCGCGGATAGCGGGCAGTGCGGATCAGGGCGGGCGGCACGTCGGATCCGTCGAGGCAGGAGTAGCCGAGGACATGGTCGGCACGGTTCTGATAGACCCCCTGGCCATGCACGATGCCGCTGCGCAACAGGAACGCGACATCGTCGGCAGGCAAATGCGGCAAGGTCGTCGCACAGGCCGCCGTCGCACGTTCATGGATGCTGCGCAGGGCCTCACTGTCGAGT
>CANFKS010000150.1 GCA_947447625.1 Rhodospirillales bacterium | reverse complement strand
GAGAAAACCCCGACCCGGCTGTTCCAGATCTGGATCCATCCGGGCACATCGCGGGCCAAGCCGGGCTGGGGGATGCGGCAATTCCCCAAATCGAGTGAGGGCGTTCTGGCCCCGCTGGCCGATGGCCGCGCCTCGGCCGACGGCTCCGCCCTGCCGTTGAATGCCGATGCCGCGGTGCTGGCAGGCACGGTGAAGGCCGGGCAGACCGTGCATCACGGCCTCGGCGCCGGGCGGGTGGCCTATCTCGTGGCTTCGACCGGGGCGCTCACCGTCAATGGCGTGAGCGTAAACACCCGCGACGGGGTGACGGTATCAGGCGAGCAATCGCTCGCCATCACCGCGACGGCGGATGCCGAGGTGGTGCTGGTCGACGTCACGGGCTGAGCCGGGACAGACGGACGACCCGTTCCGGCCGGTCCTCGAGTTCCAGACTGGTCGGGACCGTGAATTCGGCGAACAGCGCCAGGCCTTCGCGCGGCAGGTAGGCGCGGCCGGGGTCGGCGATCCAGACCTCGGCCCGCTCCGCCATGCGGCGCAGCCAGGGCAGGATATGCCCGGTCATCGGCGCCTCGTAGCACACATCCCCGCACAGGATGAGGTCCCAACGGCAGTCAGCGCCCACCACATCGGCGCAGTCCGCCGCGATCGTGACGCCGTTGAGCGCGGCATTGAGATGGATGGCAGCGATGGCCAGCGGGTCGATCTCGGCGGCATCGACGCTGGCAGCGCCCATCTTGGCGCAGGCGATGGCCGCCAGCCCGCAGCCGGCGGCAAAATCAAGGACGCGCCGGCCGCGGGCGATCTCGGGATGGTCGAGGATATGCCGCGCCATGGCGATGCTGCCGGGCCAGGCGAAGGCCCAGAACGGCGGCTCGGTGCCGGTTTCCGCCAGCCAGGCCTCGCTCGCCTGCCAGATCGGGGTGATTTCGCTGGCCAGCAGCAGCGGAATTTCGGGCACCAGGGCGCCGTGGGACAGCACCGTGTTGGCCCGGATGAACGCGGCGGGATCGATCACCAACGCCCGAGCAGCACGGCGAGGCCAATCGCCAGCCCCACGTTGCGGTTTGATTGGAACAGCGCCAGGCACAGCGCGGGATCATTGACATCGAGCCGCATGATCTGCCGCGCCAGGATGGCGGCGGGCAGCAGCATGGCGGCGAAAAACCAAGCGGAGAGCCCGCCGATCCAGCCGGCCAGCGCCAGCAGCACCAGGGTGAGCATATAGCAGACCGCAAGGAACGGGCCGGTCTGCTCGGCGAAGAGCCGCGCCGTGGAACGCACGCCGACGAGGGCGTCATCCTCGCGGTCCTGATGGGCATAGATCGTGTCATAGCCCAGAATCCAGACGATCGCGGCGGCGTAAAGCAGCAGCCCCGCCCCGTCGAGCCGCCCGGTCGCGGCGGCATAGCCCATCGGCGCCGCCCAGCCGAACGTGAAGCCGAGCATCAATTGCGGCCACCACGTCACCCGCTTGGCCAGCGGATACGTCACCACCAGCACCAGCGAGCCAACGCCAAGCGCCACCGAGAGGGGGTTGAGTTGCAGCAGGATCACGAAGCCGAGCGCCAGCAGCACGGCGAGAAACGCCGCCGCCTGGCGCATCCGCAGCGCCCCCGAGGCAAGCGGCCGGCCGGCCGTACGGGTCACTTTGCGGTCCATCTCGCGGTCCCACATGTCATTCACCACGCAGCCCGCCCCGCGCATAAGGAAGGCTCCCGCGAAAAACAGGGCGATCAGCCAAGCCCCCTGCCCCAGCGCCGACGCGCCGAGCGCAATCGACCACAGCCCCGGCAGGAACAGCAGCCAGCCGCCGATCGGCCGGTCCAGCCGGGCAAGATGGATATAGGGCACCCAGGACGCAGGAAGCCGCGCGACCCAGCCGGTGCTGAGGATATCGGTATATGGCGCCATGGGTGTTACTCTGCCTCTCAGCATGACCCCGTCAATCCGCCTTCACGTGAATGCCCCATTATCTCCTGGCGCCGAAGTGCCGGCGACGGCGGGGCAGGCACATTATCTCGGCAGCGTGATGCGCCGCGCGGCGGGGGACGCGGTTTTGCTGTTCAACGGCCATGACGGCGAATGGCGCGCCCGCATAGGTGCATTGCGCAAGGAGAAGGGCCACTTCGTCGCCGAGGTGCAGACCCGGCCCCAGGCGCCGGAACCCGACATCTGGCTGGTGTTCGCTGTGCTGAAGCGCGATGCCACCGACCTTGTGGTGGAGAAGGCGACGGAACTCGGCGTGAGCCGGATTCTGCCGGTTTTCACCGACCGCACCAATGCCGCCCGGGTCAATCTGGACCGCCTTGCCGCCATCGCGGCCGAGGCGGCCGAACAGTGCGAGCGGCTCGTTGTGCCCGCGATCGCAGCCCCCCAGCCGCTTTCCGCCCTGCTCGCCGCCTGGCCGGCGGGCCGGCGGCTGGTTGTCGCGGCGGAGCGGGCCAATGCGGCCCCGATCCGTCCTCTTGCTGGCCCATGCGCGCTCATAATCGGTCCGGAAGGCGGTTTCACGCCGTTGGAGCTTGATCTGATGGGTCGTCATCCCCTTGTTCAGAGCGCTTCACTCGGCCCGCGCATCCTGCGAGCCGAGACGGCTGCCATCGTCGGCCTGGCTCTTCTGCAAGCGCCCCAGGACGGCTAAGACTGCTCGAAACCGCGCCGACGCGCCTGAAGGAACGTTTAACGATGTCGAACCCCGGAGATGCCGATACGACGCCGATCACGTCGATGCGTCAGCTTGCCGACTACATCGCCGTCGGCTGCAAACCAGCCGAGCAGTTTACCATCGGCACCGAGCACGAAAAATTCGGTTTCTACCGCGACACGTTCCGCTCGCCGCCCTACGAACCCAACGGTATCCGCGCCATTCTCGAAGGCATTGCCTCATCCGGCTGGGAACCGATCCTCGACAACGGCAACCCGATCGGCCTTAAGCAGGGCTTCACCTCGGTTTCGCTGGAACCGGCCGGCCAGCTCGAACTCTCCGGCGGCCTGATGCCGACGCTGCATGACACACGCGCCGAAATCGAAGCGCATTATGCCGAAGTCCGCCGCGTCTCCGAGCCGCTTGGCCTGGGCTGGTCGGTGCTGGGCTTCCATCCGACGCAGACCCGCGAACAGATGCCGTGGATGCCCAAGGGCCGCTATGCGGTGATGAAGCGCTATATGCCGACCGTCGGCTCGATGGGCCTCGATATGATGACCCGCACCTGTACCGTGCAGGTCAATCTCGACTATTCGAGCGAAGCCGACATGGTGAAGAAGCTGCGCGTCTCGCTGGCTTTGCAGCCTTTGGCGACGGCGCTGTTTGCCAATTCCCCGTTCACCGAGGGCAAGCCGAACGGGTTCCAATCTTGGCGCGCCCATGTCTGGACCGACACCGACAACGCCCGCTCCGGCATCCCCGGCGTGTTCTTCGAGGATGGATTCGACTTCGAGCGCTATGCCAACTGGCTGGTGGACGACCTGCCGATGTATTTCGTCTACCGCGACCGCTACATTGATGTCGCCGGCCGGTCCTTCCGCCACTTCCTCAACGGCACCCTCGGCATCGCCGAGGCGGGCACCGCCACGATGGGCGACTTCGGCGATCATATGACCACCGCGTTCACAGATGTGCGCCTCAAGCGATTCCTGGAGATGCGCGGCTCCGATGCCGGCAGCCTGGAGATGATGGTTGCACAATCCGCCCTCTGGGTGGGGCTGCTGTATGACGATGCGGCACTTGAGGCAGCCGCAGCCCTGGTGCGCAAGCATGACTGGCGCAGCTTCGCTGCCCTGCGCAGCCAGGTGCCGCGTCACGGGCTCGACACGCCGTGGCAAGGCGGCACGCTGCATGACCTGGCGCGGGACGTGGTGGCGATCGCAATCGATGGGCTCAAGGCCCGCGGGCGCCGCGACTCGGCCGGCCGGGACGAAACGGTTCACCTTGCGCCGCTGCAAGAGATCGTGAGCGGCGGGCCAACGCAGGCGCAGCATTGGCTCTCACGATTTAACGGTGCATGGAACGGCGATATAACGCGAATCTTCGAAGAATCAGCAATTTGACGCTGCCATGACCGCCGCAGCACGCGGATAACACCGCAATTTGTCGGTTAATTTTACAATACGAACTTATTTTAACAAAAAAGTTAACGAAAGCCTTGCGCGCATACCCGGTTCAGGCGTTGAATCAGGGTATGTCACGCACCTTGCTACCAACCCGCACCCCCGGCACGACCGCTATCGCCGCCAGTGCGGAGCCGGTGATGGTCCGTCTGCGCCTGATCGGCCAGATGGAGGCCTGGACGCTGACGGCGGAAAGCGTGCTGCCGACCGGGCGCAAGACGCGGGCGCTGCTGGCGGTCCTCGCGCTGGCGCTGCCCCGCTCCGTGCTGCGTGGGCGGCTGGCCGAGTTGTTGTGGAGCCGGCGTCCGGAAGAACAGGCCCGTGCCTCGCTGCGCCAGGAAATCCATCGCCTGCTCGAAGCACTCGAACCGGTCGGTGGGCAGGTTCTTGCCATCAGCCGCGACCATTTGAGCCTGCGCCCCGGTATCATGTGGGTGGATGTCGAAGAGGTCTTGAAGGCCTCCACCGCCAAGCCGGCTGCGCTGTCGCTGCTCGATGGTGAACTGCTGGAGGATCTCGACGGGATCGATCCAAGCTTCGATTCCTGGCTGGCCGGCGAGCGCGAACGACTGCGCGACCGTGCCCGTGGCTTGGCCGAGAGCCTGCTGATCGCCAAAGCCGAACCGATCGACGTGATCCCCGCCGCCCAGCAGTTGCTGGGCATCGATCGCACCCATGAGGGCGCCTGGCGGGCGCTGATGAAGGCCTATATCACGCGGGGCGAACGCGGTATGGCGATCCAGGCGTTCGAGCGCTGCCGCACCGTGCTCGCCGACCAGCTCGACGCCGAACCCTCGGAGGAAACCCAGCGCCTGTTGGCCGAAATCCGCGCCACAGGCCCCGTTATCATGCCACCCCCGGCGCCGGAACAGGCCGCGCCAAGCCGCGCGGACCCCCGAGTCGCGCGCGGTGTCGAAGCGCGCGAGCCCCGTACCGAGCGGGCGCAGAACCTGCCACGCGGCGGCGCCCGCATCGGGGTTCTGCCATTGCAAATGGTGGGCACCTCGGAGGAGGAGGCGCATTTGTCGACCGGCCTCGCCGATGAGATCACCTCGGCGCTGGCTCGCTTCCGCTGGATGTTCGTCGTCGCGTCCGGCTCGCTGGCCCGCTTCGCCACAGGCTCGCGCGACGAAACCGCAATCCGGCGCAACTTCAACATCGACTTCCTGCTCGACGGCACGGTGTTGCGCACCGGCGGACGGCTGCGCATTTCGCTGCGCCTGCTCGACCTGCGCGCCGGGAACCAGATGGTCTGGGATCGCCGCTTCGACCGTGAAAGCCATGACCTGCTGACTCTGCAGGACGACATCGCCGCCGAAGTGGTGGCGCAGATCGACCCGGAAATCCTGCTCATCGAGGCCCAGCGCGTCACCAGCCGGCCGCCGCAGGACCCGAGTGCCTATGACCTTGTGCTGCGCGCCATTCCGCTCATCACCCGGCTCGAAAAACCCTTGTTCATGCAAGCCGGAGATCTGCTGCGCCAGGCCTCGATGCAGGAGCCCGACTATGCCGCATGCCACGCCTGGCTCGCATTCTGGCAGATGTTCCTGGTCGGCCAGGGCTGGGCGGATGACCCGATCGAGGTGATGGCCGAGGCCGGTCGCCTCGCCGAGCGCGCCATCCTGCTCGATCCGCAGGATGCCAAGGCCCTCACCATCGCCGGGCATGTGCGCGCCTTCCTGCATCATCAGATGCGCGAGGCGCTGACCTTGCATGACCGGGCCCTGACGTTGAACCCCAATCTCGCCATGGCCTGGGCCCTGTCGGCCGGCACCTACACCTATCTCGGCGAATACACCGAGGCCAAGAAGCGCATGGCACGCTACAAACAACTCTCGCCGCTCGATCCGCATGCCTTTTTCTATGACGGGATTTCGATCTACATCGCTCTGCTCGAACGCGATTTCGAGTTGGCAGCGCAGATTGGGCGCATCGTGACGGAAATGAACACCGCGTTCTCCTCCTCGCTCAAGCCCTATCTCGCGGCCCTCGGCTATCTCGGGCGGCAGCAGGAAAGCGCGCGGGCGTTGAGCCGGCTGATGTCGATCCAGCCCGAATTCACCCTGGGCGGCTTCATCACGACCAGCCCCTTCGAGCGCGAGGAGGATCTGGCCTGCGTGGTCGAGGGCCTGCGCCGCGCCGGCGTGCCGGAGGGCATGGCCGCGTAGTCAGCCCCGCCGTATCCGCCGCATCACCGCCGCCAACGGCCGGCCATCGAGCAGCGCGATGCCGATACCGATCAACGCCATGCCAGCCATCTGCTGCGGGCCCAGGGTCTCGCCAAGCAGCACGATGCCGAGCATGATGGCGGTGATCGGGCTCATGAACGTCACCAGCACCACGTTGGTCGCCCCCGCGGTGGCGAGGATTCGAAAGAAAATCGAGTAGGCCAGCGCCCCGGTCAACAGGCCGAGCCCGAGCAGCGCGCCGATCGCCTCCCATGACAGACCCGGCAAGGTCCAGGGGTGATCGACCAAAAGGGCCAGCGGGATCAGCACGACGGCCGAACTGCTGAGTTGCCCTGCCGCCGTCGCCATCGGATGCAGCCGAAGCGCGGTGAAGCGCCGCCCGTAGACGCTGGCATAGGCATAGCCGAGTGCCGCGACGAGGCAGGCCAGTTGCCCCAGAATCGCACTCGGTGAAAACCCGATGCTGCCGCCGCCCAGCATCGTCGCGAGCCCGGCAAATCCGGTCAGCGCGCCCGCAACATGGCGACCCGTCGTCTTCTCGTCATCGGTCAACATATGCGCCAGCACCACGGTGAACAGCGGCGAGGTGGCGATCAGCACCGAAGCGAGCCCGGTCGGCACGAAGGGGCTGGCGAAGGCGATGAGGATGAAGGGGCCGGCATCATTGAACAGCGCCATCACCGCGAATGCACGCCACGTCGAGCCCTGCGCCGGCAGCCGCGCGCCCTGCTGGCGCATCACGACCAGCAGGGCAGCGGCAGCCAACGTCACCTTCACGGCAGCGACACTGAGGGGCGGCAACGCGCGTCCGGCCACGCTGATGAACAGAAACGTGCTGCCCCACAGCATGGACAGCACAACGAGCAGCGCCCATTCGAACGCGGTCATCGCGCGGTTCACGCGCGTGTTGCCTTCATCGCGCGGTTCACGCGCGTGCTTTCCACATCGCGCAGTTCACGCGCGTGCTTTCCACATCGCGCGGTTCACGCGGGTTCCTCTCCCCGCTCAGAGCAACTCAGATCTTGCCCTGCACGCCAGCGACGAACCACTTCATCTCGGCGATGTCCTTGTC
>CANFKS010000149.1 GCA_947447625.1 Rhodospirillales bacterium | reverse complement strand
GCATGCTGATCCGCGATTACTAGCGATTCCACCTTCATGCACTCGAGATGCAGAGTGCAATCTGAACTGAGACGGCATTTAGAGATCAGCACGGCCTCGCGACCTAGCTTCCCACTGTCACCGCCATTGTAGCACGTGTGTAGCCCAGCCCGTAAGGGCCATGAGGACTTGACGTCATCCCCACCTTCCTCGCGGCTTATCACCGGCAGTCTCCCTAGAGTGCTCAACTAAATGGTAGCAACTAAGGACGGGGGTTGCGCTCGTTGCGGGACTTAACCCAACATCTCACGACACGAGCTGACGACAGCCATGCAGCACCTGTGCAGGAGGTCCCTTGCGGGAAATGCCCATCTCTGGACACGGCCTCCCCATGTCAAATCCTGGTAAGGTTCTGCGCGTTGCTTCGAATTAAACCACATGCTCCACCGCTTGTGCGGGCCCCCGTCAATTCCTTTGAGTTTCAACCTTGCGGCCGTACTCCCCAGGCGGTGTGCTTACCGCGTTAGCTACGACACTAAGTAACTAGGTTACCTAACATCCAGCACACATCGTTTACAGCGTGGACTACCAGGGTATCTAATCCTGTTTGCTCCCCACGCTTTCGCGCCTCAGCGTCAGTAATGAACCAGGTCGCCGCCTTCGCCACCGGTGTTCTTCCCAATATCTACGAATTTCACCTCTACACTGGGAATTCCACGACCCTCTTTCACACTCTAGTCTGACTGTATTAAGCGCAGCCCCCAGGTTGAGCCCAGGAATTTCACGCCTAACTAATCAAACCGCCTACGCGCCCTTTACGCCCAGTCATTCCGAGCAACGCTAGCCCCCTTCGTATTACCGCGGCTGCTGGCACGAAGTTAGCCGGGGCTTCTTCTGCGGGTACCGTCATCATCGTCCCCGCCGAAAGGACTTTACAATCCGAAGACCTTCTTCATCCACGCGGCATTGCTGGATCAGGCTTTCGCCCATTGTCCAATATTCCCCACTGCTGCCTCCCGTAGGAGTTTGGGCCGTGTCTCAGTCCCAATGTGGCTGATCATCCTCTCAGACCAGCTACCGATCGTCGCCTTGGTAGGCCTTTACCCCACCAACTAGCTAATCGGACGCAGGCTCCTCCCAAGACGACTCGCGCCTTTGGCCCTCGGGCATCATGCGGTATTAGCAGCAGTTTCCCGCTGTTATCCCCCATCCCAGGATAGATACCTACGCGTTACTCACCCGTCCGCCACTAGAGGCCGAAACCCCTCGTGCGACTTGCATGTGTTAAGCATGCCGCCAGCGTTCGCTCTGAGCCAGGATCAAACTCTCAGGTTCATCACAGATCGACCTTCCTAAAAAGACCAAACCACAACGAACTAGCCCTGACTCGATAGCCCAGACCCAAGCTCCCTAAAGAACCCAAACCTAGAACATGTCTCTCGAAACATCTGTCAACGCATAGTCAAAATACATCAAACAGACATCCCTTAAGACATTCATCAAGCAGGACCAATATGAACCCAACCCATGAACATCCACAAACCCAGTCATCCATAAGAACAACCGACAAGGAACGCCGCCAACGTATCCCTTCCATTCCATATTCTATTGTAAAAGAACAAAAGCGCATCAAAACCACCCGTATCAACGATACGGCTGGGTCTTCAGATCGAATTCAACTTCTGCACGAGGGCGAAAGCTTTACCCGAACCGGAAGACATTTGCAAGCGCTCATCTCGTCCGGTGAGCGGGGTTTAGGCCGATCCCATTGGACGGTCAACCCCCGATGTGACGGTCAGATGAATGTTTTTCCGCGCCACCCTTTGAACCAGCTCGAAAAGCGCGGAATTCCGACAGAAAGTGGCGTCGACGGACTGAACCCCGCCAAGGCGCCGATCGCGTCCACATCCGCACAAGTCTCCAAAACATCCGCCGCCGGCCGGGGCGCTGACACCCGAATCGCCTTCCGACCCAGCGATTGCTCCAGCAAATCCACCAGCGTCGAGACCGACTCGCTCAGGTTGTTCCCGATATTCAACACCCGCTGCCCCTCCTCAGATAATGGCGGCCGATCCAAACACCCCAAAACGCCCCCAACGATATCATCGATATAGGTGAAATCCCGCCGCAACGCGCCGCCGTCGTAGAGCGTGATCGGGCGCCCGGCCATGATCGAGTCTGCAAAACTGAAATACGCCATATCCGGCCGCCCCCACGCCCCATACACAGTGAAAAACCGCAAACCCGTCTGCGGAATCCCATACAGATGCGCATAGGCATAGCTCATCAGCTCATCCGCCCGCTTCGTCGCCGCATACAGCGACAACGGCGTATCCACCCGATCCGTCTCCGCAAACGGCATCTTGCTATTCGCCCCATACACGGACGACGAACTCGCATAGACAAAATGCTGGATCCCCCGCAGCCCCCGCGCCGCCTCCAGCATCACCACATGCCCCATCACATTCGACGCCACATACGCGTACGGATCGATCATCGAAAACCTGACCCCCGCCTGCGCCGCCAGGTGCACAACCGCCGTCACCTCCGGATGCGCAGCCATCACAGCCGAAACCGCCGCCCGATCCGCGATATCCACCCTGTGAAACGTGAACCCCTTCTGCTCGCCCAGCAGCGCCAGCCGCGCCTCCTTCAACCGCACATCATAATAGTCATTGATGCAATCGAGCCCCACCACCCGCTCGCCCCGCGCCAGCAGCGCCAGCGCAGTATGAAACCCGATGAACCCCGCCGCCCCCGTCAGAAGGACCGTCACCGCCCGACAGCCGCTACTGCGCCACCCACCCGCCATCGACCGACAGCGAGATTCCGGTGATCGTCCGCGCCCCCTCCGAACACAAAAACACCGCGGATGCCCCAATCTGCGCCGGTGTCGAAAACTCCCGCATCGGCTGCTTCTCCGCCAGGACCGACTGCTTGACCGCCTCGATCCCCTGCCCCGTCTCCGCCGCGCGCGCCTGCAACTGCTTCTCCACCAACGGGGTCAACACCCAGCCCGGACAAATCGCATTGCACGTCGCCCCCGACCCCGCGAGTTCGATCGCCGCCACTTTCGTCATCCCAACCACCCCATGCTTCGCCGCGACATAGGCCACCTTCTGCGCACTCGCCACCAACCCATGCGCCGAAGCGATATTGATGATCCGCCCCCACCCGCGCGCCCGCATCCCAGGGATCACGGCCTTCATCCCATGAAACACCCCGGATAGATTGATCGCGATCACCTTGTCCCACTGCTCCTCCGGAAACCCCTCGATCGGTGCAACAAACTGGATCCCCGCATTGTTCACCAGGATATCCACCTTCCCCAAAGCCCCCTCCGCCGCCGTAACCATCGCCGCGATCTGCGCGGGCACCCCGAGATCCCCCGCCACAAACACCGCGCGAACCCCGAATTCGCCCTCGATCCCCGCCCGCAGCGCTTCAATCTGCCCCGCATCGCCAAATCCGTTCATGGCAATATCCGCGCCCTCCGCCGCGAGCGCCCGCGCAATGCCCAACCCGATCCCGCCAGTCGAACCCGTCACCAGAGCGGTCTTGCCTTTAAGGGTCATATCGAGAGTTTCCTTCGGTTCATGTTTTCGGCCCAGAGCGAAATGGCCGGCGGCAGAACCCGCCATCTCGCTCCAGGCACCGGTTGATCGTGCGATCCAGGCCGACCGCAATTCCGACGCAGTGTGCCGCCATGAACGCCGGTATCAGGTTTTGGTTTCATCCGCGAGCGCATTCCCTCAAACTCCCCCCATGGCCCTTCCCTCCGCCCTGCTCCCCCTGCGCCACCCCCTGTTCCGCATGTTGTGGACGGCCAACGTCGTCGTCTCCCTCGGCGTCTGGATGCAGAACACCGGCGCCGGCTGGCTCATGACCTCCCTTGATCCTGACCCTCTCGTCGTCAGCATGGTGCAAGCCGCGACCATCCTGCCCATCTTCCTCCTTGCCCTCCCCGCCGGCGCCATCGCCGACATCATTGACCGCAGGCTTTTCATTCTCTGCACCCAGGCCTGGATGCTCGTCGCCGCCAGCGTCCTGGCCATCCTCACCTACACCGATCACATGACCTCGTGGGGCCTCCTCGCCCTCACCTTCTCTATCGGCATCGGCACCGCGATGAACGCCCCGGCCTGGGGCAGCGTGATGGCCGAATCCGTCCCCCGGCATGACCTCGCCCAGGCCATCGCCCTCAACGGCGTCGGCTTCAATCTTGCCCGCGCCATCGGCCCCGCCCTCGCCGGCTTCCTCGTGCTCCTCGCCGGCCCGTCCTTCGCCTTCGCGCTGAACGCGATCTCCTACCTTGCCATCGTTGCCGTCCTGCTCAGCTGGCACCGCCGCCACCGCGCCAGCAAACTCCCGCGTGAACACTTCATGAGCGCGATGCGCGTCGGCGTCCGCTTCGTTCGCTTCACCCCCGTGATGCGCGCCGCCATGATCCGCTCCGCCGCCTTCTACGGCCCCGCCTCCGCCCCCTGGGCACTGCTGCCCCTCATCGTGCATGACGAACTGCACCTCGGCGCCGGCACCTTCGGCGCCCTCCTCGGCCTCATGGGCGCCGGCGGCGTCACGTCCGGCCTGGTCCTCCCGCAGATCCGCGCCCGCCTCTCCCGCGGCAACACCGTCCTGGCCTCGATGCTGAGTTCCGGCGCCGGCATGGCCCTGCTCGCCATCGCGCCGCACTGGTCCTTCGCCGCCGTCGCCATGGTCCTCTTCGGCGTCGGCTGGGTTGCCGCCTCCTCCGTCATCCAGAGCGCCGCCCAACTCTCCGCCCCCCCCTGGGTCCGCGCCCGGGCGCTCGCGATCTATCAGCTCGCCTCCAACGGCGCGATGGTCGCCGGCACCTTCTTCTGGGGCTGGCTCGGCCGCGTCATCGGCCTCAGCCACGTGATGATGGTCGCCACCGCCGCCTTCTTCCTCTGCTGCCTCCTCGCCCGCCGCTTCAGCCTCGACACCGAAAACGACTCCCGCCCCGCCGGCGCCGCCGCCGCCCCCGCGCCACCCACGCCCGAAGCCGTCGCCCCCGAACTCGTCTCCGTCGTCGAGGAAGCCCGCACCCGCGTCCTCGAATGGCAAAAATACACCATCGCCGAGCCGGACCGCGAAACCTTCCTCACCGTCATGGCCGAAGTCCGAGACGCCCGCGGCCGCGCCGGCGCCGTCAACTGGCACCTCTACGAAGACGTCGCACACCCCGAAGGCTGGATCGAAATCTGGTCCGTCGAAACCTGGACCGACCATCTCCGCGAAGCCATGCGCACCAGCGAAACCGACCGCGCCGCCCTCGCCCGCGCCCAGGCCCTCCATATCGGTGACCCGATCCAACCCGCCCGCTACCTCGCCGTTCACCCGCATCGCCTGCCCGCCCCGCCCCACCCCCCGGCACGACCCTGGCATGCCCCCCACGCGCTTGCCTCCCCGCCTCCCCCCCCGTTACCGTCAAACCCATGAACGGCACCGCGCCCTCTTTGCAGCTGATCGACCGCGCATCCGCGCGCGATCGCGCCGGCGCGCTCCTCCTCCTTCGACTTAGCCGCCCCTGGGCGTGACGCCCCGCGCCATGTCGCGGGCTTCGCTCAGGGGTTAACCCCACCGGCTCCAGTCGTACCCAGATACCCCCAAAATACCCCAAGTCCCAAGGACCGCGCTCCATGAGCATCAATCACCCCAGCTTCGGCCAGCTGGACACCGACCGCGTCATCATGTTCGACACCACCCTGCGGGACGGCGAACAATCCCCCGGCTTCTCCATGAATCTCGGCGAAAAACTCCGCATGGCCGACGCCCTGGCCGACCTCGGGATCGACGTCATGGAAGCCGGCTTCCCCAACGCCTCCCCCGGCGATTTCGAAAGCGTGCTCCGCATCGCCGAAACCCTCGGCCAGCGCGACAACGCCCCCGTCATCTGCGGCCTCGCCCGCACCGGCCGCGCCGACATCATCCGCGCCGGCGAAGCCGTCACCCCCGCCAAACGCAAACGCATCCACACCTTCATCGCCACCTCCGACCTTCACATGCGCGTCAAACTCCGCATGACCCGCGACGACGTCCTCCAAGCCACAACCGACGCCGTCACCCTCGCCCGCTCCTACACCGATGACGTCGAATGGTCCGCCGAAGACGCCACCCGCACCGACCCCGACTTCCTCTGCCGCGCCGTCGAAGCCGCCATCCGCGCCGGCGCCACCACCATCAACCTGCCCGACACCGTCGGCTACGCCCTGCCCGGCGACATGACGCGCATCTTCTCCATGATCCTTGAGCGCGTCCCCGGCGCCGATACCATCATCCTCTCCACCCACAACCACAACGACCTCGGCCTGGCCGTCGCCAACACCATCGCCGCCGTCGCCGCCGGCGCCCGCCAGATCGAAGGCACCATCAACGGCATCGGCGAACGCGCCGGCAACGCCGCCCTCGAAGAAATCGTCATGGCCGTCCGCACCCGCCCCGACGCCATGCCCGTCAAACCCCGCATCGTCACCGAACGCATCCTGCGCACCTCCAAACTCCTCTCCACCATCACCGGCTTTGACGTCCAGCCCAACAAAGCCATCGTCGGACGCAACGCCTTCGCCCACGAAGCCGGCATCCACCAGGACGGCTACCTCAAAGACGCCGCCACCTACGAAATCATGACCCCCGAATCCGTCGGCTGGTCCAACTCCTCCCTCGTCATGGGCAAACACTCCGGCCGCGCCGCCTTCCGCGACAAACTCAACGCCCTCGGCTACGGCGAAGTCGGCGACAACCAACTCAACGACGCCTTCCGCCGCTTCAAAGACCTCGCCGACCGCAAAAAAATCGTCTACGACGAAGACATCTCCGCCCTCGTCGATGACCAGTTCCGCGACAACGAACGCATCAAATTCATCTCGCTCGACGTCCGCGCCGGCTCCAAAACCCCCCCCAGCGCCGACATGGAACTCGAAATCGACGGCGTCATCGTCCACGCCACCGAAACCGGCGACGGCCCGGTCGATGCCACCTTCAAAGCCATCCAAACCATCTTCCCCCACTCCGCCATCCTGCAACTCTATTCCGTCGGCGCCGTCACCACCGGAACCGACGCCCAAGCCAAAGTCACCGTCCGCCTCGAAGAAGCCGGCAAAATGGTCGACGGCCAAGGTGCCGACACCGACACCATCGTCGCCTCCGCCCGAGCCTACATCCACGCCCTCAACAAACTCCTCGTCAAACGCACCCGCACCGAACCCGCTGATCTCACCTGACGCGCAGCGCAGCGAAGCGGCGACGAAAGCGACAGCGGTGCCCTTGCACCGCGATAGCGCCCCTGACGCGAAGCGCAGCGCAGCGGCGACGAAAGCGACAGCGGTGCCCTTGCACCGCGATAGCGCCCCTGACGCGAAGCGCAGCGCAGCGG
>CANFKS010000148.1 GCA_947447625.1 Rhodospirillales bacterium | reverse complement strand
CGTGACGTGGGATTTCCGTTTCCCCTCGCTTGCCGCATTCGCCGCAGCACATAAGGCAGAACGAACGGCTGGCTAAGCGGCAATCGGCAGGTTCACCAACGGATGGTGTGCTGATTCCCTGAGTGCCTCGATTCTGGGTTGGCAGGCATGACTGGCAAATCCCCTCTTTCGGCAACTCCGGGACAACAAGCTGAATTGGCATGGCTGGCCGGTTCACGCGAACGCAGCGAGGCAGATCGTGCCCGTGCCGCTGTGCTGATGATGGCGGGCTGGACGAGTGGGCGGATTGCCGAGGCGTTTGGCGTTCGGGAAGATACGGTTCGGCTCTGGCGCAGCGATGTCATGATGGGCGGCATCGAGGCGTTGAAGGCCATTGCCGCCCCCGGCCTTGCGCCGGCGAAGAGCGAAGCGGCGCTGCGGGTGGCCATGCCGCTGCTGGATGCCCAAGTCGCCGACCGGCCGAACCGGACCATTCCGCGCCTGCGCGCCGAGATCGAAGCGCGCGCAGGCGTGAGCATCAGCCGCTCGCAACTTTCCAACGCGCTGCGAAAAAAACCTCCGCTGGCGGCGTCCGCGGCACACGCCTCCAAGATCAAGCGCAGCAGTGACCTCGTCGCGCATCTCTAACTGCTCGACCGGCTTTACAGTCCCAAGCCGGGACAGCCCACCAGGCCCGTCGTGCCGGTCGAGGACAATGGCCCAATCCACACAAGCAAACTCTCCCGGGCGGCACGGGCTGCACGCACTCACCGGCTCATCGTCGAATGGCTGCCCAAATACGCGCCAAAAATCAACGATAGCGAAACATTATGGCACAACCTCAAAGCCCATCACCTCGCTCACCAAACCTTCGCCAACGCAGATGCGGTTGACCAAGCCATCCATAAAAAGCCGTCCATGCTCTCAATCCAGAGCGCATGACCGTTCCGTTGGACGGGCTGAGAATCGATGCTTGGGAGCGGTTCCATTTTCTCCGTCCGCTTCGCACCCGCATGCAGCGCAGACTGGGCGGTCTCGCGGGTCGGCACCACAGTCAGAGAGTTGGCTTCATCCCCCAGGAACCGGCCAGAGCCACGCGGCTCCGCGCACGCCGGAGCTGTCGCCGTGCTTGTTCTTGACGATTGGGGTGTTGACGAAATCGGAGAAGACGTGGGGTGCCATCAGTTTCGGCACCTGGTCGTAGAGGTGTTCCATGTTGGACAGGCCGCCGCCGAGGACGATGACGTCGGGGTCGATCAGGTTGGTGATGACGGCGAGGCCGCGGGCGAGGCGGTCGGCATGGCGGGCGAGGGCGGCGATGGCCTTGGCTTCGCCGGCGGCGGCGCGGCCGGGGATGGAGGTGGCGTCGCGCGCGTCCGGGCCGTCACAATCCATGGCGAGGCCGGTGCCGGAGATCAGGGTTTCCAGGCAGTTGCGGTGACCGCACCAGCACATGGTGCCGGGCAGTTCGTCGCCGGTGGGCCATGGCAGGGGGGTGTGGCCCCATTCGCCGGCGATGTGATGGCGCCCGCGCATGACCCTGCCGTCGAATACGATCCCGCCGCCGCAGCCGGTGCCGATGATGACGCCGAAGACGATGGAGGCGCCGGCGCCGGCGCCGTCGGCCGCTTCGGAGAGGGCGAAACAATTGGCGTCGTTCTCGACTCTGACCTCCCGTTCGAGGAGGGACGCGATGTCCTTGTCGAAGGGGTTGCCGTTGAGGGCGATGGTGTTGGCGTTTTTGACCAGGCCGGTGGCGGGGCTGATGACGCCGGGGATACCGATGCCGACGCTGCCGCGGCCGCCGAGTTTCTGCTCGATCTGTCGCACCAGGTGGGCCATGCCGGACACGCTGTCGTGGTAGAGCGGCGGCGTGGGCACGCGATGGCGCTCGATGAGCGTGCCGTTGGGGCCAATGGCTGCGATCTCGGTTTTGGTGCCGCCGAGGTCAATACCGATCCGGAAATCATAGGGCTGGGTCATACCTCCCATTAGCGCCGAGGGCGCCTGTTGCTCAAGCATTGCCTTGCCGGGCGGGGCGCCCCGACGCAGGATAGGGGCATGAGTGAAACCGTTCTCGACGTGAAGGGCATGACGTGCCCGCTGCCTGTACTGCGCGCCAACCGGGCATTGCGGAGCCTGGAAGCTGGCGATCGGTTGCGTGTGCTGGCAACCGACAGGGCGGCAGTGGCTGATTTCCAGGCATATTGCCGGGAGACCGGTCATGCACTGGTGGCGATGAGCGAGGAGTCCGGCGTTTACAGTTTCGTCATCCGCAAGAAGGAGACGAAATGAGCGTCGCCCTCATCACCCATCCTGCCTGTCTCGAACATGATACGGGGGACTGGCATCCGGAATGCGCGGATCGTCTGCGCTATGTGCTGCGGGCCCTTGAGGGCGAGGCGTTTTTGCCACTGATCCGCGAGAGCGCGCCGTTGGCGAGCGAGGCGCAGCTCATGCGGGTGCATCCCGAGGCCTATGTGAGAGACGTGCTGTCGGTTGCGCCGGCGCCGGGAGAGCGTATCGCGCTCGATGCGGATACCATCATGAGCCAGGGCTCACGCGAGGCGGCGCTGCGCGCAGCGGGCGGGGCGATCATGGCGGTGGATGCGGTGATGGAGGGGTGGGCGCGCAAGGCGTTCGTGGCGACGCGCCCGCCGGGGCATCATGCCGAGACGAACCGGCCGATGGGGTTCTGCCTGTTCGCCAATGCGGCGATCGCGGCGCGGCATGCGCAGGCGCAATGGGGGCTAAAGAAGGTCGCGGTGGTGGATTTCGACGTGCATCACGGCAATGGCACGCAGGAAATTTTCTATAACGATCCCAGCCTGTTCTATGGGTCGAGCCATCAGTACCCATGCTATCCGGGGACTGGGGCGGCGGCTGAGCGCGGGGCGGGGAATGTTGTCAATGCGCCGATACCGCCTGGGTCGCCCGGAGCGGTGTTTCGCGCCGCGTGGGACGAGACGATCCTGCCGGCGCTGGCGGCGTTTGGGCCGGAGTTGATTATTGTTTCGGCCGGCTTCGATGCGCACAAGGCGGACCCATTGGCGCAGCTTCGGCTGGAGACCAGTGATTTTGGCTGGATCACGCGGCGTCTGGTGGATATGGCGCGGACCCATTGCCACGGACGGCTCGTTTCGCTGCTGGAGGGGGGGTATGATCTCGATGCCCTGGCGGCATCGGCGGCGCTGCATGTGCGGACGCTGATGGAGGCCTGAGGGCTTCGGCGCGTTTTCTGCTGCGTGGGGGCGTGGTTTTATGTAAACTGCGCAGCATGAGCCGTAATATTATGATATCGCGCCATATTTTGCTTTTGCTGCTGGCTGGGTTCCTGGCCGGGTGCGGCGCGTCGTCTGGGTCGGTTTCGTCTGGGTCGGTTTCGTTTGGGTCGGCGCCAATCCGACAGTCCGGACTGACATGCGCGCCGTTCGCGCGGGAGCTTTCGGGCATTGCGCTGTATGGCGAGGCCGCGTCGTGGTGGGATGGCGCGGCGGGGCGGTATGGCCGGGCCAACCGACCGGAGGTGGGCGGAGTGCTGGTGTTCCGGCGGTCATCACGGTTGCCGTCGGGGCATGTATCGGTGGTTTCGCGCGTGATCAACGCCCGGCAGATCGAGGTGATCCAGGCGAATTGGGTGCCGGAGCAGTTGGATCAGGACCAGCTGGTGGTCGATGTGTCGGAGCGCAATGATTGGACGGAGGTTCGGGTCTGGTATCCGCCGCTCAACCAGATCGGTGGGCACACCTACACGGCGTATGGGTTTGTGCTGCCGCTGCGGCCGGCAACATATGCGGAGTTGTCGCGCGCGACGACGCCGGCCATCCGCTACGCGCTTGATACCAAGGGAAGGCCGCCGCCGCGTGCTCGTGGCGGATAGAGAAGATCAAATCGCGACGCGGACGCCGAGTTCGACCACGCGGTCGCTCGGGATGCGGAAGAACTCGGTGGCGGAGACCGAGTTGCGGGCGAGGAGCAGGAAGAGCCACATCCGCCAGGTCGGCATTTTGGGCGCCGCGGCGGCGACGAGGGTGTCGCGGCCGAGGAAGTAGCTTGCCTGCATCGGGTCGACCTTGACGCCCTTGGCCTGCAAGCCGCCGAGGTCTCGCGGCAGGTTCGGGCTTTCCATGAAGCCGTAGCGGATCAGGACACGGTGAATGCCGGGCGAGAGTTCCACCACTTCGCTGCGTTCGTCGGCGGCGACTTCGGGGAAGTCGACGTTCTGCACGGTGACGAACAGGACTTGCTCGTGCAGCACCTTGTTGTGCTTGAGGTTGTGCAGCAGGGCGGCGGGGACGTGATCCTGGTTGCCGGTCATGAAGACGGCCATGCCTGGGACGCGGACGGTGCGGGATTGCGGGAGGCGGGCGAGGAAGGATGAGAGCGGCAAGCTGTCGGTTTTCCAGCGGTCGAGCAGCAGGTCGCGGCCGCGTTTCCAGGTGGTCATCATGATGAAGAGTGAGAGGCCGAAGGCGAGCGGGACCCAGCCGCCTTCGGGGATCTTGAGGGCGTTGGAGGTGAAGAAGGCGAAATCTATGAGGAAGAAGGTGCCGAAGCCGCCGATTGCTGCCAGCCGCGACCAGTGAAATTGTCGGCGGAAGACGAAGACGGCGAGGATGCTGGTGCAGGTAAAGGTTCCGGTGACGGCGATGCCATAGGCCGAGGCAAGGCTGTCGCTGGTGCGGAAGGTGAAGACCAGGATCAGCACGCCAATCAGCAGGGCCATGTTGATTTGGGGCAGGTAGATCTGGCCTTCCTCGGAGGCGCTTGTGTGGCGCACCGTGAGACGGGGCAGGAAGCCCATCTGGGTGCATTGCCGGGCCATGGAGTAGGCGCCGGAGATCATCGCCTGGCTGGCGATGACGGTGGCGGCAGTGGCGAGGATGACCATCGGCAGTCGTGTCCATTCGGCGCCGAGGAGAAAGAATGGGTTGCTGATGGCTTTGGCGTCGTGCAGCACGAGGGCGCCCTGGCCGAAATAATTGAGCAGCAGACAGGGCAGCACGAGGAAAAGCCAGGCGACCTGGATCGGACGGCGACCGAAATGCCCCATGTCGGCATAGAGCGCTTCGCCGCCGGTTACGCAGAGGACGACCGAGCCAAGGACGATGAACGCGAGATAGCCGTGATGGGCCAGGACGTTGAACGCATAAATCGGGGAGACCGCCATCAGCACGGAGGGGTGATGGATGATTTCGATCAGGCCGAGCAAGCCGATCATGAGGAACCAGACGGTCATGATCGGGCCGAACAGTTTCCCGATGCTTGCCGTGCCGCGGGACTGCACGAGGAAGAGGGCGACGATGACGATCACCGACAGCGGCAGGACGAATTCCTTGAAGGCGGGCGCGGCGATCTCAAGGCCTTCGATGGCGGAGAGGACGGAGATGGCGGGGGTGATGGTGCCGTCACCAAAGAACAGGCCGGCGCCGCAGATACCGACGAGGGCGAGGCCTTTGCGCATGGTCGGGCTGGTGACGCCGCGCTGGGCGAGGGTCATCAGCGCGAGAATGCCGCCTTCGCCGCGGTTGTCGGCGCGCATGACGAGGAGGATGTACTTCACGGTGACGATCAGGATCAGGGACCAGAAGATCAAAGACAGGACGCCCAGCACGTCACCGCGTGCCAAGCCACCTTCCTTGAAATGTTCGAGGCTGGCTTTTACCGCATAGAGCGGGCTGGTGCCGATGTCGCCGTAGACGATGCCGAGAACGCCGAGCAGGACCGGGAATTTGACCTGATCACGCGTCGCGCCGGCTTCGTGGGTTGCCGCCGTCATGCTGCCGCTCCATGTCCTGGCCCGGCGGCAACGTAGCGGCCCCGGGGCGGCGCTCGATACGCCGCCCGCCGACGCCATGCAAGCGGCGTTGTTAGCCCCGCGCGCCGAAGATGGCCGACCCGACGCGGACATGGGTTGCTCCGTGGGCGACGGCGATTTCGAAATCGCCGGACATGCCCATGGAAACGATGGGTAGGGCGTGTTTTGCGGCGCGCTCGGCAAGCCAGTCGAAATGGGGCGCGGGATCTCCCTCGGCGGGGGGGATGCACATCAGGCCGGCGAGGGCGGCGCCGAACCGGCCCTTGCATTCGTTGATGAATCCGTCGGCGTCGGTTCGGGAAATGCCTGATTTCTGGTCTTCGTCACCCACGTTGATCTGGACCAGGAGCTGGGGCGCGCGGCCCTCCTTGGCGATGGCTTCGGCAATGGCGTCGGCCAGGCGGGGGCGGTCGAGGGTTTCGATGACGTCGCCGAGTTTGACGGCGTCGCGGGCCTTATTGGTTTGCAGACCCCCTATGATGTGCAGGCGCATGGCTGGGTGGGCGGGGCGCAGGGGCGGGAATTTGGATTGGGCTTCCTGGACCCGGTTTTCGCCGAAGTGAAGTTGACCGGCAGCGAGGGCGGCAAGGACGGCTTCGACGGGGTTGGTTTTGGACACGGCGACGAGGGTGACGGCGGAGGGATCGCGCCCGGCGCGGGCGGCCGCGGCGGCGATGCGGTCCTGCACGCGGCGGAGGTTGTCGGCGATGGCGGAATAGTTATGGTCCATAAGGATCTGCTTCGCGGTGGCGGGTGGGGGAAGAATGGGGGTGGAGGAACGGATGGATCATAGGCTTGTCGCATGGGGCCGCGCGGTCAAGAGCCGGAACCGGCATGGTGGGTTGCCGCCGCTGTGGTTGTTTACGGACGCGGTCCGGCTGGCTGACCCGTGCGCAGCGGTTGCACGGTTGCCGCGTGGGCTGTGCGGCGTGGTGTTTCGCGATGATGGGCGGGTGGATCGCGCGGCGCTCGGGCTGCGCCTCGCGGCGATTTGCCGGGATCGGCGCCTGGTGTTGGTGGTGGCAGGGGATTGGCGGCTGGCGGCGCGGCTGGGCGCGGGGCTGCATTTGCGGGGCGGCTGTAGGCCGGCGGGGGCGTCGCGGTTGGTGCCGACAGTGACCAGTTCGGCGCATGATGTGGGGGAAATGCGGCGGGCGATGCGGGCTGGGGCGTTGTTGGTGTTTTTGTCGCCGGCTTTCCCGACGGCGAGCCATCCTGGGGCGGCGGGGCTTGGGGCGGTTCGTTGGGCGGGGATGGCGCGGCTCGCGGGGGGGCGGGTGGCGGCGCTTGGGGGCGTCGATGGCGGGAGTATTCGGCGGTTGCCGTGGCCGGTTTGCCGTGGGGCGGGGGCGATCGGGGCGTTGGTGTCATATAGGTGTAACTCAAATGCCACAGTGTTTCGGAAAGGCTAGGCGACACCCCCATGAGCGATTGTGATATGTGGATAGTGCGTCCAATAATATAGACAGGCTTAGCTGCCCCACCCGTTTTGGGGCTTTGTCGCGGGGGACCGGGACAGGGTTCTTTGGGAACGGGGCGGGGCCTGCAAACAAGGAGGACTATATGCGCAACTATCTTCTCGCTTCGGCGGCCCTGTTGGGCCTCGTCGCCGCGACGTCGGCTCAGGCCGCTACGTTCGCTCCGTCTGACCCGAGCCGCAACGCGTCGGCTTTCGGTTCGCCGCAGACCAAGCCGGAACCCGGCAAGATCATCGTCCACATGGGCGGCCTGGTCGCGGTTGACGCTGCCTACTCGCAGTCTGGCCCCGACAAGTCGGCCGTCAATGGCTCGAAGAACTCGGCCGCCGGCATGGACGGCTATTTCCGT
>CANFKS010000147.1 GCA_947447625.1 Rhodospirillales bacterium | reverse complement strand
TCGGGCGGCAGCTTGCTGTTGGGCGTCCCCATCAGGAACGCGTCGATCCCGCCGTTGTGCTCGACCGTGCGGATTGCGCGGGTCGACAGGCGCATCGATACCGAAGCGCCCAGCGTGTCGGACAGCACCGAGGAATCCTGCAGGTTGGGCAGGAAGCGGCGGCGGGTCTTGTTGTTGGCGTGGCTGACGTTGTTACCCGTCAGGACGCCCTTTCCGGTGAGCTGGCAGCGGCGAGACATCGTGAATATCCTCAGATCGGACGGCGGCACAGCGTGCCACTGGAAGCGCGGGCTTATGACGAAACTCTCCCCCCCCGTCAAGTCATCCCCCAGCGGGCTCCCTGATCAAAACCGTCCGCCGGTTGCGCGCCCGCCCTTCCGAGGTCGCGTTATCCGCCGCCGGCCGGTCCGGCCCGATCCCTACCGCCCGCAATCGCGCCGGGTCCACCCCGGCTGACACCAGCGCGTCGCGCACCCGCTCCGCCCGCGCTGCCGCCAGCGCGAGGTTGCGCGCCCTGGGCCCGATAATGTCGGTATGGTTCTCGATCAGCAGCCGCATTCCCCGCGCCTCCGCCATCATCCGCGCCACCTCGGCCAGTGCCGGCGCCGAGTCGGCCCGCAGCCCAGGCCGGTCGAACATAAACGGCAGGAACAGCGCCGTCCGCCCGCGCCCCTCGAGCGCCGCGCGCAGCGTCTCCGCCGGGATCACCTTCACTGTCCCCTTGAACGTCCGCTCCTGGACGATCGACACCGCAATCGCCGTCTCCTCGCTCCAGACCTTCACCCAAATCAGCGCCCCGCTATCGGCAAACCGCGCCACCGTCGTCGCTGCATCGGTGAACAGGATCTGCCCGCCCAGATCCGCCAGGGCCGCACGGTAATTGAGCTGGATATCCAGGTCGCTTGCCGGCATTCCCCCCGCGCGCGGCACATAGCCGACCTCCGTCCGCGCGCCCTGCACCTTCACCTCGCGCACCTGCTCGCCGTCCTGGACCGTGAAGATCACTTCATCGAGCGTCTTGCGCTCCACCGTATCCACCAGATATCCCGCCATCCGCCCCAGCCGCGGATAATCCCGCCCCGACGGCGGCTGCAACGTCCGGCGATGCTGGGACTGCTCGATCACCGTGACATTGATCGCCGCCTCCTCGCTCCACACCCGCAGCCACACCGCCTGCCCGGCCCGATTGAGCCGCGCTGTGGTGTTGCGTTCATCGGCGAACAGCACCTCCGCCCCTGCTGCGAGCAGTGCCGTGCGGTAATTCAACTGTATCAGCCGCACATCCGCCGGCGTCGCCCCCTCGCGCAGGGTATAATCAACCTCGAAGCGCCGCCCCTGCACGGTCTCCTCGCCATCGCGCAGCGGAAACACCCGCTGGTCGAAATCGCGCCACTCCGGCTGTGCCGCCACGTAATCCGGCATATGGCCGAGCGGCGCGTAATCGCGCTCCTGAGGCACCGTCAGCACCTGACGATGCCCAACCTGCTCCACCACCGTCACATCGAGCGCCACCCCGGCACTCGTTACCCGGATCCAGATATCGCTGTCGCCACGCCGCTGCCGCGCGATGGTCAGACGTGGCTCTGCCACCAGGATGTCGGTGCGATCCGCGGCCAGCGCCGCCCGCATCGCCCCCACCGCGCCCCCCGCCCGCGCCGCGTCCTCGCTGTCGGCCTCATAGTGCTGCAAACACGTCCGTCCGCTCACCGTCACGGCACCGCCGGGCAGGCCGAGCCTAAGCACATCCCAACTCCGAACATCCACCGCCCGCGTCGCCGCATACCCCTCCGGCCCCAACACCGGCGCGCAATCCGCCGCCCGCGCAGGTTCACCGGCTGCCATCAGCAGCGCTACCGCCATCGCCATCAAACCAACAGCCAACCGCATGCGAAGCCCTCTCAACCGCCCCCATACTGCGCCGCCGCACCCCAACCTGCCAGCCCGCCGAACGCCACTCCTGCCCTCACTCTTGCCCTCAACCGCGCGCCGCACTACCCAATGCGAACGAACCGGGAGCCGCCATCGCATGAGCATCAACAAGGTGATGAGTCTTGAAGCCGCCATGGCGCATGTCCCCGCTGGCACGCGCCTGATGATGGGCGAGTTCGTCGGCGCCGGCGAACCGGCCAAGTGCATCGAATACCTGGTTGCCAACAAGATCGGCCGCCTCACCCTGATCGCCGTCACCTCCGGCCTGCGCGGCGATTTCCTGATGGGCAAGCTCTTCGCTGCCGGTCTCGTCGAGGAATATATCGGCACCCATGTCGCCACCTCCACCGAAGCGTCGGACGCCTATCTGTCCGGCCAGATGAAGGTGAAGGAGATCTTCCCGATGGGCACATGGGCCGAAAAAGTCCGCGCCGGGGGCATGGGCCTCGGCGGCTGTCTCGTCCCCGTCGGCGTCGGCATCCTCGATGCGCCGGGCCTGTTCCCCGACATGGACGAACCCAAGCGCACCATCGAAATCAACGGCCGCACCTTCTTCGTCGAGGAACCGCTGACCGCCGAGGTCTCCATCATCCGCGGTTGGCGCGGCGATGCGCTCGGCAATGTCGAATTCCGCTACATGGCCGCGCAGAACCAGAAGGACCTCGCGATGGCCGGCAGGTTCACCATCGCCGAAGTCAACGAGATCGTCCCCGTCGGCACCATTCCGCCCGAGCGCGTCGGCTGCCCCGGCCCCTTCGTCAATGCCGTCGTGCAGTCCTACACGCTGGAGCAGCAGCACGCCCTCTACCGCGAAAACTGGATCAAACTCGGCCGCCTGCCGAAACCGAGCGAAGGAGACGCGGCATGAACCACCTCCACGGCCGCGACCCCCGCGTCGTCATCGCCCAGCGCTGCGCCCAGGAACTGCGCGACGGCGAAGTCGTCAACCTCGGCATCGGCATCCCGACGATGACCGCCAACTACCTGCCGCCCGGCATCAACGTCATCTTCCATTCCGAAAACGGCTGCTTCGGCTTCGGCCCCAAACCCACCACCCTCGGTGCCGACAGCGACATTTCCAACGCCTCGACCGAACCCGTCACCCTGCTGCCCGGCGCCGCCATCATGGACCTCGCAACCTCGCTCGGCGCCATGCGCAACGGCTACATCGCCACCTCCGTCCTCGGCGGCCTCGAAGTCGACCAGGAGGGCAACCTCGCCAACTGGGCGCACAAGCGCAACGGCAAATGGTGGCCCGGCATCGGCGGCGGGATGGATCTCTGCCACGGTGTGCCCCGCATCATCGCGGCCCTGCAACACACCGACAAGCACGGCAACAGCAAAATCAAGAAACGCACCCATCTGCCGCTGACCGGCAAGAACTGCGTCAAAACCATCGTCACCGATCATGCCGTGTTCGACGTCGGCCCCGATGGCCTCGTTCTGCGCGAGGCCTTCCCCGGCCTCACCGTAGAGAACATCCGCGCCATCACCGAAGCCGACTTCACCGTCTCGCCCAAGTTCGGCCCGATGACACTCTGACCCCCGCCAGAGCCTGATGATGTTGGGCGGAATCTAAGACGGCACCTCCGCCAGAACCGCCGCCACCAGATCCGCCAGCGCCGCTGCCGAATCAAGCCTGACCACCCGGCAGGCCCGCTCGCTCAGCCACGTCGCATGCAGCGCGGCGCTGCGCTGGCCCGGCCCTGCCGTGTCATAAGCCTCGGCCCATGCCATGAACGCCGCACTCGCCACCGCCATATCCCCGCCCGCCGCGATCCGCGCCCCATAGCGCGCCACCTCCCGCGCCCGAAGCCGGGCCATGCGCAGCGCCGGATCAAGCCGCAAATACACCACCACGTCATACAAGGGCTCCAGCGCCCCGGCCCAGCCCACTGCGGAGCCCGAAAACACCCAGTCCCGCTCAACCCGCATCCACGGCAACACGCCGCCCAGCCGTGCCTCCCGCGCCCGCTGCGTGGTGAACGGCGGCTCCGTCTTCAGCCAGAACAGATCATCCGAATCGACATGCCGCCACCCCAGCCGCGCCCCCAGCGCAGCCCCCAGCGTCGTCGTCCCGGACCCCGAGGCCCCCAAGATATGCACCCGTGCCATGGCGCGATTTGACCACACCCGCCCCCTCTGCCGAAATCCCCCTTCCAACCGCCTTGGCTCCCCGACGATCACAGCCGAAAGCCGAACCATGCGCACCCCGACCGCCTATCCCACCGCCGTGATGTGCACCGCCCTGCTGCTCAACATGGTGGGCTTCTCCAACTACGGCGCCGTCCTCCCCGGCATCATCCACGACCTCGCCCTCACCCCCTCCGAAGCCGGTTTCGCCGGCGGCATCTTCTTCCTCTCCTACGCGATCGGCTCCCCCATCGCCTCCGTCCTCACCGACGTGATCGACCCCAAGCGCCTCTACCTCGCGGGCTGCGCGGCCGGTCTCGCCGGCGGGCTGTGCTTCCCGCTGATCAACGACAGCTACGCCAGCCTGCTCATCGCCCGCCTGCTTTCCGGCCTCGGCATGGCCGGCACCTACATCCCCGGCATGACGCTGATCGGCGCCGCCGTCAGCCAGGCCGAACGACCCCGCGCCACCTCGCTCTACACCTCATGCCTCACGCTCGGCACCTCACTCTCCTTCGCCTCGGCCGCCATCCTGCGCATGATCGGCGGCTGGCCCCAGGCCTTTATCGGCGCTGCGGTTTCCTGCATCGCAGCGGCGGTCGGCGTCTTTCTCCTGATGTCCGGCCGCAGAGGCGGGGCCTCCGGCCTCTCCGCCCTGTTTGCCAACCTGCGCCTCGTGCTGCGCACCCGCGCGGCCATGCTCTACGCCTTGGCCGGCGCCGGCAACGCCTGGGAGGGCATGGCCTTCCGTGTCTGGTGGATCGCCCTTCTCGCCTTCTGCGCCAGCCGAACCCACGAGCCCTGGGCGGATTTTGTCGACTTCGCGCTGGCTTCGGCCATCTCCGGCCCGCTGGCCATGCCCGTCGCCGCCTGGGTCGCCGCCCGCGCCGAAGCGGCCAGCCGCTCAGGCCGGCGCGAATACGTCATCGCCGCCGCTGCCTTCTCCTCCGTCGCCGTGGGAACGGTTCTCATCCTCAACCTCAACGCTCCGCTCTGGATCGTCTTCGCCCTCACGCTGCTCTACCAATGCACCATCTTCTCCGACGCAGGATCCCTCCCCGTCGGCATCATGGCCCAAGTCCCGCCCTCCGCCCGCGGCGCCGTTCTCGCCGTCCAGGTCACCCTCACCAACACCGGCAGCTTCATCGGCGCCTGGGCCTGCGGCATCGTCCTCGCCCATACCGGCGGAACTGCCAGCCTTACCGCCTGGCGCTACACCCTCGCCACCATGATGGCCGCCTCCGCGCTCGCCGGCCTCGCCCTCCTCGCCGCGCGCCTCGGCCGCAAAGCCAGCAACGCCAGGGGATGATCCGCCGGACCGGTCACGCTCGAAACTCGGGTCGCTCCGGGGGGATGGTTTTTGGCGGAATCGCCAAAAATCTGAATCAGGCGATCAAACAAAGAGTTAGAGCGGGATGCCTTTGCCTATCAGAAGGCATCCCGCTCTAGACAGGACGATCGTGACTGCCCTAGCGTCGGGCCAATCACCGAGGCGGACACTTCCGATGCATCAGGGCACTGTCGCTGCGAGGGTCTTATGACCCGGCTTTCCCGCGAGGCCATGCGCGGCCGCGCCCAGGGTGTTCTGGGGCCGATCGACCCGGCCGATCTCGGCCCTACCCTGATGCACGAGCATCTGCTGTGGGACATCCGCACCCCCGGCATGCGCGCCGACCCCGATCAGGGGCCGGAGATCACCCTGTGCAACTGCTTCGCCGTCAACTACGCACGCAAGCGCAAAGTGCCGGGCAACTACCGACTGACCTGCGAGGCGACGGCGACGGATGAGCTGAAGCTGCTGGCTGCCGCAGGCGGGCGGACGGTGGTGGAGTTGTCCTCGGGCGGGCTCGACCCGCGCCCCAACGGGCTGGTGGCCCTGGCGCGCGATGCCGGCGTGAACGTCATCATGGGCTGCGGCCATTATGTCGACGAATACCAGCCGGCGGCGAACCGGGCGCGCTCGGTGGAGAGCTTTGCCGGCGAGATGGTGGATCAGGTGCAGATCGGCGCATGGAACACCGATGTTCGCGCCGGCATCATCGGCGAGATCGGATGTCAGGCGCCGTGGACGGACACCGAAAAGCGGGTGATGGCCGGCGCGATCCTCGCCATGCAGGAAACCGGCGCCGCACTCAACGTACATCCGGGCCGCGACCCCGATCAGCCGCAGGAGGTTGCTGATTTCGTCCGCGCGCACGGCGCAGATCCGGGGCGCGTCATCATCAGCCATATCGACCGCACCATCTTCGACGAAGACCGGCTGCTGCGCCTCGCCGACAGCGGGGTGGTGATCGAGTTCGACCTGTTCGGCCAGGAGCAGTCGTACTATTCGCTCGGCGATATCGACATGCCCAATGACGCCACGCGGCTGCGGATGATCCGGGCCCTGATTGTGCGCGGCCATCTCGATCGCGTCGTGATCAGCCATGACATCTGCTACCGCACCAGGCTGACGGCATTCGGCGGCCATGGCTATGCCCACATCTTCGCCAATGTAGTGCCGCTCATGGCGGCGCGCGGGTTCAGCCCGGCTGAAATCACGGCAATCACCGTCGGCAATCCCCGTCGGCTGCTGACCTTCGTATGAGGGCCACGTGCGCCCATCCTCCGCAAGGCGTCGCTGTCGGATCGAAACCGCCTGAACGGTGAATGATGAAACACCGGCTGCATGACATGAGACGAACACGCAGGACCGCACCGGCCCTGCTGGCCACGCTCGCCATGCTCGTGCGCCTTGTGGTCGCGATGCTGCCCCTGTCCGTCGAACCGGCTGAAGCCGCCTTCGTTGCCCTGATGGGCGGCACGATCTGCCACGCCGATGCGGCACAGAAGGGCGATCCCGCGGGCCAGGATCATGGCAGTCACGACCATGAGTGTGCACTTTGCCCGGCCTGCCTTGGTGTCGTTGCTGTCCAGTTGACTTTGCCCGTCTCACTGCCGACGCCCCCGCAAGTGGCCGTCGTTCGCTTTGTCCTGCCCGCCGCCGGCGCTGGCCCGCCGGCATCGCCGTTCGCGACGGCTCGCCCCCGAGGTCCTCCCGTCACCGTCTGATCCCCGGCCGAACCGTCGCGTCCGCGCGACGGCTGCGCATGAACTTTGGACAGACCGACGGAGACCATCCCCATGACCGCATCACCGCTGCGCCTGTCGCGGCGTTCCGCCCTTATCCTGCCGCTGGCTACCGCAATGCCGGGCCGCGCGCGGGCTGCCATGCCCCCGATCACCGATGCGCTTGGCCGCACGGTCACGCTGAAAGCGCCGCCCGAACGCATTGTCGTCTGCTTTAACTACGAGGAATTCACCGCCGTGGGCGGTCCGGCCGCGTGGGCGAAGGTGGTCGGCATGTCTAAGACCCTGTGGTCGGAGTGGCGGCCTTCGGTCTTCCGCCGCTACAGCGCCGTGATCCCCAATCTCGCCGCGATGCCCGACGTCGGCAACACCGAGGACGGCAATTTCAGTGTCGAGAAGCTGCTGGCGCTGAGGCCGGACCTGCTGATCCTCGCGGAGTGGTCGTTCAACGTGCTCGGCGAGCAGATCAAGCAGATCGAGGCGCTCGGCATTCCCGTCATGGTGATCGACTACAACGCGCAGATCCCGGCGCGTCACGT
>CANFKS010000146.1 GCA_947447625.1 Rhodospirillales bacterium | reverse complement strand
GTCTCCCTGGGCCTCCGCAACCGCAGCCGGGCGGCAACGGGTTGGGTTGATACCCATAAGCTCGAACACGCCGGGGACGGGGGCGGCCCGGTTCAAGTGGCCCATGTCACGACCCTCGACGCCTCGGCATTGACGCCCGAACAGCGCGATGCACTGCGGACGGCGCTGCTTGCGGCGAAGGGGTGAGGGAAGGGGGGGGCTTACCACTATACTGAATGTCGGTTTGGCATCTGGGTGCTGCTGGCGCCGCTAGCGCCTTGGCCCTGACGAGAGGGCTGGTGACCATCGCCAAACCATGAACAACCCACCGGAAGGCACTCATGCACGCTACGCATGAGCCTATCCGCAGCGGCTTTTGGAAAGATTGCCTGCCCGCAGTGGCTGTGGGCGAAAGTGGATATTAGACCCCAGATTAGACCACGCCAATTTTGCGCGGCCTAAGTCATTGATTTATATGGTATCCCGAACGGGATTCGAACCCGTGTTACCGCCGTGAAAGGGCGGTGTCCTAGGCCTCTAGACGATCGGGACCCTGACAGTCGCCGCTCTTAAGCTGCCTTCGAATTAACATCAAGCGCCTATTTCGATCGCCGCTTGACCACCTGCCCTTGTCGCCTCCACAACCACTGCAGATAAAACACCCGCCGGAGGATATCCAAATGCGCGCCTGGGCAGTCGTGAAAAACGAAGCTCCCCTCGAGGAAATCGAGCTTCCAACCCCGGAACCGAAGGGCACCGAGGTGCTCCTCGAAACCACCTATTGCGGCGTTTGCCATTCAGATCTGCATATCTGGGAAGGCCGCTATGATCTGGGTGGGGGCAAAGTGATGAACCTGACTGACCGCGGGCTCAGCCTGCCGATCGCGATGGGCCATGAAATCATCGGCCGAGTCGTCAAGCTTGGGCCCGAGGCGACCGGCGTGAAGGTCGGTGATATCCGCATCGTCTTCCCCTGGGTCGGTTGCGGCAGTTGCGCCAAGTGCCTGGCCGACGAGGACAACATGTGCCTTATCTCGAAGAGCCTTGGCGTCTACCAGCATGGCGGCTACGCGACCCATGTCGTGGCCCAGCATCCGCGTCATCTGGTTGATCCTGGTACCCTCGATCCTGCCGTCGCGGCGACCTATGCATGCTCCGGCATTACGGTGTTCTCTGCGATCAAGAAGGTGATGCCGATGCCGGCCGATGAGCCGATCGTGCTGGTCGGTGCCGGCGGGCTTGGCCTTAACGCCATCGCTGTGCTCAAGGCGCTGAAGCACAAGAACATCGTCGTCGTCGACATCTCCGCCGAGAAACGTGCCGCCGCCGAGACTGCTGGTGCGACCAAGACGGTCGATGGCGCCGGCGAAGGCACCACCAAGCGGATCATCGAGGCCTGCGGCGGGCCACCGAGCGCCATCATCGACCTGGTGAACGGCACCGCCTCGGCAGCCTTCGCGTTCGCGGCGCTCCGCAAGGGCGGCAAGCTCGTGCAAGTCGGCCTGTTCGGCGGCGAGTTGACTCTGGCGCTGCCGCTGATGCCGATCCGGGCGCTGACGGTTCAGGGCAGCTACGTCGGCAATGTGAAGGAGCTGCGTGAACTCGTCGCGCTCGCCCAGGCTGGCGAATTGGCCGCCCTGCCCGTCACCACCGTGCCGCAGCGCGACGCCAATGCCGCCCTGATGCGCCTGCGCGACGGCAAGGTGACGGGCCGGCTCGTGCTGAAATCGGACGTTGCGTGATGTCCGCCATGCAGCGCTCCGTCGTGCTCCGCCGTCGCCCAGTTGGCGAGCCGACGCCCGAGGATTTCGAAATCTTCGAATCCGTCGTGCCAGCACCAGGCCCGGGCGAGGTAGTCACCCGCACCATCTGGCTGTCGATTGACCCCTATATGCGCGGCCGGCTGTGGGACCGTCCAAGCTATGCCGCCCCGGTACAGATCGGCGAGGCGATGACGGGTGAGACGGTTGGCGAGGTGATCGCTTCGGCCGATCCTGCCTTCGTGCCCGGCGATGTGGTGCTGGGACCACGGGGCTGGCAGTCGCACTGTGTCAGCCCGGCTGCGGCGTTGACGAAGCTCAACAGGGATGCGGCGCCGTTGCAGGCCTTTCTCGGCGTACTCGGCATGCCCGGCACGACGGCTTATTCGGGCATGAAGGATATCGGCCAGGTCAAAGCCGGGGAGACCGTGGTGATCTCGGCCGCCTCCGGCGCAGTCGGCTCGGTTGCGGGGCAGTTGGCGAAGCGGGCTGGCGCCCGGGTCGTCGGTATTGCCGGCGGGCCGGACAAGTGTCTGTGGGTGCAGGAGACCCTGCGTTTCGATGATTGCGTCGACCACCACGTGCCCAATCTCGGGCAGGCGTTGGCCGCGGCGTGCCCAAACGGGATCGATGTTTATTTCGAGAACGTCGGTGGCGCCGTGCAACATGCCGTGTTTCCGCTGCTCAATCCGTTCGGGCGGATGATCATGTGCGGCATGATCGCCCAGTACAACGATGCCAGCCCACCGCCGGGGCCCAATCTGGGTACCGTGGTCGGAAAACGGTTGCGCATCGAGGGCCTTATCGTGACGGATAAGCCGCAGCGCGCGGCGGAGTGGCGAGACGTCGCGAGCCCCTGGGTCAAGCAGGGGAGCCTGCATTACCGTGAGACCGTGATCGATGGGCTTGAGAATGCGCCTGCCGCTTTGCAGATGGTGCTGACGGGCGGCAATTTCGGCAAGATGCTGGTGCGGGTCGGATCAGATCCCGTATAGCCGTTCGTGCATACACACCTTGCCTCGAAGTGAGGGGCAAGGTGTGCAGCGCGAGCCGGGGTTGGCTGTGTCCAGGCCGTGTTGGGCAGTGATTGCGTCACGTGCCGGTAAACTCTTGCGAAATCAACGTGCGGCTGCGCCGGGCGCGCTCGACGAGACGCCCGCGAAGCCGCGTGGTCGCGATCAGATGTAGTCATGCAGGTTGATCGGCCGGTATGGCCGGGGTGGGAGTTCCGGCGCAGGCTGAACCGGGCCGGCTGCCAGGCGGGCACGCGTCGAGGGGGCGACGGATAGGCCATCGGGCAATTCGCGGGGGCCTTGCGCCATGGCGCTGAAGGGGAATTCCGTCCAGGGCTGGTGCGCGACACCGGCCGGGTCCGGGGCGATCGCCAGCGGCGAGTGAGGCTGGAACAGGACACCAATGGCAGCAAGATGGTCTTTCATCCAAACGAAAGCGGCGTCGGACAGGCCGCTTTCCGCGTTGCTGGTCTTGTAGCCGCCGCCGACATCGCCGTGCGCGCCGGGGAACAGGGCCTGAATAACCCGCGGATCCGGCTGCCAGTAGACCGGTGCGAAGTCAGCGCGGCGCTCGTCGATCGCCAGGGCATGGAAACCGTATTCGACGGCGGCGGGGAGTTTGACATCAGCGAAGCGGAACTGGTCAACGCCCCCGGAAATGCCGACATAGTCGGGGATGCCAAGGGAGCCGACGGTGTCCCACACCGCGACTGAGGCGATGGGCACATCGGGGATACGCCGTTCGGTCATCGGGGCGCCAACGAAGCCTGGCAGGTCGAGCAGGGTTTGCTCGAAAGCCGACCGCCAGTGCCGGCGCTTGCCGGCTTCGCGTCGCCAATCCTGCCAGACCGCGGCGGACAGACGATAGGCGGCCTGCCTGTCGGTGAGGTCGAGGCGGCTTGCATCGAGCAGACCGCGCGCGGCAATCAGACCACCAAGGGCGCGCGCGGTGTAGGCGCCGCGGCTGAAGCCCGCGATGTGAATGGCATCGCCTGGCGTGTACACGCGCGAGATGAAGCTGTAGCCGCGCAGAATTCGGGCGATGAGCCCGGCCTCGAACGTGCCGCCAAGCAGGCGCAGCAGGGGGTTACGCGAATCGCCCGCGCCGTGAAGATATTTGGCAACCTGGACGATCCGCCCTTCGGCATCGCGCGCGCTGCGCTCCTGTTCGGCCCCCAACATCAGGCTGTGCGGATCATCCTGTCCGGCCAGACCGACGAAGAGACGCAGGACATTGGTTGTGTCGCCCTCGGACGCCGAGGCGTCATCGCGGCCCGGGCCGTTCCAGGCGCCATCGGCGCAGAAGATGATGTTTTTCATGAGGCTCCGCGCAAGGTTACGTCTCTTCCATCTCGAGGTCAGGCAACCCGGTTGTCAACGATGGAAACCTCGGCCGCGCCGTCGATGTCGCCTGCCGTCTCCGGGCGGCCGCCAGCCCGGCGCAAGGGCTGATCAGAGGCAAGACAGCCAGAATTGAACCTGCAGCGCGCGCGCCACACCGTGTGAGCGTCCTGCAGTCCTGCAATCACTGTAAGGACGCTGACGTAAAAACCGGCCCAACCGCCTAAAGCAGCCCCTCCCAGGCGGCATCGAACAGGGCGCCAACGGCAGCGGCATCAAGCGGGATCGGATTGCCCCCAGCCGTCGGATCGACGCATGCCATGGCGATAATCGTTTCGCGCTGGGCGCGCGCGATCCCGATCTCGGCAATCGTGTGGGGAACGCCGACATCGGCGCGCAAGGCAAGGATTTCAGCGAGATACCCATCAAAGCTCGGCGTGATCCCGCAATACGCCGCAAGTCGAGCGATACGGGCCTCGATTGCGCTGCGGTTGAAGACCAGGACATAGGGCATCAGAACGGCATTGGTCATGCCGTGATGGGTGTTGAACAGCGCGCCCATCGGATGCGCCAAAGCGTGCATGGCGCCGAGGCCCTTCTGGAACGCGGTGCTGCCCATTGCGGCAGCGGACATCATATGGGTGCGCGCCGTGATGTTCCCCCCGTCGCGCACGGCGATGCGAAGGTTTTCATGAACCAGACGCGCACCCTCGACCGCGATGCCATCGGCCATTGGATGATAGCCGGGAGCGCAATAGGCCTCCAAGCAATGCGACAATGCATCCATCCCGGTGCCGGCCGTCATAAGGGGCGGCAGCCCGGTCGTGAGTGCCGGGTCGGCGATGACGATCTTCGGCATCATCAGCGGATGGAAAATCACCTTCTTGGTCTGCGTCGCGCTGTTGGTGATCACACCCGCACGCCCGGTCTCCGACCCGGTGCCCGCCGTGGTGGGCACGGCGATGATCGGGGCGATCGCGTCAGGGTTCGCCCGGGTCCACCAATCCCCGACATCCTCGAAATCCCATAACGGGCGGGTCTGGCCGGCTGCAAAGGCGATCACCTTGCCACAATCCAACGCCGAACCGCCGCCGAATGCGATCACCCCGTCATGCCCGCCCGCCCGAAACGCGGCAACGCCCGCCTCGACATTCGCGTCGATCGGATTGGCCTGCACGCCGTCGAACACAGCCACGCCAAGACCGGCCGCGCGACACGTCGCAACCGCCTCGGCAATCATCGGCAGCCCCGACAGTCCCGGATCGGTCACCAGCAAAGGCCGTGCAATGCCGGCGGCACGACACGCCTCGGCCAACTCGGCAATGCGGCCGACGCCGATGCGCAACGCGGTGGGATAGGACCAGGTGGACCGAAGGGACATGATACGACTCTCGTCTGCGGCAGTGCCAAAACCCTACCACGACCGACCCGGCCGAACCTGTCAACAATTTTGCCCCCTCCGCTGTGCGCCTCACGGCGTGTCGCGTCATACAGGTTTGCCGTCTCTGGCTATGGCTTGCGCAAGCGCACGGGCGCCCGCACACTCGCACCCAGGGGGTTCCCATTGCGCAATAACCGGCCGTCTCGCACCGATCTTTGGCAGATCGCGGCATTTGCCGCGCTGTTCATCCTGCTCGCCGCCGCCGTGGCAGCAGGAGCCGGGGCGATGCCGTACCGGTGGCAGTGGAGCAGGGTGACACCCTATCTCTACCGCATGGTCGACGGCACTTTCTATCCGGGCCCCCTGCTCAAGGGCCTGGTGGTGACGCTGCGGATTTCAGCCTGGGGCAGCCTGGTGATGCTCGGCCTCGGGCTCGCCACCGCCTTGCTCCTGCTGTCCTCAAGCCTTGCCGGACGGGCGGTGGCGCGCTGCTATGTCGAACTGATCCGCAACACGCCGCTGCTGGTGCAGATCTATCTGGTGTATTTCGTGCTCGCCCCAATCCTCGGCCTGGGCCGCGAGCCTGCCGGCATCCTCGCACTCGGGCTGTTCGAGGGCGCATTCGCGGCCGAGGTGATCCGCGCCGGAATACGCGCGGTTCCCCCAAGCCAGCGCGAGGCGGCGGCCAGCCTCGGGCTTCATCCGTGGCAGATCCACGCCTTCATTGTGCTGCCGCAGGCCGTGCGCATCACCGTGCCGCCGCTGACCGGCCTGGCCATCAGCCTCGTCAAGCATTCGGCCATCGTCTCGGCCATCGCCATATTCGATCTCGCGAGCGAAGGCCGCAATGCCATCGCCGACACCTTCATGACCTTCGAAATCTGGTTGACTGTCGCTGCGATCTACCTTGTCGTAACCACCGCCTTGTCGCTGCTCGCCGGTCGTCTCGAACGCCGCTTGTCCCTGTCCATCCGCTGATCCCCTCAAGAGGAACCGCCATGCTCCGCCGCACCATTCTGACCGGCCTCGCCGCCAGCGCCTTCGCCACCCAGGCCCATGCCGCCACCAGCGCGATCGACGACATCAAGGCGCGCGGCACGCTGCGTGCCGGCTTGTCGACCTTCGTGCCGTGGGCGATGCGCGACAAGCAGGGCAACCTGATCGGCTATGAACTCGACGTCGCGCGCCGCCTCGCTGCCGATCTCGGTGTAAAGCACGAGCCGGTGCCGACAGCATGGGATGGCATCATCCCGGCCCTCCTGTCCGGCGGCTTCGACCTCATCATCGGCGGCATGACCAAGACCCCGGCGCGCGCCGAAAGCATCGACTTCACCGAGGCCTATTCATTCTCGGGCGTTCACATGGCCGCCAGCAAAAAGACCGCGCCGGGCTTGACCACCGCATCCGCCTTCAACCGCCCGGACTTCACCCTCGTGGCCCGGCGCGGCACCAATGCGGTGCCCACCGCGCAACAGATGATGCCGCTCGCCACGCTGCGCCAATTTGACGATGACGCCCAGGCCCTGCAGGAAATGCTCAACGGCAACGCCATGGCCTGGCTGACCTCCACGCCCAAGCCGGCCTTCGCCGTGGTCGATCACCCGAACGAACTCTATCTGCCCGTCGAAAAAGTGCTGGTCGGCCAGCAGGACGCGATCGGCCTGCGCAAGGGCGACCCCAAAACCATCGAAGTGCTCAACGGCTGGATCGCGGCGCGCAAGCAGGACGGCTTCCTCGCCGAGCGCTTCACCTACTGGTTCGGGGGCCGCTCGTGGCTTTCGCTCGTCCAGAGCTGATCTAAGCCTTGAGCGATCGCCCCGCCCGCCGCGCGAAGCCCACCTGGCTGGACGCGGCGGTTCTGCTCGCCTTGCTCGCCGCCATCGGCTTCGTGGCGCTGCGCATCGAGACCGTGCTGATCTACCGGTGGAACTGGGCCCCGATCCCCAACTACCTGCTGCGCTGGGACGAGGCAGCCGGCCTGGTGCCGAACCTGCTGCTGCAAGGCCTCGCCACCACGCTGCGGCTGTCGCTCTGGGGCATGGCGCTCGCCGGGCTGTTCGGTGTCGTGGTGGTGCTGGCGCGGACCTCCCGCCTTCTGTTTCTGCGCTTGTGCGCGCGCGCCTATATCGAGTTCATGCGCAACACGCCGCCGCTCGTGCTGGTGTTCGTCGGCTATTTCTTCATCGCCAGCCAGATCATGCCGCTGCTGCCGATCGACGCGCTGGCCCGGGTGCTCCCCGCTTCACTGACCGGCGATCCCCGCCTGTTGCGCAATTTTCTCGCGGCCCTGCTGGTGCTGGCGAT
>CANFKS010000145.1 GCA_947447625.1 Rhodospirillales bacterium | reverse complement strand
GAGAATGAACCGGTCATCCTCCGTCCGGGTGAGGGCAAACCTCAGCCGCACCGGCCCCGAGCCATGCCCGTCGGTATCAAGCGCGTCGGTGAACCGATGCGTCCCCACCGGGAACGTCTCCCTCAGTTTTGCGCGCACCAGCGCCCGCGTGCGCTCGAACAACTGCCCGAGCGCATCGGCCAGCACCGCCGGTCCGAAGCGCCCCGCGATCTCCCCCATCCGCCGGATCCCGAGTTCCACGCTCGCCATCAGCGCCCGCGTGTCGCCGCGGCAGGTCGCGGGATAGCGCGAGTTGCGATAGAAAATCTCCAAGGTCGCCTCGTTCGTCACGCCCTGGTCGATCAACTTTGTCGGCGGGATGATGATCCCCTCCTGGAAAATATCCGTCGCATCCGGGCTGATCGAGCCCGGCCTGATCCCCCCGATATCCGAGAAATGCGCCCACCCCATCACGAACGCCACCCGTTGCCCTTCATGGAACACGGGTGCGAGGAACACCTGGTCGTTCGAATGCGACACCGCACCCCGGCTGCCGTAGCAGTCGTTGTACCAATAGAGATCTCCCGGCCTGATCGTCTCGATCGGAAACTTCGCGAACACCGGCCCGCAGATATCGCCGAACACCGGGACATTGGAGCCCACGCACATCACGCCTTCCGCGTCGAAGAGAGCGGTATAGAAATCCTTCTTTTCGCGGATGAACGCCGAAATGGCGGTCCGCTCGATGAGCGCCTCCATCTCCGCCTGCGCCGCCCGAATGGCGCCCCGGATGATCTCCAGCGTAACCGGATCGCAGACCTTCATGCGCTTTCTCCCAGAATGTGACCGGCGAAGACGGAACCGGCGAAGCCGTGAATCACACGATCAAACCAACAGCGCGAACCTGACATGCGCCCCTATCCTCGCATGTCGGGCTCAAGGTGACAGGCGACCTTGCGGCCCCCTTCCACAACCCGCAACCCCGGCGCCTCCGCCGCGCAGCGCGAAAACGCCTGCAAACACCGATCCCGGAACGCACATCCGCCCCCCGCAAGCGGCGCATCCGACAGCGCCCCCTTGATCGGCAACGCCGCCCGATCCTGCTCGACCCGCGGCACCGGCACGGCGGCAACCAGCGCCCGCGTATAGGGATGCAGCGGCCGCTCGATCAGATCGACCGTCGGCCCCTCCTCCACAACGCGCCCGAGATACATCACCAGCGTCCGCTCGCACACGTAGCGGATCAGCGCGAGATCATGACTGATATAGACCGCCGCCAGGCCCAACTCGTCCCGCGCCGTCCGCAGCAGGTTCAAGATCCCCGCCCGCACCGACACATCGAGCATCGACACCGGCTCATCCGCCACAATCAGCTTCGGCCCCGGGATCAACGCCCGCGCCAGCACCACCCGCTGCAACTGCCCGCCGGACAATTCATGCGGATGCCGATCGAGCCATGCCGCCGTCGGCGTCAACCGCACCCGCGCCATCACCGCCTCGATCCGAGCCGCGTGCTCCTCGTTCGGCACTCCGAAATTCCGCAGCGGCTCGGCTAATGACCGCCTGATCGTGAAGCGCGGGTTCAGCGCATCGAACGGATTCTGAAACACCAATTGCGCCCGCGCCCGGAACGGCAGCAACGCCGCGCCCCGGCGCTGCGTGATATCCTCCCCCTCGAACACGATCCGCCCGCCCGACGGCTCCTCCAGCCGCAACAACATTCGCGCCGTCGTGGTCTTGCCGCAGCCGCTCTCCCCGACGATTCCGAGCGCCTCCCCCGCGCGCACCGCAAGCGACACGCCCTGCACCGCGCGCACCACGCGCCCGCCGCTGCGGAAAACCTTCTCCAACCCCTCCGCCTCGATAACCGGCCTCATGCCCGCGCCCATGTCGCCGGCATTGCCGCCGCCACCCGCAACGCCGCCGCCTCACTTGCCCGCCAACACGCCACCCCGTCCACCATCGCCGGCGTCTCGGAGAAACACTGCGCCATCGCGAACGGACACCGCGCCGCAAACCGGCACCCCGGCTGCGGATCGATCAACACCGGCGGTGAGCCCTCGATCGGCACCAACTCGCCGGTTCCGCCATGCACATCCGGGAAGGCATGCGTCAGCCCCATCGTATAAGGATGCCGCGGCCGCTCCAGCACATCGGCGGCCAATCCCGTCTCCACGATCCGCCCCGCATACATCACCGCCACCCGGTCGCACGCATAGGCCACCACCGCCATGTCATGCGTCACCAAAATCATCGCGATCCCCAGCCGCGCCTGCAAATCCCGCATCACATCCAACACCTGGCGCTGCACGATCACATCGAGCGCCGTGACCGGTTCATCCGCGATCACCAGTGCGGGCTCCAGCGCCAAAGCCAGCGCGATTGACGCCCGCTGCCGCATTCCCCCACTGAACTGATGCGGATAATCCCCTAGCCGCCCCGGATCGAGGCCCACTTGCCGGAACAACCCCTCCGCCCGCGCCAAAGCCTCCCCTCGCCGGAACCCCCCCCGCTCCATCAGCACCTCAAGCATCTGCACCCTCAGCCGCAACACCGGATCCAACGCATTCATCGCGGTCTGCGGAATGAACGACATCCGCCGCCACCGCACATCCCGGCGCACGCGCTCCGCCGCCCCCACCAACTCCCGTCCTTCGAACACCACGCTCCCGCCGGCCACACGCGCCGCCTCCGGCAGCACCCCCATCAACGCCCGGCCCAAGGTCGACTTGCCGCATCCGCTCTCGCCGACGAGCCCGACAATCGACCCCGCCGGCACCTCCAGATCCACCCCATCCACCGCCCGCACCATCCCCGCGCGCGAGGCGTAATGCACCTGAAAATTCCGCACCGTGAGCAGCATCAATTGTCCCCCAATTTCGGAAACAACAGCTTCTCCGACCCTCGCGAAATCATGAACCCCGCCAATACCATCGCCAAGATCGCGACCCCCGGCGGCACAAACCAGTTCCACGCCCCGCGCGACAAGGCCTGGTTCGCATAGGCATCCTGCAACATCACCCCCCACGACATCGAAGCCGGATCGCCAAACCCCAGGAACGACGCCGCCGCCTCCGCCAATATCGCCCACCCGATCGCCACCGACCCGTACAACGCCGCCAACGGCAAAACCTGCGGCAGGATATGCACGAACATGATCCGCGCATTCGAACACCCCGCCACCCGCGCGGCCTCCACCCAGGCCCGCTCCCGCAAACTCAACACCTGGCTCCGGATCACCCGCGCCGTATTCGGCCACAGCAGCGCCGTCACCGTGAACACCACAATCCCCGTCCCCGGCCGCGTCAACGACGCCAACACCAGCATCGTCGGCAAAAACGGCAACCCCAGCACCACATCCGCCAGCCGCGTGATCGCCTTGTCCACCCATCCCCCGAGATACCCTGCCAACAACCCCAGCACTGTGCCGATCGCCACCACCGCGAACGCCGCCGTCAAGCCGACCTGCAATGCCGTTCGCGCTCCGAAGATCAACTGGCTCGCGATATCCATCCCGCTCGACGTCGTCCCCAGCCAGAAATCGCCAGAAATCGGCAAGTATCGCGCAATTCGCCGATTGGCCCGCAAGATCTCCGTCGGATTATAGGGCGCCACCCGATCCGCCAAAACCGCCGCCGCCACGATCACCGCATAGATCGCAACCCCCGCCACCGCGAAGGGTTCGCCGCGCAAAAACCGCATCACCTTAGCGCCGCGCACCGACCGACACCCGCGGGTCCAACCACGCATAAGCCAGATCGGCCACCGTATTCATCACCACCAGCACAAACGCGATCATGATGAAGGCCCCCTGCGCCAACGGATAATCCGACGCCTGCACCGCCCCCACCAACACCCGCCCAATCCCCGGCCACGCAAACACCGTCTCGATCACCACATTGCCGCCAATCGACGCCCCCAACCCCAATGCGAACGCCGTAACCACCGGCAACAACGCATTGCGCGCCGCATGGCGCATCACGATCGACCAGCGCGACAACCCCTTCATCCGCGCCATCGTGATGAACTCATCGTTCAACACCTCCAGCATCGTCGCTCGCATCAGCAACAACGGCAAACCCTGCAAAAACAACGTCAACGTCACCGCCGGCAAGCACAAATGCCACCAGAAATCAGCCGATCCCAGCCGCTCCCATACCCCCCCCATCGTCCCGCCCGGCGAAACCGCCCCCCCCGTCGGAAACCACCCCAAATGAAACGCAAACACCGCCAACACCAACATCCCCAACCAAAACTCCGGCGCCGCCCGTGTCGCCAACGCCACCGGAATAGCCACCCCCTCCACCGCCGACCCCCGCCTGAAGGCCAGAAACGCCCCAACCACGATCCCAATCGCATAGGCCAAAACAAGCGAAACCACAGTCAAAACTGCTGTATTCGGCAATGCATCCCACAAAAGAACACTAACAGGCTGATTTTGCAAAAATGAAACTCCAAAATCTCCTCGTGCCAATTGCCACATATAGATGACATACTGTTCCCACAATGGCCGATCCAACCCAAAACTGCGCATCAGTGCAGCGCGCGTCTCATCATTGAAACTCGGCGACAGAAAATTCAACGTTGGATCACCCGGCATCAACCGGAACATCAAAAACGTCAGCGTTGCGACAACCCACAACACCAACACCAAGTGACCAACGCGCTCGGCGATCACGCGGAGCATTTCAGGACTCACCGAGGCAAGGCAAGCGCTTCTTTTTTGAAAAAAAGAAGCAAAAAACTTTTATCCGTTTATCGCCGTGCCATCCCGGCAAAGGGGGAGGTGAAGCCAAGGTTCTCATTGGCTTCGCCCCTTTCCGGAGTGAGTACCCGCAAACCGGCAAAGTTTTTTTGTTTCGTTGTTTTCGGAAAAAAAAGCGCTTTTTTTACCCACCATCAGTTAAACGGCGCCGTTGTTTCCTTGACGCCGGTGGGATAATGCAACTTCCCGCCCACCAGCACGAACCCCGCGTCCTTCAGCAACTTCTGCGCTGCCACCAGGTCCAGGCTCGCCGGCACCCGCTTCACGATATCCTTCGACGCCCATGCCTCCAGCGCCGGCGACACCCAGGAGTTCGACGGCTCCGCCGCGCCACCCCACGCATCCTCCGCCAGCAACTGGCGATCGATCATCGCCGACAACGCCTGGCGGAACGGCTTGCTGTCGAACGGCGGACGCCGCTCGTTATAGGCCAGGAACCGGAACCCGATATCCAGCGCTTCCGACACCACGATATTCGGGTTTGCCTTCGCCAGATCGCGCAAGATCTGCGGATCGCCCGTGTAGTCCGCCAGGAAGTTGATTTCGCCAGACTTCAACGCCCCCAAGGCCGCTTCCACATTCGGCATGATCCGCATGATCCAGCGGCTCACCTTCGGCTTGGACCAATGCGTCGGATTGGCCTCCAGCACGATCTCCTGGTTCAACGCCGCCTTGACCAGCCGGAACGGCCCGGACCCGACCGGCTTGTCCTCCTGGATACTCTCCGCGGTCTGCGGCTTGGTCTTCAAATCCTCGAAAATCGGCGCCCAGATGTGCTTCGGCGCCAAATTCAACTTCGCCAGCGACGAAATCAGGAACGCCGCATCCGGGTTCTTCAGCTTGATCGTCAGCGTATCCGGCCCCGTCGCCGTCACGGACGAGATGTTGCGCACAAAGGGCTTGTACATCGGTGACTTGTCGCCATACCCCGGTGCCTCGAGGCTGAACACCGCATCCTCGATCGTCACCGGCTTGCCGTCGGACCAGGTCATCCCCTTGCGCAACGTGACGGTGACGGTGAGCGGATCAGGCCGCTCCACCTTCTCCGCCGCCCAGGGTGTCGGCAGCCCATCGGGCCCCACCCGCATCAGCCGGTCCCACACCATCTCGGTCGCCCAGGAGCCCTGCGCGCCCGGAATATTGAACGGATTGAGGTTCGTCGGCGGCGCCACCGAATTGAGGATCACATCCTTCTGCGCCCCGAGCGGCGCCACATTCAACCAAGACCACGTCGAACGAATGCCGATCCCGGCCTGCGCCACGAAGGATTTCGGATCCCACACCGACTTGTTGAACGCCACCACATTCTTTGGATGCACCATGAACCCGTAGGGCTGGTCCTGGTTGATCATCTCCTGTGCCTCAAGCACCAGCGCCTTGCGCTTGGCGAGGTCCAACTCCTGACGCTGCGCCTGTGCCAGCGCATCATAGGCCGGATTGATATACCCCACGAAGTCATATCCGTTGTCGGCATTGGCCGAGACGAACAAATTATAGGTCAACTCGTCCGGATCGCCCCGCTCCGGCCGCCCCACCATCTGCCACGTCGTCACGTCCCAGCGCTTGCGCTCATACCAGACCACCTGGGTAAACTGCTGACCCGGCAAGGGCCGCAAATTCACCGTCAGCCCGAGCTTGCGCCACGCCTCGGCGACGATCTGCGCCGCCTGATACTCCCGCGGATCCGCTGCCTGCGGCTGCGTGATGATCGTCAACGGCCGGATCGGATCGCCCTGCGCCTGCGCCACCATCGGAACCATCAAACCAGCCAACACAAACAACGGACGCCACATCGCACAAACCCCCTGTCGGTAAACCCAAGCCCTATTGAATGGGGTTCTCTCCCGCCAACGCAAGACCCTTTCGGCATCTTTGCTGCGCGAAGGCGGGATGCCATCTGATAGGCTGGGGCATTCCGCTCCAGCTCCCTGGTTGAGCGCCTGGCTCAGACTTCCTGACGATTCCGCCAAAAATCATCAGGCTCTCGCTGCGTGTCTCGCCAAGGCAGGGGAAGCGCTCTCCTTCAAGACTTTTCCCCTCAAAGGGTGCTGCGTCACACCTGACGGGTTCCGCTTGGTTGCCGATACGGTGAAAACCCTCGTGCCCATCTTGCCAATCCGTCGCGGGAGTGTTGCCATCTTGCCAGTCGCTTTCCGGGGATCGCCATGACCATCACCATTGCCGAACAACACCTGCTCGACGAGATCAGCCTCGATATGCCCTGGGCTCTGGTCGAGACTTTCGCCACCTTGCATCGCTGGATGCCTGATGACGTCAACAAGGCTGCTGATATCATCGCCTCTCGGCTGCGTGCCGCCGGCGTTCCGGTCGATGTCCATGCTCCCGAGATCTACCTCTCCATCCCGCTTTCCGCCTCGGTGACGGCCGAAACCGTCGAATACCGCGCGAAACCGCCCTCGTCCTCGCTGCCATCCCCGCAGGGCGTCACCGGAAAACTCGTCACCCTCAAAGCCAACCCCAAGGCGTTGCGCAGCTACAACCGTGACATAAAAACCTTGTTCGGCGGCTCCATCGCCTCGGTCGAGGACGTCAAACGCCTGGTCGGCGGCAAAATCGTCGTCATGCAGGGCTTCGGCAACCCGGCGCTGACTTCCCTGATCGAGGAATGGGGCGGCATCGGCCTCATCGCCGTCAACCCCGGCATCGACATCCATTGGGGCACCTGCACCACGATCTGGGGCAGCCCCGATTTGCAGGACATGGGCCGCAAACCCAAAATTCCCGTTGTCGCCGTCAACAACCCCGACGGCCAAAAACTCATCGCCCTCGCCCAATCCGGCGGGGAATGCACCATCAAGACTGACCTCCTCGAAGGCTGGTTCACCCAGAAAGTCCCCGTTGTCACCATCCGCGGCAGCGAAGAACCCGATAAATTCGCCCTCGTGCATGGCCATTACGATTCGTGGGAAGTCGGCGTCGGTGACAACGCGACCGGCGATGCCACCTTGATGGAACTGGCCCGCGTCTTCTGGAAACACCGCAAAAGCCTGAAGCGCTCCGTCAAAATCGCCTGGTGGCCCGGCCACTCCACTGGCCGCTACGCCGGCTCTACCTGGTTCACCGATGCCTTCGCGCTCGACCTTGACCGCAACTGTATCGCGCAAATCAACTGCGACAGCCCCGGCTGCCGCTGGGCGACCAGCTACCACGACACCCGCGCCTTCTCCGAAAGCGCCCACCTCGCCGCCGACGCCATCCGCGACATTGTGCCCGACGCCGCTATCGCCACCATGCGCCCGCCCCAGGCCGGCGATTACAGCTTCAACAACATCGGTCTGCCCAGCTTCTTCATGCTGTCTTCGACCATGCCGGAAGCGCT
>CANFKS010000144.1 GCA_947447625.1 Rhodospirillales bacterium | reverse complement strand
TGATCACACCGTCCGGTTGAGGTTCGCGGGCGGAGTCTGTCCAGAATCCCGAAAAACGACGCTGGAAGCCTCCGAAAACCGAAAATCGCCGCGAATTTAAGACGCCAGGCGGACGAAGCTCGCCGCTCGCGAACAAACGCAGTTCGCCCCACAGATGCAAAGGGCAAAATTTGCGCTGTTCAGAGGTTCCTTATTGGGGGTCATACCAAGCGTGCTCATCCTTTGACGGCTCCTTGTGCGAGGCCGCGTACGATGGAGCGTTGGACGATGGCGAACAAGGCCAGGACGGGGAGAATGGAGAGGATGCCGCCGGCGGTGAGCGCGCCCCAGGGGAGTTGGAATTCGCCGACCATGAGTTGGAGGCCGACGGGCCAGGTGCGGGAGCCGGACGAGGTGGTAAGCATGAGGGCGAAGAGGTATTCGTTCCAGGCGGCGATGCCGATGAAGACGGCGCAGGCCCAGAGGCCGCCCTGGACGAGGGGCAGGACGATGCGGACCATGGCGCCGAAGCGGGTGCAGCCGTCGATGCGGGCGGCTTCTTCGAGTTCCAGCGGGATGGCGTCAAAGAAGCCTTTCATCATCCAGATGAAGATGGGCAGGAGGAAGGCGGTGTAGGCGAGGGCCAGGCCGATGCGGGTGTCGAGGAGGCCTGCCTGTCGCATGATGATGAAGAGGGGGATGATCATCAGGACGACGGGGAACATGCGCAGGATGAGGAAGAAGAGGAGCACGTTCTGGCGGCCGCGGAACTGCATGCGGGACAGGCTGTAGGCGGCCATGGTGCCGGCGACGACGCAGATGGCGACCGTAAAGAAGGTGGTGACGGCGGAGTTCCACATCAGGTCGGGCAGGTTGGATTGGGTCCAGATCGCGATGTAGTTGGTCAGCGTGGCGGGGTTGGGGATAAGGTCGAGGTGGTGGGTGAGGACGTCACGTTCGGATTTGAGCGAGATGTTGAAGGCCCATAGGACGGGGAAGGCGGCGAAGAAGGTGAAGCTGGTGGCGATGGCGTAGATGATGAGGCGTTCGGGGATGCTGCGGCGCATGGTCAGTCTGCCTTCAGGGCGTTGGAATAACGGACGTAGAGCCAGGAGCAGGTCATCAGGATGACGAACATGACGACGGACAGCGCGCCGGCGTAGCCGAAGTTGAATTCGCGGTAGGCCTTGTGGAAGGCGTAGAGTGAGAGGACCTGGGTGGAGCGGCCGGGTCCGCCGCCGGTGAGGATGAGGAGGAGTTCCGGCGAGTTCATCAGGCTGATGGCGCGCAGGACCACGGTGGCGACGATGATGATGCGCAGGCCCGGCAGCTGGATGTGGATGAAGCGATGCCAGAAGCGAGCGCCGTCGACGGCGGCGGCTTCGTAGAGTTCGGTGGGGATGCCCTTGAGGCCGGCGAGGAGGAGGAGGCCGAAGAAGGGGAAGCCGTGCCAGGTTTCGACCATGATGGCGGCGGGCAGCGCCCAGTTGGGGTCGGCGAACCAGGCCTTGTAGCCCTCGATGACGCCGAGGCCTTGGAGGGCGGCGTTGATGATGCCGAGGCGGCTGTCGAGCATGAGGGCCCAGAGGTTGCCGGCGACGACGAGGGGGAGGAACCAGGGGAGGAGGATGACCACCGACATGAAGCGGAAGCCGGGGAGTTCGTAGTCCAGGGCGACGGCGATGATCATGCCGAAGGCGAGTTCGAGGATGACGGTGCCGACGACCCAGAGCAGGGTGTTCTGGGCGGCGATCCAGAAGATCGGGTCATCCCACAGGGCGATGTAGTGGCGCAGGCCGACATAGCCCTGGCCGAGATCCATGCGGTTCAGGCGCATCTGGCGGAAGGAGAGGTCGATGCCGGAGAGGGTGGGGTAGATGACGACGGCGAACACGAGGGCGAGGGCGGGCAGCAGGAGCAGCCAGGGGAAGGCCTTGGTGTCGGAGATGGCGCGGCGCATTCAGACGATCGCCAGGGCCGTTTTTTCGATCCACGCCCAGTCAGGCTGAAAGCCGAGGCCGGGGGTGTCGGGGACGGTGAGGTGGCCGCCTTCGATCTTCATGCCGTGGGAGCCGTGCTTGAGGCTGGAGATATGCTGCGAGGAGATGACGAGTTCCTCGTAGTAGTCGTTGTTGGGGATGGCGCCGCAGATGTGGGCTTGCGCGAGGCCCATGCCGTGGACCTGGGCTTTCATGCCGTTGCATTCGGCGAGGTGGGCGATTTTGAGGGCGCCGGTCATGCCGCCTTTCATGGTGGGATTGGTGCGCATCATGTCGAGCGCGCCGGCCTGGATCCAGGAGGCGGCATTCCAATGGGCGCCGTCGGAGGTTTCGGCGGCCAGGACCGGGATGTCGAGCGCGTCGCAGAGCTTGCGGTAGGAGCCGAGTTCGAATTCGCGCATCGGCTCCTCGTACCAGTAGAAGCCTTCCTCCTCGAGGCGCCGGCCGAACCAGAGGGAGGTGACGTAGTCCCATCCTGCCGAGCCGTCGAACATCAGCACGGCGTCCGGGCCGGTCCATTTGCGGAGGTTGTGGCAGAGTTTGGCGTCCTCCTTGGCGTCGCCCCAGGCGTGGAGCTTGAAGGCGGTGAAGCCTTCGTCGATGCATTCCTTAATGTGGCGTTCGTATTCGTCCATGGTGTCCCATGTGACGGTGGAGGCGTAGACGCGGATGCGGGGGTTGTGGCCGCCGAGCATCTGGTAGAGCGGCATGTTGGCTTTGCGGGACTTGAGGTCCCAGATCGCGAGGTCGACCAGGCCGAGGGCGTGGAGTTGCATCTCTTCGAGGCGGTCGAGTTCCCAGATGCGGTGCCAGAGGAATTCGCTCATCAGGGGGTTGAGGCCGATGAGCTCCTTGAGGCGGCGCTCGATGAGGGAGCAGACGGCTTCGCCGCGGCCGGTCTTGACGGCACCGATGATGCCTTCGTCGGTGTCGATGCGCAGGATGGCGGATTTTGGGGTCTTGCCCTTTGGCGTGCCGTCGCCGGACCCTGGGAGGCCGGCGCGCCAGCGGAAGGTGTCGCCGACCCAGGGGTCTTCGACGAGATAGCCCTTAATATCCGTGATGATCATCGTGGTGTCCCCGGGCGGCTTAATGGGTGAAAGTTTTTTGCTTCTTTTTTCAAAAAAGAAGCGCTTGCCTTGCGGCCTTTCACCCATTGTTCATCAATTCAACGCAGCATCGAGTCCCTTGAGCATGGCGTCGGTGGCTTTTTCCGCCGTCGATTGACCGACGAGGATTTTTTGGAACTCCGGCAGCACCACGTTTTGCGACCAGCCGGCCATGCCGACGAAGGCCGGCGGCAGAGTGCCGAAGCCGATGGTTTCGGCAGCGGCCTGGTAGAGCGGGTTGCCGGTAATGCGGGCGTCCTTAGCAATCACGGTCGACGCCGGGAAGTAGCCGGTCTCCTCGAGGAAGGCGATCGAGGGGTCGGTTTCGCCCCAGAAGCTGATCCAGTCCCAGGCGGCGTCGATGTTGTCGGCCTTCATGATGCCGTTGAAGAGGTAGGCGAGGCGGGCGACGCGGGCGGCGGGGCCGGCGGGCTTGGCGGCGGTGCCGAACTGGCCGGGCTTGAAGAAGCGGACAATCTCGGTGAGCGAGCCGGTATGGTGCCAGGTCATCGCGGTCTGGCCGGTCTTGAAGCCCTCCATGATCTGGCGGAAGCCGTCATTGGCAGCGCTCGGCGGCGTGACCTTGTGGACGACGGCGAGGTCCGAATACCACTTCACGGCGGCCAGGACCTTGGCCTTGTCCATGGCGTTCTTGCCGTCGACGACGAATTTGGAGCCGAAGGCTTCCATGAGGTCGATCAGGTAGGCCGCCCCGCCAGGGCCGCCGCGCAGGCCAAAGCCGTAGCGATTCTTGGAGGGGTCGGTCAGCTTCTTGGCGATGGTGACGAAATCGTCAAGCGTCTTGGGCGGGCCGGAAATGCCGGCTTCCTCGAACCAGTCCTTCCGGTAGTAGGTCCAGTCGACGAAGGTGAAGGCGGGGATGCCGTAGATCTTGCCGTTGGCGCTGCTGCCCTTCCAGCGGTCATCTGGGTAGTTGGTCTTGTTGGACCAGGCGTTGACGCGGCTGGTGAGGTCAACCAGGCCGTTCATGGCGAGCATGTCGGGCAGGCGCTCGGCGGCGACCATGGAGACGTCCGGGCGGGTGTTGGCGACGACGGCGGCGGTGAATTTCGCCATGTATTCGGGGTTCGGGATGTTCTCCTGCTGGAGCGCGATGGCAGGATACTTCGTGGCGAAGAGCTCCATGACGCGCTTGAGGCCGGCGAATTCCTCCTGGCTGGTGAAGTGATGCCAGTAGACGACCTTGCCGGCGCTGGTGGCCTCGGCGTCGGGCAGGCCGAGGCTGGCGGCGGCAAGGGTGCCGAGCAGCGTGCGGCGCTTGAGTTCGGTCATGGAAAGCGTCTCCCCGTTTGTTGTGTGGTATGATTATTTCGTGATCGTGATGGGTGCGGGTGGCGGGCTGGACGGGCGTAGGCCCTCGGCGACGGTGGCGACGGCGTGGTTGCGCCTTGCGTCGTCGGACAAGGCTAGGCCGTGGCCGGGGGTGTCGGGCGCGATGGCGTAGCCGTTCTCGAAGACGATGGGGGTGGCGGTGAGGTGTTTGTAGTTCTGGAAGGAGTATTCGATCCACTCGGCCTCTGGAAGTGCGGCGGCGATGTGGACGCCGACTTCGAGGAAGGTGTTGCCGAGGGTAACGCGGACACCGAATTCGGCGGCGAGCCAGCAGGCGCGCATGACGTCGGACATCTTGCCGTGGACGTTCATGAAATCGACCGCGCGGGCCTCGATCATGCGGCGCTTGCCGGAGAGGTCGAGATATTCGCCGGTGTTGATATGGGTGAAGGGCAGGGCTTCGGAGACCTGCCGCAGGCCCTCGAAATCGTCGCGCAGGCAGGGGTCCTCGATCCAGAGGATGTCGTGGCCGGCGTCCTTATAGGTGTGCAGCGCGCGGATGGCCTGCTTGGGGGTCCAGGCCTCGTTGGCGTCGACCATGATGATGGGGTCGGGGCCGACGGCTTCCTTCAGCAGGCGCAGGCGCTTGAGGTCCCAGGCGAGGTCGGGGTGGCCGATCTTGATCTTGAAGGCCTCGAACCCCATCACCTTGGCTTTGCTGAAGAATTCGACGTAATGGGCATCGGAGAGATGATAATCCAGGCCCGAGGCGTAGGCGCGGACGCTGGGGTTGGTGCCGCCGAGGTAGCGGTAGAGGGGCAGGCCGGCCTGCTGGGCGGCGAGATCCCATAGCGCCTGGTCGATGGCTTCGCCGAGGCCGTGGGATGTGGCGCGCTGGTTGCCGCCGCGGGGGCGGGAGATGCGGTGGATGAGGGAGACCGGGTGCTGGCCCTTTAGGCCGCCGAATGCTTCGATGCGGAAGCAGCGTTCGAGCTCGGCGCGGTCGGGCAGGGGGTAGAACAGGTTGAGAAGCCAGCCGGTGCCGGTGCGGCCAGACTCGTCATGGAGTTCGAGGACGGCGACATTGCAGACGTCAAAGCCGACCTGACTGTCGCCGATCACGCGGTCGCGGCGGAAGGCGAAGCGGGTGATGGTGAAGTCTTTGATTGTCGTCATTGCGGCCGGTTCTCCCCTTTCCATCGATTATAACAGCTTGGTGCCTGCCGTCACGCCCGATCAGGCTATGCGTTTGGTTTCCGCCCACTCGAAATACAGCGCCCGTGCGCGGCTGCCGATGGGGCTGGCGTTGAGGGAGCGGGTTTCGAACCGGGTGCAGGGGACGACCTTGTTGTAGTTCCCGGTGGAGAAGATCTCGTCGGCCTCGTGCAGGTCCTGCTCGGTGCAGATGCGGCAACAGACAGAACCGCGGTGGTGGTCTCAGTGGTGGGATCGGGCATCAGGGTCATCAGCACCGGGGCCAGCCAGGAGACATCGCGCAACTGGCCAGGCCGGCGCTTGCGGTAGAGGTGCAGCACGTCGCGGGCCGCAATTGGCTCGCTGGCATAGGCCGCCGGCATGCCGGGCCACCAATTGCCGGGATGACGCGGGAACAGCCAGTAGATGGCGGGCGCCCCGGCATCGTCGAGGCCAATGCCTTGCAGCGTGGCCAGACCGTCGAGCAGCCCGGTGCGCATGGTGTCGAGGTGGTCGCTCTCCAGCACCTGGAGGCGGAGCCCGACCGGATTGGCCGGCGTGATCTCGGCTGGCAGCAGCCGGATGAAGCATTCGCCGCTTTCTACCACGGCGCGCATGGCCAGCGCCTGCAAGCCATAGAGATCGAGCCGTCGTTCGGCTTCGCATTCGGTACTGTCCGACCAACGGCGCCAGGCGGTGGCATGGGCGGCATCGGGCCAGCGGGTGGTGATGCCGGCGCCTACGGCATTGCCGGTCCAGAGATCGACGATGCGGGCGGCGTAGGGGTCGTTGCGCACGGCGTCGCGCGCCCGACGCGCGACCGGCGCTGCGGCGCCGGCCACCTCATTGTTGGCGCTGCCGCCGGATGGCGCCCAGACCGAGGCGCGCAGATCGCCCGCCGCTGCATAGCCGTGGAACGCCTGCCAGGCCGATCGTAGGCGCGCAATCATTCAGGCCTCGTAAAACGGACGAAGGTGTCCTTGGCCGTGCGCAGCTGCTCGGCGACGAGCTGCTTCACCCACTCGATCTCGATCCCGCGGGGCAGATGCACCCAGCCCATTGGAAAATCCTCGGCCTCACCGCGTCCAAGCCACAGCCGGCGATAGAGGTCGGCCTTCCAGGTCGAAACTGACACGGTCCACAGCTTCAAGCCGCGGCGCAGTTTCTGCCCGTTGACCAGGGCATCGACCAGCGTCGGCCCCTGTACCGGCTGCGCCCGGTTCCAGCCGTCGACGCCCTTGGTCGGCGCAATGCGCGGATCCCGCAGGTGCCGCAGATGGCCATAGACCGAGGCGGTGTCGCGTCCGCCGGTGTCGACGCAGACCTTGGCGACCCGCATCGCGCCACCGGACGTCCGCGGCCAGTCCCGCGCCAGCAGCTTTGCCAGTTCCTCCCAGGGACCGCGTTCCCGCGGACTGCCGGGGATGACGATGTGGTCAATCAGCCAGGAGGTGAAACCACCAGCCCAGCCCCAGATGTCGCATTCGATGCGATCATCCTGCACGTCGACGCCGGCCGTCGCATCGTGCATCACGCCACAATCTTCGAAATCAACGTCGACAGCTACCGCCGTCGCGCCGCGCTCGAGCGCAAGAACAAGGGCCCAGGACGGCCACAGAGCTACGCGACAATCGAAGATATCGAAGGCATGTCGCCGAGCGACAATCAGACCAAAATTCAGGACTTGCCAGCAACAATCAGACCACGCAACATCGTTCTCGTTACGGTCACAGTTTCTGATCCTGATTGACGCGCTTTCTCACGCAGATTGTCGCGGCACAGTCACGGCATAAAACTTCTCCAAATATCTCAAGGTATTGAAATGGGAAACGCCATTCCAATCCATTTGCGACGCATGGAACTCCAATCCGTCAGTGTTCAAAATTTACCCGCACCACCTCAGCCCGGGACTATACACTCTCTCAGTCGTAGTCGACCATGGCGCGTCCCATGCGCAGCATCGCGTGCCGATCCGGGAGGTTTTCGGCGCGCTACACAGTGGATTGCGAGCACAGGTCAAGGTGATCGTGCAGGCGGGCGATCGCCGGCTTGAACAGCGGATCGGACTTGCTGGCTGCAAGACGCCGCGCGTTCCCCAACCGCTGCCTGATCTGGCGGAGCACCAGCATGGCGTCATCGGAGGACAGCAACCCGCCATGGAAGCGCACCTCGATCGTCCGACCACCGATCGGTGACAGGCCGGACAAGACGGGAGCAGCTTCGTGACTGACGGGCATGGCGCGTCCGGGATCGGATAGTATTGGTATCGACACACAACCCCCACATCAGATCAGCGGGTTGTCCCTATGACCGCCACCCGTCATGCATAATTCAGGCTACTCAGCCTTGAGGCGTATCACGCTCCAGGACGCTGGCGGTAGGATGGCGGTGATGTGGGCGCCGTCGATTGTGACGGCCTCGAGCGTCTTGGGGATAATCCGGTCGGGATTGGCTTTGGTGTTGACGGCGTCGAGATCTGCATCGTGCAGCGTCGTGGCCTGGACGATGGAGAGGTTGGACATGCCGCGGGCATCGACCTCCATCCGCATTTCTCCGGTGAGGTCCCGGTTGAGGGCAAAGAGTGTGAGGCCGCCTTTGCCGTCATCGACGGCGGCAAG
>CANFKS010000143.1 GCA_947447625.1 Rhodospirillales bacterium | reverse complement strand
GCCCCAGTCCCCAGCCCGGTCCTGCCGGAATAGCCGGGCCGATGCATACCAAGGCGTGTCATCGCGGTTGAGCATCCAGCGCCAATCCGGCGCGTGCGGCAGCAGGATCCAGACCGTCTTGCCCAGCGCGCCCGCGAGATGAGCGACCGACGTATCGACCGCGATCACGAGATCGAGCGTCTCAACCAACGCAGCGGTGTCGGCAAAATCCGTGATGCGTGAACTGGGCGCGGGCAGACGATGCATCAGCGACAACTCCGGCCCCCGCGCGCCGCGCTGCAAATTCACCCAGTCGATCCCCTCCAGCGCAGCAAGAGGGGCCAACGCTCCGGTCGGAACCGAGCGGCGCTGGTCGTTGTGATGGTCTGGATTTCCGGCCCAAACCAACCCGACCCGACGCCTGCCCTCGACGCGCGCGGACGCCGGCAGGGCCCGCTTCGGGTCTACCTTCAAATAGCCATGGGGCGAAGGAATTGTGTCGACCGTCGTGCCGAGCAGGCGCGGCAAGCTCATCTGGAAGACGAAGCAGTCATGCAGCGGCGGCGCTGCGTCGCGTGAAACCACATCCGCAACCCCCTGCATTCCGCGCAGCAGTGGCACCAGCGTTGGGGCGCAAGCCAGCACCACAGATCCACCGCTGATCAGTGGCAGAAAACGGGCAAACTGGATCGCATCGCCCAACCCCTGCTCCGCGATCACCAACAACCGCCGCCCAGCCAACGGCCCGCCATCCCATTCCGGGCCATGCGCCCCGGCGAAATTCGCGGCGAACAACGGATCGCGCCGCCGCTCCTCGTAATCCACGAAGCCGCGCGCGAAATCGCCCATCAAGAGGGAGGCGGTGCTGCGGTTCCAAATGGCCCGTGCGAAATTCGCATCAAGTGCGATCGCGTCATCGCACGCCGCGATGGCTCCCTTGGGATCCCCGCGTGCCGTCAACACGAAGCCGAGGCTCGCATGCGCCTCGGGCAATCCCGGCTCAGCGGCAATCGAGGCGCGGATTTCGCGCTCGGCCTCTGCCAGATCATCAAGATCGGCCAACGTATTGCCCAATGCCAGCCGCGCATGGGCATGGCCGGGCGCGAGCATCAGCGCCCGCTCCAGTGAGGCACGTGCCGGCACGTAGCGCGTGAGCGCTCGCTCTGCCGCCCCGCGCACGAACCAGGCCTCCGCCAGTCCGGGCGCCAGATCGCATGCCTGCATCGCGGCATCGAGCGCATCGATCGCCCGCCACTCGCGCAGCAGCGCCATGGCATAACCGGTCCGCGCCGCGGCTGAAGCCGGGTCGATTGCGATCGCTGCGCGATAAGCCCCGATCGCCTCAACCATTTTGCCCGCCGACAACAGGCTGGCCCCGAGCGTGATATGTCCTTGCAACAAGCGCGGCGCGGTGGCGAGTGCGAGGCGGCACTCCGTGATCGCCCCTGCCGCGTCGCCCGTTCGACGCAACGCATTGGCGAGATTGATCCGCGCCGGATGGTGTCCCGGCCGTTGCGACAAAACGGCCCGATATCCATCAATCGCTTGCCCAACTTCGCCCAGCGCCGCATGCGCATCGGCAAGGGCGGTCCGCGTATCGACATCCTCCGGCGCCGCCGTGAGCGCCGCGCCTAGCATCCTGCGTGCCAATTCCAGCCGCCCCGATGCCAGATACAGCATTCCGAGCAGTCGCAATCCCGTCGGATGATCCGGCTCGCGCGCCAGAACCTCCTGGTATCCCGCCTCTGCGCGCGCATAATTGCCGTCCTGATGCGCGGCCAATGCCAGACCAAGCTGGCTCAATATGTCATGCGGGGGCAGAGCAGGCAGATTATCGGGCATGGCGGCACCTTTTTGTGTCTGCCGACAGCCTCACCCAAATTGATGAACACAAAGTAAACGCGGAGGCGTCAGGCGCCTGGAAAAGTGCCCCATCGTGCCGCGGCCGCGCCATCGGTGTCCCGCGCTTCGACCCAACCGGTCCCGCCGTCGGCAAACTCTTCCATTTTCCAGAACGGCGCCGCCGTCTTCAGCCAGTCGATCAGAAACCCGGCCGCCTCCAATGCGGCATGCCGATGCGGCGAGGCCGCCAATACCAGCACGATATTCTCGCCAGGCAAAAGCCGGCCGATCCGATGGATCAGCGTGCAGCCCAGCAACGGCCAGCGCCCCTCTGCCTCTGCGGCGATCCGGGCCATCGAGCGCTCCGTCATGCCGGGGTAATGCTCCAGCGTCATCGCAGTGATCCGCCGTCCCCCCGCGATGTCACGCACAGTGCCGAGAAAACTACCGATTGCGCCGATATCCGCGCGCCCCCCGGTCAAGGCCCTGGTCTCGGCCCCGATGTCGAAATCTGCGGCCTGGACGCGCACGCTTGCCATCTCAGCCCCCCGTAACGGGCGGGAAAAACGCCACCTCGTCACCCGGGCGCACCGCCTCGTCAGGCCCGGCGAATTCCTGGTTTACTGCACAGCGGATTGTCATGCCCGTCACCAGTCCGGCGGCATGACGCGGGCTGCGACCCCGCAGCCAGTCCTGCAACGCCCCTACGGTTCCGATCCCTTCCGGCAGGTCCACATCCTCCTCCGACACGCCCACCCGCTCACGCAGCCAGGCGAAATAGAGGATTTTGATGGAACCCCGGCCCATCGGGTCAGCGCGGTGCCGGCACGGACATCACCTGCCCGTCGGTGCCGATCAATGTCATCGTGCCATTGCCGTTGTTGATCGCCCGGCCCGACGCGCCGCTCGGCAGCGTGTAGCTCAGAATGCCATTCTGGCCAGCCGTGAGGATTGCGTTGCCATTGGGGGTGGGCAGCGCCATGCCGGCTGTCATGTCCGCCGATGCAATCCGAGGAGACGCCACCGGCGCGGGAGGAGCGGTCACCACGGGCTGCGTCGGCAGCAGGACCGGCGCGGGCGGCGTCGATGCGATGGCCGGGCTTGGCGCAGGCTGTGCCGCCGCGGCGGGGGGCGTGGGAGTTGGCGCCCGCTGCAACTCCTGCATCGTCGGCTCCTGGCGCGGCATTGTCGGCCAGATGTTGCCGGTTTCGGACACCAGGGCGTCGGATTGCACATCCTGCCCCATTGCGCGGCGAATGGTGTCGCTCTCCGGCTCTGGGCGGTTGGGGTTGGATTTGAAGGAGACAGTGTCTCCGACGAAATCGAGCAGCCCGTCCGTCGGGTTGCCGATGACCGAACCGATACCCTCGTCGATCACCGAGCAGGCGGCGAGGCTGAGCAGAAGGCCAAGCGTGGCATAGGGCCGCATCGAGAAGGGTTCCTTATGGCGAGGTCGACGCCGCAATGTGCTCCTGCGCGCGCCGACACTCAAGGTGTTGTGTGCAGTGCGTCATGGGATTGCAGATAGCGCATGGCCCAGTCAACGATGATTTTGGGTTCGTTGAGCGGCAAAACCGGCCGCCCCGCCGCCTCGACCGCCGAATCGGACGCGATAGCGACAATATCCGCCCGCCCCGGCCATACCGGCGGACGATCCAGCGCCGGCCGATGGACCTCGATTTTTGGATGCGGATTGGCCTTGAACCCCTCCACCAGCACGAGGTCCACCGGCGACAACTGCGCGATCAACGTGCTCAGGCTTGGTTCCGGTCCGTGCAACTCATGCATGATCGCCCACCGCTTTCCCGACGAAATCATCACCTCATGCGCGCCGGCCTGCCGATGCCGCCAGCTGTCCTTGCCGGGCTGGTCGAGATCGAACCCGTGATGGGCATGCTTCACCGTCGAAACCGACAAGCCCCGCGCAATGAAGCCCGGCAACAGCGCCGTCAGCAGCGTTGTTTTTCCGCTGCCGGACCAGCCGGTCAGCCCCAGGATCCACATCAATCGCGCCCCTGGCCGTCGCCGCCGCTCGCGTGATGCAACCCGGCCGTCAGATAATCCCACCCCGTCATGATCGTCAGCAACGCCGCCACCCACAGCATCGACTCGCCGATCGCCGGCACCGGCAGCCAATCCAGATGCAACACCCGCGCCCCGCTCGCGCCTGCCAACAGCGTCCCCAGCGCCCCCATCTGGAACCCCGTTTTCCATTTCGCCAACCGCGTTACCGGCAACCCGATCCGGATCCCCGCCAGGTACTCGCGCAACCCGCTCACCAGGATTTCCCGCAACATGATGATAATCGCCGGATACAGGCCGGCTGGGCTAAGCCGGTTCAGCCCCACCAGCATCATCAGCGCCGCCGCCACCAGCAGTTTGTCCGCGATCGGATCCAGCATCCGCCCCAGATCCGACATCTGCGCCCGATCCCGTGCCAGCTTGCCGTCGAAGTAGTCCGTGATCCCGGCAAGCGAGAAGACGATCATCGCCGCGCAATCCGTATCGGGCGTGCGCATGGCGGCCAGCAGCACCATCACCGGAATGGCGGCTATGCGCGAAAGGGTCAGCAGATTGGGCAGATCGGTCAACATAGCCCCACCTTATAAGGAAAACGGCCGCGCGTCAGCCGTTGACGGCACGGGCAGGCCTGCGCGAGGCTCCTGGCCATGACCTCTTCCTTCTCCGGCATCTGGCCGATCCTCTACGCCTTCTTCGATCGCCATGACCGGCTCGACCGCACCCTGATGGGCCGCCAGACCGAACTCTGCGTGCAGAGCGGCGGCCGCGGCATGGCGGTGCTTGGCCTCGCCACCGAAGTCGCCAAACTCAGCCCCGCCGAACGCCGCCAGGTCGTCGAATGGGCCGCCGGGGACCTCGCCGGCCGCCTGCCCCTCGCCGTCACCATCTTCGGCCCCACCCCGGAGGCCCAGCTCGACGCCGTCAGCCACGCCGCGGCCCACGGCGCCAGCCTCGCCATCCTGCAACCGCCGCGGACCCCAGGGATGAGCGAAGCGGATCTGCAGGTCTTCTTTTCTGCCGTCATGGACCGCGCGACCATCCCCATGGCGATCCAGAACGCTCCCGAATATCTCGGCATCGGCCTCTCGCCCCCGGCTATCGCCGAACTCGCCCGCCGCCACCCCAATTTCCGTGTCCTCAAGGGCGAGGGCCCCGCTGTCCTGATCCGCCGCGTCGTCGAGGAAACCGAAGGCCGCCTTGCCGTCTTCAACGGACGCGGCGGCCTCGAGCTGCCCGATAATTTCCGCGCCGGATGCGCCGGCCTGGTGCCCGCGCCGGACTGCATGGACGTCCAGATTGCCCTTTGGGCCGCCATGGAACGGGGCGACGAAGCCGAGGCCGAGCGCCTCTACCGCGACATCCTGCCCGCCATCGTCTTCGTCATGCAGTCCATCGACCACCTGATCTGCTACGGCAAACGCCTCGTCGCCGCCCGCATGGGCATCCCTGAAGTCTTCGACCGTGCGCCGGTCCTTGCTCCCACGCCATTCGGCCTCGCAGCCATCGCCCGCTTCGCCCAACGCCTGGGTCCATATCCCACCGCGCCCTGACCTACCCGCGTCGCAGGATCAACGCCCCCGACGCATGCGCCTCTGCCACCCAGCCCGGCGCCACCAGCGTCGTTGCGTCAAGCTGCGTCAACACCGCGGGCCCTGCCACCGGCTGCCCGGGCAGCAATCCTGCCCGATCCAGCACCACCGCCTCCCGCGTCCCCCCCGCGAAATGCACCAGCCGCATGCCCTGCGCCGACGCCCCGCCCGATGATGGCGGCGCCAACACCGGCGCCGGCAACCGCCCGGTTGCCTCCACCCGCAGGGTCACCAACTCCACCGGGCTCTCCAGCACGAACCCGTACAACCCCTGATGCGCCGCCTGGAACGCCGCCACCGCGGCGTCAGCATCGCCGCCCCAGGCTACCGCCAACTCCCCGCCCTGTCCCTCGTAGCGCATCAGCGCGATATCGATGCAGCCCCGATCCGCCCCCGACACCCGTTCCTCGTCAAACCAGGACGCTGCCTCTGCCCGCAATTCGTCCAGGATTGCCTTGGCCAACGCCGCATCCGGCGCCCCCGCCACCGGCAGGGCCCGCTGGAACTCGGCCCGCAAATCCGCCGCCAGCAACCCCTCCGCACACAACACCCCCGGCGCCGGTGGCACCAGGATCGTGCCGATCCCCAACAACTCCGCCAGCGCACACCCATGCAACGGCCCCGCGCCGCCAAACGGCACCAGCGCGAAATCCCGCGGATCATGCCCGCGCTCGACCGACACCACCCGGATCGCACCCACCATATTGCTGTCCGCGATCGCCAATATCCCGCGTGCCGCATCATGCAGCCCAAGCCCGAGCGGCCCCGCCACCTCGCGAGACACCGCCGCCTCAGCCGCCGCCGGATCAAGCTGCATGCGCCCGCCCAGCAGCGCCGGCGGCAAATGCCCGAGCACGACATGCGCATCCGTCACCGTCGCCGCCATGCCGCCATTGCCGTAGCACGCCGGCCCCGGATCGGCCCCCGCACTTGCCGGCCCCACCGTCAGCGCCCCGTCGCCCACATGTGCGATCGAGCCTCCGCCAGCCCCCACCGTCACCATGTCCACCATCGGCAGACACAGCGGCCATTCTCCCACCTTGCCCTGGCTCGTCAGCCCGATCACCCCATCCTTGATCAGGCAAATATCCGCCGATGTGCCCCCGATATCGACGGTGATGATGTTGCCGATCCCAGCCGCCAGCGCCACCTCCCGCGCCCCAACCACGCCCGCCGCCGGCCCTGACAGCGCCGTCACCGCCGGCGCCCGCCTTATCGCGGCCGCCCCGGCCACGCCGCCGTTGGATTGCATGAGCAACAGCGGCGCCGTGATCCCCGCCTCCGCCAACCGCTCCCCCAACCGGCCCACATATGTCGAAATCGCCGGCATCACCGAGGCATTCAGGATCGTCACCAGGCTCCGCTCATACTCCCGCGCCACCGGCAACACATCGACCGACGCCGTCACCGCCACCCCCGGCAACGCGGCGCGCAGGATCTCCGCCACGCGGCGCTCATGCGCGGGATGCGCGAAACTGTGCAGCAGACAAATCGCCACCGACTGTACCGCAAGCCCCCGGCATGCGTCCGCCGCCGCCAGTACTGACGCCTCGTCGAGCGGCGTCAGCACCACCCCACCCGGCCCGATCCGCTCCACCACCTCAAGCACGCGCGACGGCGGCACCGGCCGGCGCGGCTTGATCCAGGCATACAGATTGGCCCGCCGCGGAATATCCTGCCGCCCGATATCGAGCACATGGCGGAACCCCTGCGTGGTGATCAGCGCCGTGCGCGCCCCCTTGCCCTCCAGGATCAGATTGGTCGCCACCGTCGTGCCATGCAGCACCCGCCCGATCGCGCTCTCGCTCACGCCCGCTGCCGCCAAGGCGAGCCTCACCCCAGTCAAAAACGCCTGCGACGGATCGGCCGGCGTCGACGGCGTCTTGGCCCGCCATGCCCGCCCGCTCGCCGGGTCCTGCAAGGTGATATCCGTGAAGGTACCGCCGATATCGACCGCGACCGAGAAGCCGGATTCAGCCGCCAAGGATTTAAACAATGGCATCGACATACTCCACCCGATGAAAAGCCGCCGCCGCGGGGCGCTTTGCCCGCAACGCCGCCGTCGCCGCCGCATTCACCGCACCGTCGCGGATCAGCACCCCATAGTCCCGCGCCGCCGCCTCGACTGAGACAAACCCGTCCGCCACATCGCGCAGCACATCCGCCTCCGGCCGATCGAACGGATGTCCGTTGCCGCCGCCGCCGCCGGTCGAAATCCGCAAGATGTCGCCCTTCTTCAGCACGTTGCCGTCTGACAACGCCTTGAGCATCCGCTCATCCGCCCGCCCCGGGTTGACCACCGCCCCGCCCACGCCGCCGCACTTCCCGCCATTCACCCCCCATGGCGGATTGGTCACGCTGTCGATGCGCACCGCGAGTTCAGAGTGTTCAGCCAGGATCACATATTCCCGCACGATCCCGCACCCGCCGCGCCACCGCCCGGCCCCGCCCGAATCCCGGTTCACCCCATAGGCGGTCAGCCGCACGGGATAGCCGAGTTCCAGAAACTCAACCGGATAATTTTCCTGGGCGACGAAATACACCATGTCGATCCCATCGGCGAACGGCCGCGCCCCATAGCCCACGCCCAGCCCGTCCGACATCAGGAACGGCTTGCCCCCGGCCAAGCCCCGCAGCAGCATGATCACATAGGCCGAATGCGCTGCCGGCGCGGGCGTGCCGGCCACATTGATCAGCCCGTTCAATGTCGCCAGCATCCGCATCATCGTCATGCCGCGCATGCCGAGCGGCGCCGGAAACCGTGGCCGCAACACCGAGCCTTCGCGCAGGATCACCTCGTCCAGCGCGCGCGGCCCGCCGGCGTTGCACACCTGCGCCGCATCGCCGCCGATGAAATACAAGCCCAGTGCCATGCCGGGTACATCGGGGTTCATGATGAAATTGACCGGCCCCTTGGTCTGGTCATCGCTGTCCGAGGTATCGAGAATGAACCGGTCATCCTCCGTCCGGGTGAGGGCAAACCTCAGCCGCACCGGCCCCGAGCCATGCCCGTCGGTATCAAGCGCGTCGGTGAACCGATGCGTCCCCACCGGGAACGTCTCCCTCAGTTTCGCCCGCACCAGCGCCCGCGTGCGCTCGAACAACTGCCCGAGCGCATCGGCCAGCACCGCCGGCCCGAACCGCCCCGCAATCTCTCCCATCCGCCGGATCCCGAGTTCCACGCTTGCCATCAGCGCCCGCGTGTCGCCGCGGCAGGTCGCGGGATAGCGCGAGTTGCGATAGAAAATCTCCAAGGTCGCCTCGTTCGTCACGCCCTGGTCGATCAACTTTGTCGGCGGGATGAT
>CANFKS010000142.1 GCA_947447625.1 Rhodospirillales bacterium | reverse complement strand
GTGCCGATGGCGCGGACGAAGCTGCGGTCGTGCGAGACCACGATGCAGGACGGCGCATGGGCTAACATTTCAGCCTCGAGGCGCTCCTGCCCGGCGATGTCGACGTGATTGGTCGGCTCGTCCAGCAGGTAGAAGTTGGGCTCGGCGAGACGCAGCGCCAGGAGGCCAAGCCGTGCCCTCTGGCCCGGTGAAAGCTGTGCGATGGGGCGTCGCTGCATGTCGAGCGTGAAGCCGGCACCGGCCAATAATGCGGTCGCCCTCTGGTCGCCGGGCCGGAAGGTGCCGGCGATATGGCTGTGCGGGGTTTCGCGCTCCGGCAGATGCGACATCTGCTGGTCCGCATAGCCAAGCGCGATGGAGGGGCTGGCCCGGATGCCGGCCACGCTGTCGGCCACGGTCATCGCCCTCAGCAGCATGCGCACGAACACCGACTTGCCAACTCCGTTGCGCCCAAGCAGCACCACACGATCCTGCTGGAACAGGTCAAGCTTCTTTACCTGGAACAGCATCGTGCCGTCCGGGGTGGCCACCTTGAGGTCGGCAAGCGCGAGCATCACCTTGGCGTGCGTGCCGCGATTGGCCAGGCGGATGTCACCGGATTTCTCCACATGGGCCGGACGCAGGGTCTGTTCCAGCGAGTCGGCGCGCTTGGTCAGATACATCGCCTTCTTTTGCAGCAGGTCGCTGCCGCTGTTGACGCCGACGTTCTTGAGATCGGCGGCGTTGCGGCGCAGACGGTCAACCTCCTTGCCGTCCTTGGCCAGTTTGCGTTCATGCGCCGCGTCATCATCAGCGAGCAACGCGCGTGCCCGGCTGTAGGGATGGGCGTAGGACGGGCAGGACGAGGGGCGCAGGAACACGGTGCGCGTGGTGCTGGCATCGAGGAAGCTGCGGTCATGGCTCGCGATCACCATCGGCGTGTCGCCGGCCTCCTCGCGGATCCAGCGCTCGAGGAGTTGGATTTTCGCGAGGTCGAGATGGTTGGTGGGTTCGTCGAGCAGCAGCGCGTCCGGCTCGCTCACCCAGGCGCGCGCGATCAAAGCAAGCCGCTGCCAGCCGCCGCTCAGTTCGGCGATGGGCCGGTCATGCAGCGCGGCAGGGGCGGCGAAGGCATCGAGCATCACATCCACCCGCCAGGCCTGGGCCTCGCGCTCGACCGGCGGCAGCGCCCGGCGGATCGCTTCGGCCAGCGGCAGGCCGAGCAGGTTTGCCGGCATGTCCTGCTCGACATAGGCCACGCGCAGACCACGCGAGCGAATGATTTCGCCCTCGGTGGGCTCCAGCAGCCCGGCAAGGCAGCGCAGCAGCGTGGTCTTGCCGCCACCATTGCCGGCAATCAGGCCAACCCGGTCGCCCGGACCGATGACCGTGTTGAGATTGGCGAACAGGGGATGCGGTGCGAGCACACCGAGGCGGCGCAGGCTGATGGAGCCCATGGGACATACTCTCGGATTTCGGGCGGCCATCGGGCCGCTCGCAGCGGGAAACGATCCAGCCCCGGCGATGACGAAACCGTCACCACCGGGCACTCACGGCCGAGCAGCCTGATGATTTTTGGCGGAACCGCCAAAAATCATCAGGCCATCAAACAAGGCGTTAGAGCGGGATGAATTTGCGATCAGCAGGCATCCCGCTCTAACCGAGTTCGGCCCGCAGCGCCGCGCCGAACCGCACGACGTCGCGGTCCTCGTTGTAGACATGCGGGCTGACCCGCAGCACGCCCTGGCGCTCCGCGACATGGACATTGCGCGCCGCCAGCCGCTCCACCAGACCAGACGGCATGCCGCCAACAAGGCGGATACCGAGCACATGCGGTGCCCGCAGATCGCGCGGCACCACCGATACGCCCCGCATGCCCGCAACTTCCTCGGCCAGCCCATCCGTCAGCCGACGCAGGCGCGCCTGCAGGGCCCCGTTGTCCCAGGCCAGCACCTGCTCCATGCCTGTTGCGGCCATGGGCAGGCCGATCGGATCATTGCGCTCGCCACGATCAAAGCGACGCGCCGTGCCGATATAGTCCGCCCCCGCACGCGCCGAACCGTGATCCTCGAGCGGGCGGCCGCCCTGATGCTCCGGGGCGACATAGAGGAAGGCGATGCTGTACGGGCCCAACACCCATTTGTATGTCGGAAATGCCAGGAAATCCGGCTTCAGCTCGGCAATATCGAGTTGCAGCACGCCGGTCGACTGGGTGGCGTCGATGACGATGCGCGCGCCCTGGCGATGCAACGCCGCCGTAACCCGCGGCAGGTCGATCACCGCGCCATCGCTCCACTGCGTCGGAGTGAGCGCAGCGAGCCCGACCGGCGGCGCGCCGGGCCGCTCGATGGCAGCAAGCAGGGCGCTGGTCCAATCCGCGTCAGCCGGCCGCGGGACCAACTCAACCAAGGCCCCGGCAGCACAAGCGCGTTCCGACCAGACCAGGGCGAGCGACGGAAACTCGCCCTCAATCATCAGAACCCGGCTGCCCCGCGCGATGCGGAGATTGCGCGCGGCCGTCGCGATGCCGTAACTCACGGCCCCGGTGATGGCGACATCGTCAGGCGTCACACCGAGCAGACCTGCCGCCGCCCTGCGGGCACGCTCGGCTTCGGCATTGCCCTGCTCGCGGCCCATGTTCCAGGGATGGCTTTTGGTCAACACGCCATGCTCCCCGGCCTCGCGCACCGCGCGGGGCAGCGGCACATAGGCTGCTGCATTGAGATAGACGACATCGTCGGGGATTTCGAACAGGTCGCGCTGGCTGGGGAGAATATGGGTCATGCCGAAAGCCTAACCCGCGCGAGGCCGTTTCGTCATCCCATGATGGCCCCCGCGCCACGGCAGGGCGGTGATCATGGGTCACACATCCAATGTAATGCCGAAAGCTGAAGCAATCCTTGCCGCGCCCGGCAGAGTCCGCTCAGGTTTCGGGAAATTCCGTCAGCACATAGCGCGCCGTCTCGGGCCCCGGCACAGACGGCTTGTGCCGATGCGCCTCGCCAGCCGGAATATGCAGCATGTCGCCAGGGCCCGCCTCCACCTCATGGTCATCGAAACGGTAGCGCAGGCGGCCGGACAGCACGAACACCGAATGTCCGGTGACGCACCAGTTGCGCTCAGGCGCATCGACCGGATCAGGCGCGCGTTCCTGGTAGCGCAGCGCAATGCCGAACCCGGTCATCGCCTCGCGCACCTTGAGTTGCGGGTTCGCCTGCCGCAACGGCAGGTCGGCAGCGGGAAACAGATAGGGGCTTTTGCTCATGAGCCGAGGTTAACTTTGATCCATCGCCGTGGCTATGGCCTGCCTCCCATTGACGCGCCCGGCGTGCGGCGCGATGTGCAGGATCATGCAAAAACCCGATAGCACTTGGTTCGTCTTCCTCATCCTGACCTTCGCGGTCGTTGGTATGACCGGAATGTTCGCCACCTTCGCCGCTCCGATCGCTCTGCAACGCGCCGTGCTGCGAGACGAGGCCCTCGATGCCGCCCGCGCCGCCCTTGCCGCGCCGAACCCTGCCGCCGCGCTGGAGGCCCTGCGCCCGCGTCTCGATGACAGCGCCGCCGCCCTGCTGCCGATCGGCGGCAACATGGAGGCCCGCATTGCCGCCGAACGCATCGCGATGCATGCCCGCATGATGATCGACCATGAAGCCACCGCGCTGCGCCTGCGCTGGCTGATGGCGGTCGTCACGATCGGCAGCGCGGCCTTCGGCGCCGCCATCCTCGCAAGCGCGGGCGGACGGCCAAAATAGGTCAGAGCACCCCCGCCAGCACCGGCGCCATCGCCCGATAATCCGCGGCCCGCGGGGTATCCGGCCGCCAGGCCAGGCCCAGGGTCCGATACGTCCCCGTGCCGGACAAGGGGCGCAACTCGATCCCGGTACCGGCAGCAATACCCGCCTCGACCGCGATACGAGGCAGCAATGTCACACCGAGCCCGCCAGCCACCATGTATACCAGCGTGTGCAGGCTCGTCGCGGCAAACCCCTCCCCCGCCGGCCCCTGCCCGCGCGCGAAACCGCAGGCCTGCAACGCCTGGTCGCGCAGGCAATGGCCATCCTCAAGCAACAGCAACGCCTCAGCAGCAAGCGCCGCAACCGGCACCACATCAAGCGCTGCCAGCGCATGCCCCGCCGGCAGCGCCGCAACGAAATCATCCCGCGCCACCTGCAGCGCCTCGGCCCCCCCGCACGCACAAGGCAGCGCAAGCAGCGCCAGATCGAGCCCCCCACCCGCCAGCCGGTCGAGCAGCCGCTCCGTTGTATCCTCGCGCAGATAAATCCGGAGCTTCGGGAACGCCACGCGCAGCGCCGGCACCAGTTTAGGCAGCAGGAATGGCCCAACCGTCGGGATGACGCCGAGCCGCAGCGGGCCGCTCATCGGCGCACGCGCCGCATCCACCGTCTCCACAACCGCCGTCAGCGCCGCCATCGCCAGCCGGGCGCGCTCCACCACCTCGCGGCCAAGCGTCGTGAACACCACCCGCTTGCCTGCGCCCCGATCCAGAATGGCGGCTTCAAGCTGGCGTTCAAGCGCCAGCATACCCGCCGACAAGGTTGATTGCGTCACCGCGCAGGCATCAGCGGCGCGGCCGAAATGGGCATGTTCGGCCAAAGCGAGGAGGTAACGGAGTTGCTGCGGCGTCGGCCAAGGCGTCATCGAATGCCTCGATTGAAATTCATCTTTTCATTCAGTGTACAAACCATGCCGAGTCAAGGCTGCCGTTCGCGTTCATCCTTTCTTAAATCCGGGCAGCCATGCTGAAGACATCCCGCCAAAAGGCCAGCGCATGCCCCAGCCACGAGACCGTTTCCTGGCCTTCGCCTTCGCCGCCGCCGACCTGCTGGTCGAAACGGGGCTCGACGGCGTGATTTCATTCGCCCACGGCGCCTTCGCTCAACGCCTCGGCGCCGAGGCGAGCACCTTCCTCGGACGGCGCATTTCGCGCCTGTTCATCGCGGCCGACCAGGCATCACTGGCGATGGCAATGGCAAGTGTTACCCTCAAGGGCCGTATCGTCCCCCTCGTCCTGCGCTTGGCTGACGGGGCATCCACCCCGGTTACGATCGCAGCGCTGATGATGCCGGGCCCGCCGGCGCGGCTATGCTTCACCATCGGCCCCGTCCCCATCGCGCCCGACCCCGCAGCGGGGCCCCAGCCCGCCTTCGATGAACCATTGTTGTTCGTCCGCGAGGCCGAACTCGCCCTGCGCGCCGGCGGTGCGGGGCGCATGGGGCTGTTCGAAGTCAGATATTGGAACGACTTACAATCGCGTCTGGCCGCCGAGGATATCGCGATGCTGCGCTCCGGGATTGCCGCGGTACTGGCTGAATCCGGCTCAGGGGTGCTCGCCGGCGAAATCGCTGCCGGCCGTTACGGCATCCTCGGCAACGACGAACTCGATATCGGCAGCCTCGCCGAGCGCGTGCGCAATGTCGTCAGCAACGGTCCGGCGGCGGGGATCGCAAGCGTCGAGGTAGCCTCGATGGCGCTCGACCCTGGCAGTCTCACACCGACCCAGGCCGCCCGCACGCTGCGCTACGCGGTCAGCCGCTTCGCGGCCGGCGGCATTGCCGCCACTCAGGCCGATGGCGCGCAGGACGGTCTCGCCGGCATCATCGCCCACTCCGGCCAACGCGCCCGGGCCATGCGCGAGGCGATCGCCGAGCGCAGGTTCCGCCTCCAGTTCCAACCCATCGTCGGCCTACACGACCACACGATCCACCATTTTGAAGCCCTGCTCCGCCCCAGCCGGCACGAGGACTATCCCAGCGAATCGACTCAGGATTTCGTCCTGTTCGCCGAGATGGTCGGCCTCGCCGAGGAACTCGACGTCGCCGTGTTGGAGGAGGCGCTCGACGCATTGCGGTCCTCCGCCGCCGCGACGGTGGCGGTCAACGTCTCCGGCTTCACCATGCAAAGCCAGCCGTTCCGCAAGCGGGTGCTCGAGCTCCTCGCCGCCCATCCCGACGTGGTCGGCCCCGCGCACACACCCCATCGCCTGTTGATCGAACTGACCGAAACAGCTGAAATCGACGATATGGCCGCTGCGGCCGATGCGATCGCGCAATTCCGCGCCCATGGCGTACCGGTCTGCCTCGACGATTTTGGGGCCGGAGGGGCCGCGTTCCGCTATTTGCGCGCGTTCGGCGTCGACTACGTCAAGATCGACGGCCTCTACGTCCGCGCCGCCGCACGCGGTGCCCGCGAACGCGGATTCGTGGCTGCGATGGTCGAACTTGCCGGGCAAGCCGACGCGAAGGTTGTCGCGGAAATGATCGAAACCGAGGATCAGGCTGCCCTGATGCGCGAACTCGGCGTCCATTACGGGCAAGGCTGGCTCTTCGGCCGACCGGGAACCCTGCCGGGCGCCCGCCGCTAGAGCTCGATGATTTTTGGCGATTCCGCCCAAAATCATCGAGCTCTAGGTTACACCTCTGGCGGTTACGCTCGCACCGCCCCTGCCCCCTCGTCGCGAACCCCTGTATGAACCGCCTCACTCCGGTTTCCATAGAGGACATTGCCTATGCGCGGACTCGGCCCTTTCCTGCACGACGCATGGCGGCTTGCATTGCCGTTCTTCCGCTCCGAAGAGCGATGGGCAGCGCGCGGACTGCTGGCGGCAATCGTCACCATCAATCTCGTTCTGGTCGCCATCAACGTGCAGTTCAGCTACTGGAACCGCGCCTTCTATGATGCCCTGGCCGCCAAGGATCTCGTATCGTTTTGGGAACTCCTTCTACTTTGGCGCAACAACGAGACGGGTTTCATGCCCGGCTTCTGCGGCCTGGCAGCGGTGTTCATCCTGCTGTCGATCTACCGGACCTATCTGAGCCAGTGGCTGCGCATCAACTGGCGCCGCTGGATGACGGAGCGACTGCTGAGCGACTGGCTGTCGGACCGGGCCTACTGGCGCATCGCCCTGTCCGGCGATACCAGCGGCTACGGCACCGACAACCCCGATCAGCGCATCGCCGACGATCTCCGCGATTTTGCCGATGAAACGCTCAGCCTGGCCCTCGGCCTGCTTTCCAGCCTCGTCACCCTGTTCAGTTTCATTACCATCCTCTGGACCCTCTCCGGCCCGCTGCGGCTGCTCGGTCTCGACATCCCGGGCTACATGGTTTGGGTCTGCCTGCTCTACGCGGCCGCGGGCACCGCGCTCTCCCATCTGATCGGGCGGCCGCTGGCTGCGTTGAACTTCCGCCAGCAGCGGGTCGAAGCGGATTTCCGGTTCGGCCTCGCCCGGATGCGCGAGAACCTCGAAGGCATCGCCCTGTACGGCGGAGAGGCGCAGGAGCGCGCCACCGCGCAATCCCGCTTCGCCGCGGTGATCGCCAATTTCCGCCAAATCATGGACCGCACGAAGCTGCTCAACGCCTTCACCGCCGGGTTCGACCAGATCGCGGTGATCTTTCCGCTCATCGTCGCCGCCCCACGCTACTTCGCAGGCGAAATCGCCCTCGGTGCCATGATGCAAACCACCGGTGCGTTTCGCAGCGTCGAGAACAGCATGGCCTATTTCGTTCATGCCTATTCGTCGATCGCCGCCTGGCGCGCCACCGTCGAACGCCTGGCCGCCTTCAACCGCGCAATCCACGCGGCCCGCACGACACCGCCTGTCATCAGCCACACCACCAGCAGCAGCTCCGACTTCACCCTCCGGGGCCTCAGCCTCACGCTGCCGGATGGCCGTATCCTCCTCGACAACCAGAACCTCACCTTCGCTGCCGGCGCCTGGTTCGCCCTGGCCGGCCGTTCCGGCACCGGCAAATCCACCCTGCTGCGCGCCATGGCAGGATTGTGGCCGTTCGGCAGCGGAGGGATCATCCACCCCACCGGAACATGCATGTTTCTTCCGCAGCGCCCCTATTTTCCGCTCGGCACGTTGCGACACGCGCTCTGCTATCCCGGCGCCACGGCCGCCCATTCGGACGATGCGATCCGCGGCGCCCTGCGCGCCTGCGGCCTGGGCCATCTCGAACCCGCCCTCGATCACGAGGGGTCCTGGGCCCAACGCCTGTCCGGCGGCGAGCAGCAGCGTCTCGCGATCGCGCGCGCCCTGCTCGCGCAACCCGATTGGCTGTTCCTCGACGAAGCGACCGCCAGCCTCGATCCCGAATCGGAGGCCGAACTTTATGCCCTCCTGCGCGTCCGCCTGCCCAGCGCCACCATCGTCTCGATTGCCCATCGCCCGACGGTCGCCGCCCTGCATGATCACCGGATCACACTGGAGGACAGCCGGATCGCCGCTTCTCCCTAGAGCCTGATGATGTTTGGCGAGATCACCAAAAGTCTGAATCAGGCGATAAAATAAAGCGTTAGAGCGGCTGGCTGGGATAGGAGGCCAGCACCGATGGGTGCATGATCACCTCGAGGACCCGCGCGGCGCCGCCAACCCCGACGGTACCGTGAAGGGCATTCCCGGCCTGCGCGTCGCCAACGCAGCCCTGGTGCCCAGCGACTGTCGTGCAAAAACCCATTTCACCCGCACGATGATCGGCGAGAGCATCGCCGCGCGCATGCGCAGCCAGCAACGAACCTCCTTCTGACGCGATAACCCCCGCTACGATCACCGACATTGCGCAACCCACGGTCCTGCGCATCGACGACCGACGCACCATGCCCCGCAAATCTCTGCAAAACCTTGACCCGATACCCCCGTTCGGTCAGAACCCACGCCTCCCCCAACCCCACGGACACACTCGCAATGCAGCGCATCTTCTCGGGCATCCAGCCCTCCGGCATTCCCCAGCTCGGCAATTACCTGGGCGCGG
>CANFKS010000141.1 GCA_947447625.1 Rhodospirillales bacterium | reverse complement strand
TTTTTTTGCGCGCCGCCGCCCACCAGCCCGGCGCGCATACCAAGTCTCGCAAAGCGCGACCCGTGGTCTGAGTCTTTTTCCGCGCGCCGCCGCCCACCAGCCCGGCGCGCATACCAAGGCTCGCAAAGTGCGACCCTTGGTATGAGCTTTTTTTGCGCGCCGCCGCCCACCAACCCGGCGCGCATACCGCAACCCTGTGATCGCGGAAGAGCAGCGATCACTGGGTTTGGGTATCAACCCGCCAGAAACCGCGCCGTGAACGTGGCGGACAGGTCGATTTTCGCGGCCGCAATTTCGGGATTGAAACTGTCGAGCATCCGCCGCACCGTTTGGGCCTGTTCCAGCGTGATACGGCCATTATGCTGAAAAGCCTCGCGATTTTGAGAAAACCCAGCATCGCATACTGGCGCGCCAAGGAAACACATGCCTTTTTCCAGGGAGTCCAAGGCCTCACGCGGTGCCGCAGTTTTCAGAAATGTCACGGCTTCAAGAATCGCTGCCGCCGCACCGCGCACCGCATCCGGATTTTTGTCGAGCCACCCCGTATCGCCATAAAGCGACCCCGAGGCATAGGGCCCGCCGAAGATCGCCGTCGAGCCCGCCGTGTTGCGCGCATCGGCCAGCACCGTCGCGAGGCCGCGCTGTTCGAGGTCGATCATGATCGGATCGAACAACGACAACGCATCGATATCGCCGCGCTCGAAGGCCGAAAGCGCGGTCTGCGTTGTCCCCACCCCGATCGTCGAGACATCGCCCGCCTTCAGCCCGGCCTTGGCCAGCAACTGCAAGACGAACATATGCGTGGCCGACCCCGGCGCGGAAACCCCGATCTTGCGCCCCTTCAGATCGGCGATCGTCTTGATTTCGCCGCCCAGCGCCTTGCGCACGCCGAGTGCGAGGCCCGAATTCTGCGCCTGCAACACGAAGGCCTGCAGTTTCGCGCCCTTGGCCGCCATCTGCACGGTGTGCTCGTAGTAGCCGCAGGCGATCTGCGACGAGCCGCCCAACACCGCCTGCATCGCCGGCGCCCCGCCCGGGAACATCGCGATATCCGGGTCAAGCCCATGCTTCTGCCAAAGCTGCCGTCCCGTCGCGACAAAGAACGGCATGTAGCCATACAGCGCCACCCCGCCGCCGGCGAACTTCACTTTGATGCGGGATTGCGCGATGGCCGGCGTCGCGAGCGGCGGCACCGCGAGCGGCGCCATCGTGGCCGCGAGAACGGCGCGGCGCGTGAGCTTGGACATGTTGGAATCTCCCATTTGAATCAGGATTCGCGCGCCGCATCGGCACGCGGTTGCCACACGAGCAGGCGGGTTTCCGCCAGGCTGACCGCGCCATCCAGCACCAGCGCGCAACCGGTCAGCACGATGATGCCGGCGAAGACGGTATCGACGTCGAACATCCCCTCGGCCTGGAGGATCAGGTAGCCGACGCCGGCATAGCTGCCGAGATATTCCGCCACCACGGCGCCCACGAACGCCATGCCGACCGAGACATGCAGCGAACTGAACACCCACGACAACGCCGCCGGCAGATAGACCTGCCGCACCAATTGCCGCGGCGAGGCCCCCAGCATCCGAGCCGCATTCAGCACCACCGGCGGCACCTCGCGCACCCCCTGCAGCACATTGAAAAACACGATGAAAAATACCAGCGTGAAGCCAAGCGCCACCTTCGAGGCGATGCCCAGCCCGAACCACATCGCAAAGATCGGGGCCAGGATCACGCGCGGCATCGCATTGGCGGCCTTGATGAAGGGATCGAGCACGGCCTGCGTCCGCGGCGACAGGCCGAGCCACAAGCCGGCCACCACGCCGCTGATGGTGCCGCTGGCAAAGGCCAGCAGCGTCTCGGTGATGGTGATCGCCAAATGCCGCCAGATGTCCCCGCTGGCGAACCATTCGCCGATCACCGCGAAAATCTTCAACGGATGGCCGAAAAACAGCGGCGACAGCACCGCGGTCTCGGTTCCGGCATACCACAACCCGAGCAGCACCACCGCCAGCCCTGTGCGCCACACCCCGATCATGCCGCCGCCCCCGCCCGGTAGGCTTTCAACACCTCGTCGCGCAGCACCGCCCAGATCCGCTCCTCCATCGCCCGGAACGCGGGCGTCAGCCGGATTTCCGCCACATCGCGCGGCCGCGGCAGATCGATCGCAAACTCCGCGATCGGCCGCGTTGCAGGCCCCGCCGACAGGACGATCACCCGGTCCGACAGGCTGATCGCCTCCTCCAGGTCATGGGTGATGAACAGCACGGATTTGCGACCCGAACGGCCCATATCCGCCTGCCATATCGCCAGCAACTCGTTTTCCATCAACTGGCGCGTCTGGACATCGAGCGCCGAGAACGGCTCGTCCATCAGCAGGATCGGCGGATCCAGCACCAGCGTCTGCGCGAGTTGCGTCCGCTTGCGCATGCCGCCCGACATTTGGTGCGGATATTTCTCGCCATGCCCGGCCAGCCCCACCCGTGCGAGCCATGTCTGAGCCGCCGCCGCCGCCGCCGCCCGCGACGCCCCGGCGAATTCCGGCCCCGCCGCCACATTGTCCCGCGCCGTGCGCCACGGCATCAGGCTTTCGCCCTGGAACAGATAGCCCGCCCGCCGGTTGAGCCCGGTGAGCGGCTGCCCACCCACCAGAACCTGGCCCGACGACGGCGCAATCAGCCCGGCTGCGAGGTTGAGCAAGGTCGATTTGCCGCAGCCCGTCGGGCCCACGATCGAGACAAACTCACCCGGCGCCACGCTGAAGCTCGCGCCGCCCACCACCTCGGCCGCACCGAAGCGCAGCGTCACCGTGTCGAACGTCAGGCTCATCGCGTCTTGTAGACCACGAACCCGGCAATCGCGTCGTTCAACGCCTCGCTTTCGTCGCTGCGGATCGAATGGCTGGCGTGTTCGAACACCCGGAAATCCGAGCCCGGGATCAGCCGATGGATCTCCTCGCTGAACTCCACCGGGCAGATCCAGTCATGCCGCCCGGCGCAGATCAGCGTCGGCGCCGTGATCTTCGCCAGCTCCGGCCGCAGGTCGAAATTCTGCAAAAAACCGCCTGGCGCGAAGGCCTGGTTGATCGCATCCGGCGCCAGAATGCCCCGCGCGCGCGCGGCCTTGGCGGCCACCGGATCGAACTTCACCGAATACATCGGCCCCATCGTCTCGTAATAATGGAGCAGCTGCGCCTCGGTCTTGAGCTCCCCCGCCCATAATTGGTCGCAAACCCGCTTCTGCTCCGCCGTGCCCCGCTCGGCCACGATCTGGCGCGCCCGCGCATTGAACCCCGCATGCGCCGCCGTCACGATCAGTACCAGATGCGACACCGCATCGGGATATCGCGCGGCATGCGCCAGCGCCACCATCCCGCCATAGGACGTCCCGATTGAGACGATCGGCCCCAGCCCGAGATGCTGGCGCAAGGCCTCCATGTCCTCGACGTTTTCATCGAGCGTGTATTTCGTCACATCCCCGCGCGCCGAGCGCCCCTGCCCGCGATGGTCGAAATAGACGATCTGCATTTTCTGGGAGAGCGGGGTCATTCCCGGCTTGAAACCGGCATGCTCGCCGCCGGGCCCGCCATGGATGACGAACGCCACCGGCTTCTCCCGCATCCGGTTGCCGTCCGGCACCAGGCCCATGCCCTCGATGTCGAAATAGATCTCGGTATCCCGCACTTTGGCGCGCATGACGATCCTCCCAATCAAGCCCCGATAGTGCGACCGCCCGCCGGCACAGGCAAGCACCCGGCCCTTTTGCCCCGCCCCATGACCGGCTATAGCTGGGCAAAGGCAGGGAAACGGCATGGATTTCGAACTCTCCGAGGATCAGCGCGCCTTCCGCGACACGGCCCGCAGCTTCGCCGCCGAACGCATCGCGCCGCATGCCGGGCGATGGGACGAGGAATGCCATTTCCCCGCCGTCGAACTGCGCGAGGCGGCCGCCCTCGGGTTCGCCGGCATCTACATCCCCGAAGCCCATGGCGGCACCGGCCTCGGCCGGCTCGATGCCGCCATCATCTTCGAGGAACTCGCTTGCGCCTGCCCCTCCACTGCCGCCTTCCTGACCATCCACAACATGGTCGCCGGCATGATCTCCCGCTTCGGCACGGATGAGCAGCGCGCCAAATACCTGCCCAAGATCCTCACCGCCGAACATTTCGTCTCCTATTGCCTGACCGAACCCGGCTCCGGCTCCGACGCCGCCGCGCTGCGCACCCGCGCGGATGACCTCGGCGACGGCACCTACCGCATCAACGGCTCCAAGGCCTTCATCTCCGGCGGCGGTATCTCCGACCTCTACGTCACCATGCTGCGCACCGGCGACACCACCGCCCGCGGCATCTCCTGCGTCGTCGTTGAAAACAACACCCGGGGCCTCTCCTTCGGCGCCCCCGAACGCAAAATGGGCTGGAACTCCCAGCCCACCGCGAGCGTCACGTTCGCCGACTGCATCGTGCCCATCGAAAACCGGCTGGGACGGGAAGGGGAGGGGTTCCGCCTGGCCATGATGGGGCTCGACGGCGGGCGCATCAACATCGCCGCCTGCTCCCTCGGCGGCGCGCGCGCCTGCCTCGACAGCGCGCTCGCCTACGTCCGCCAGCGCCACGCCTTCGGCCGCCCGATCGCCGATTTCCAGGCCCTGCAATTCAAGCTCGCCGACATGGCCACCGACCTCGACGCCGCCCGCCTCATGGTCCACCGCGCCGCCGCCTCGCTGGACGCCGGGCACCCCGACGCCACCAAGCACTGCGCCATGGCCAAGCGCTTTGCCACCGATCTGTGTCACCGCATCTGCGACGAAGCCCTCCAACTCCACGGCGGCTACGGCTACATCAAGGGCACCGGCGTCGAACGCTACGTGCGGGACCTGCGGGTCCATCGCATTCTCGAAGGCACCAACGAAATCATGCGGGTCATCATCGCCCGCAAACTTCTGGAGGCAGCATGAACATCACCCTCATCGGCCTGGGCAACATGGGCCTCCCCATGGCGGCCAATCTGCTCAAAGCCGGCCATACCGTGACGGGCTATGACCTTTCGCCCGACCTCGTCGCCAAACACGTCGCCAATGGCGGCCTCGGCGCAACCTCCATCCAGGATGCCATCCGCAACGCCGAAGCCATCGTCACCATGCTGCCCGCCGGCCGCCATGTGGACGCGGTCTATCTCGGCGGCGGCGGCATCCTCGATGGGCTCAACACCAAACCGATCCTGATCGACAGTTCCACCATCGACGTCGCCACCGCCCGGAACGTCGCCGCAATCGCCTCTGCCAAAGGGCTCGACGTGCTGGACGCCCCGGTCTCCGGCGGCACCGGCGGCGCCATCGCCGGCACCCTCACCTTCATGTGCGGCGGCTCCGACGCGGCCTTCGCAGCGGCCACCCCGATCCTGCAGGCGATGGGCCGCAACATCATCCATGCCGGCCCCGCCGGCGCTGGCCAATCCGCCAAAATCTGCAACAACATGATGCTGGCCGTCGCCATGCTCGGCGTCTCCGAGGCCTTCGTGCTTGCCGATAAACTCGGCCTCGACCGCCAGAAACTCTTCGACATCACCTCCACCTCCACCGGCCAATCCTGGGCGCTCACCACCTATTGCCCCGCCCCCGGCCCCGTCCCCACCGCCCCCTCCAACCGCAGCTACACCGGCGGCTTCGCCTCCGCCCTCATGCTGAAAGACCTCAAACTCGCGCAAGACGCCGCCGAGAGCGTGGGGGCCCCAACCCCCCTCGGCGCCCACGCTGCCCGGCTCTACCAGGACCTCACCGACGCCGGCGAAGGCGGCCGCGATTTCTCCGTCGTCTTCGAATGGCTCTCCGGCCTCGCCCGCGCCTCCGCCGAACCGGGCGGAGACAGCTGAGATGTCGATCGCCGCCTATAAAGCCGCCCGCGACTTCCTGATCGCCCACCGCACCGACTACCGGGCGGCCTATAACGGGTTCCGCTGGCCGGAAATGACCCATTTCAACTGGGCGCTGGATTGGTTCGACGGCGAACTCGCCCAAGGCCCGCTCGCCGACAGCCCCGCCCTCATCATCACCGGCGCCGGCGCCGCCCGCTACAGCTTTCGTGAGCTCGCGAACCGTTCCAGCCGCGTCGCCAACGGCCTGCGCGCCCTCGGCGTCACCCGCGGCGATCGCATCCTCCTCATGCTCGGCAACACGGCACCGCTCTGGGAGATCATGCTCGCCGCCATGAAACTCGGGGCTGTCGTCGTCCCCGCCACCACCCTCATCACCGGCCCCGACCTCGCCGAACGCGTCGCCCGCGCCCGTGTCCGCTTCGTCATCACCGCCGCCGAAGACGCAGCCAAGCTCGATCACCTCCCCTCTGGCATCGCCCGCATCACCGTCGGCGGAACCCCCCATGGCAGCACCGACTACGCAACCCTCCTGCTCGCCCCCCCCGACTTCACGCCGGACGGGCCCACCCATGTGGACGACCCCATCCTCCTCTATTTCACCTCAGGCACCACCGCCAAACCCAAGCTCGTCCTGCATTCCCACTCCACCTACCCGGTCGGCCACCTCTCGACGGCCTACTGGCTCGGCCTGCAACCCGGCGACATCCACCTCAACATCTCCTCCCCCGGCTGGGCCAAACACGCCTGGTCCTGCTTCTTCGCCCCCTGGATCGCCGGTGCGGCCATCTTCATCGCCAACCAGGGCCGCTTCCACGCCCCAACGCTGCTGGCCACCCTCGTCGAACACAAGGTCACCTCGATCTGCGCGCCGCCCACGGTCTGGCGGATGTTCATCCAGGAAGACCTCAAATCCTACAAAGTGGCACTCCGCGAAGTCTGCGGCGCCGGCGAGCCGCTCAACCCCGAAGTCATCGACCAGGTCGAACAAGCCTGGGGCCTCACCATCCGCGACGGCTACGGCCAAACCGAAACCACGCTGCAAATCGCCAACCCCCCCGGCCTCAACGTCAAGCCCGGCTCCATGGGCGTCCCGATGCCCGGCTACACCATCCGCCTGCTCGACGCCGATGACACCGAGGCGACCGAAGGCGCCGTCTGCCTTCCCCTCGATCACCGTCCCGCCGGCCTGATGCGCGGCTACCAACTCGACGACGGCACCATCGAACCCGTCACCGGCACCGTCTACCGCACCGGGGACGTCGCCTCCCGCGACGCCGATGGCTACATCACCTATGTCGGCCGCGCCGATGACGTCTTCAAAGCCGCAGACTACCGCATTTCCCCCTTCGAACTCGAAAGCATCCTCATCGAACACGAAGCCGTCGTCGAAGCCGCCGTCGTCCCTGCGCCCGACGCCATGCGCCTTGCCGTCCCCAAAGCCTACATCACCCTGGGCCACAACCACCTGCCCGACGCCGCCACGGCGCTGTCCATCTTCCAACACTGCCGCACCCACCTCGCGCCCTACAAACGCATCCGCCGTATCGAATTCAGCGAACTGCCCAAAACCATCTCCGGCAAAATCCGCCGCGTCGAATTGCGCACGGCCGAAAACGCGCGCACGGATCGCGCGCCATCGGAGTTTCGGGAGGAGGATTTTCCGGAGTTGAAGGGGTAAGCAAGCGCTTCTTTTTTTGAAAAAAAGAAGCAAAAAAACTTCACCCCGACGGTGCCCGGGGAAAGCGGCGAAGCCATCCGGATAAAAGTTTTTTGCTTCTTTTTTCAAAAAAGAAGCGCTTTCCTCCGAAGGACCCAAGATATGACGTCCAACACCGACTACGGCCTAGATTTCGCCCTCGGCGAGGACATCGACATGCTCCGCGAGTCCGTCCGCCGTTTCGCCGAAGCCGAAATCGCCCCCATCGCCGCCGACATCGACAAATCCAACGAGTTCCCCAACCATCTCTGGCGCAAAATGGGCGATCTCGGCGTCCTCGGGATCACCGTCGAGGAGGAGTATGGCGGCGCCGCCATGGGCTACCTCGCGCACAGCGTCGTGATGGAGGAAATCAGCCGGGCCTCCGCCTCCGTCGGGCTCTCCTACGGCGCCCATTCCAATCTCTGCGTCAACCAGATCCGCCGCAACGGCACGCCGGCCCAGCGCGAAAAATACCTCCCCAAGCTGATCAGCGGCGAGCATATCGGCGCCCTCGCCATGTCCGAACCCGGCGCCGGGTCCGATGTCGTCTCCATGCGCCTCAAGGCCGAACGCCGCGGCGACCGCTACGTCCTCAACGGCTCCAAATTCTGGATCACCAACGGCCCCGACGCCGACACCCTCGTCGTCTACGCCAAAACCGCGCCCGAAGCCGGCCCCCGCGGCATCACCGCCTTCCTCATCGAAAAATCCTTCAAAGGCTTCTCCTGCGCACAAAAGCTCGACAAACTCGGCATGCGCGGCTCCAACACCGGCGAACTCGTGTTCGACAACTGCGAAGTCCCGGCCGAAAACGTCCTCGGCGCCATCGACGGCGGCGTCGGTGTCCTGATGAGCGGGCTCGACTATGAACGCGCGGTCCTCGCCGGCGGCCCGCTCGGCATCATGCAGGCCTGCATGGATGTCGTCCTGCCCTACATCCACGAGCGCAAGCAATTCGGCCAGGCGATCGGCGAATTCCAACTCATGCAAGGCAAGATCGCCGACATGTACACGGTGATGAACGCCGCCCGCGCCTATGTCTACGCCGTCAATGCCGCCTGCGACCGCGGCCGCACCACCCGCAAGGACGCCGCCGGCGCCATCCTCTTCGCTGCCGAAAAAGCGACCTGGATGGCGCTCGAAGCCATCCAAACCCTCGGCGGCAACGGCTACATCAACGACTACCCCACCGGCCGCCTCCTGCGGGATGCCAAGCTCTACGAAATCGGCGCCGGCACCAGCGAAATCCGCCGCATGCTGATCGGGCGCGAACT